>CAMOEW010000058.1 GCA_946612625.1 uncultured Prevotella sp.
AGCTTATATTCTTAGCCATAATTCCTTAGTTTTTATAGTTACGTGTCTGTACCTTAATAGCCTCGTACTCCAGCGGCTCCTTGATGAGCTCGGGCTCGTTGCCCTTGCCCTTGTACTCCCAGCAGCCTACGTAGAAGTAGTTCTCGTCGTCGCGCTTAGCCTCGCCTTCCTCGGTCTGATACTCCTCACGGAAATGACCGCCGCAAGACTCATTGCGAGAGAGAGCATCGTTGGCAACAAGCTCGCCCATGAGGATGAAGTCGCGCAGATGGATTGCCTTGTCAAGCTCGACATTCAGACCCTCTTTCTCGCCGGGGATGAAGAGGTTGGTGTCGAACTCCTTGCGCAAGTCCTTCAGCAGACGGAGACCTTCCTGCAGACCCTCTTTCGTGCGGCCCATGCCTACATGCTCCCACATGATGTGGCCGAGTTCCTTGTGGATGGAATCAACAGAACGCTTACCCTTGATATTCATCAGACGGTCGATTTCCTTCTGCACACCCTTCTCTGCCTCGTCGAACTCGGGACGGTCGGTAGAGACCTTCGGCCATACTGCCTGGTCGGCAAGATAGTTCTGAATGGTGTAAGGCAGAACAAAGTAACCGTCGGCCAGACCCTGCATAAGAGCAGAAGCACCGAGACGGTTGGCACCGTGGTCGGAGAAGTTGCACTCGCCAATGGCAAACAGGCCGGTGATAGTGGTCTGAAGCTCGTAGTCAACCCAGATACCACCCATGGTATAGTGGATGGCAGGATAAATCATCATCGGCTTATAATACTTCACGCCGTTAATCTCATTGGCAACGTCGCCGGGGAAGACATCGGTGATTTCCTCATACATCTCGAAGAGGTTGCCGTAGCGCTGCATCACAACGTCGAGACCAAGGCGGTTGATTGACTCAGAGAAGTCGAGGAACACAGCCAGGCCCGTATTGTTAACGCCGTAGCCCTTGTCGCAACGCTCCTTGGCGGCACGAGAAGCAACGTCGCGCGGTACGAGGTTTCCAAATGCCGGATAGCGGCGCTCCAGATAGTAGTCGCGGTCTTCCTCGGGAATCTCCCATCCCTGAAGCTCACCACGCTGAAGCTTCTGAGCATCCTCAAGCTTCTTAGGCACCCAGATACGTCCGTCATTACGCAGCGACTCAGACATCAGCGTAAGCTTTGACTGCTTGTCGCCGTGAACAGGAATACACGTCGGGTGTATCTGAACGTATGAAGGATTGGCAAACATGGCACCCTTGCGGAAACACTGAACGGCAGCAGTACAGTTGCAACCCATGGCGTTGGTGGAAAGGAAATATGTGTTTCCGTAACCACCGGTTGCTATAACCACGGCGTTGGCAGTGAAACGCTCCAGCTTGCCGGTAACAAGGTTCTTGGCGATGATGCCACGGGCACGACCGTCAACAATCACCACGTCTTCCATCTCATAGCGGGTATAGAGCTTAACCTTACCGGCCTTCACCTGGCAAGAGAGCGAGGAATAGGCGCCGAGCAGCAGCTGCTGACCCGTCTGACCCTTGGCATAGAAAGTACGGCTCACCTGAGCACCACCGAACGAACGGTTGGCAAGCATACCGCCATACTCACGGGCAAAGGGAACACCTTGAGCCACACACTGGTCGATAATATTGTTGCTTACCTCTGCCAGACGATATACATTGGCCTCACGGGCACGATAGTCGCCACCCTTCACTGTATCGTAGAACAGGCGATAGACGGAGTCGCCGTCGTTCTGATAGTTCTTGGCGGCATTGATACCACCCTGTGCGGCAATAGAGTGAGCGCGACGAGGAGAGTCCTGAATGCAGAAGTTAAGGACGTTGAAACCCATCTCGCCAAGCGAAGCGGCTGCACTGGCACCGGCAAGACCCGTACCAACGACAATAACATCGAGCTTCAGCTTGTTCTTTGGGTTCACCAAACGCTGGTGAGCCTTATAGTTAGTCCATTTCTCAGCTACTGGACCTTCTGGAATTCTTGAATTTAATTGCTTTGCCATAATGTAATTTACGATTTTCTTTGTTACAATTTACAATTGATTAGCAACATGCAGCAGCAGGAGCGCAGCATGCACCGCCATCACAGCATAGACTTGGGGCGCAACCGAAAGCGAAAGCGAGAACTACCACAAGGAAGCCGAGCATCAGCAGAGTGGTGTAGATGAAGCCGATGATACGCCAGCGGTTGAACCAAATGCGACCGTTGATGCCAAGAGTCTGCATTGCCGACCAGAATCCATGAGTGAGATGGAACCAGATGGCCACAATCCAGATGACATAGAGCACTACATAGATAGGATTCCCGAACGTAGTGATAATCTTGCCGAATCCGTCGGCGGGAGCCGGATCGAAGTGGATTGACGGGAACAGCTCTGCAAACATCATGTTATACCAGAAGTTGAACAGGTGCAGTAGCAAACCGAGAAGGATGATGATACCGAGCACAAGCATGTTCTGCGATGCCCACTCCACCTTTGCAGGTTTGTCTGTCACTTCATAACGCTCCGTACCACGAGCCTTACGGTTCTGAGCGGTAAGGATGAATGCGAAAACGATGTGAATGAGCGCAAGGCATGCCAAGCCCATGGTTGCCACTACCGCGTACCAGTTGGCACCCAGAAGCTCACAAATCATGTTGTAGGCTTTTCCCGAGAACAGCGCCACCAAGTTCATGCAACAATGAAATGTCAAGAACAAGATAAGCGCAATACCCGTTACGGACATCACAACTTTTCGTCCAATTGATGAATTAATTAACCACATAATTGATTGAAATTTTAAATATTGAAATTGTAATATGATAAGATTCCGAACATCATGTATTGCAAACCTACTAACAAAAAGTTGGTACACATGCACAATATCAGGCTACAAAGTTACTATAAAATAGTGAGACCACAAACATTTTCAGATGAAAAATTCACTATTTATACACAATCGACGCACAAAAATACAAAGATATTTTGGTTTTGCTATGCAGATATTGCAAAACTTTTAGTAATTTTGCCGCGAATATACAACATTAGGAAATGATTCTTAAATATGATGTTTTAGTAATTGGGGGCGGTCATGCCGGATGCGAGGCAGCATGTGCCTGTGCAAACATGGGTGCCAGCACTTGTCTTGTCACTATGGACATGAACAAAATTGCCCAGATGTCGTGCAACCCTGCCGTAGGAGGAATTGCAAAAGGACAGATTGTGCGCGAGATAGATGCACTGGGCGGACAGATGGGTATAGTGACCGACGCTACCGCCATACAATTCAGAATGCTTAACCGAAGCAAGGGACCTGCCGTGTGGAGTCCGCGCGCCCAGTGCGACCGAGGCAAATTTATATTGAAATGGCGCGAGGTTCTCGACAATACGCCAAATCTTGACATCTGGCAAGACCAGGCAGAGGAACTATTGGTAGAAGACAACGCAAGCGAAACGGGGAAAAGAGTCATCGGCGTTAGAACTATCTGGGGAGCAGAACTTCATGCCGGATGCATCGTCGTGACTGCCGGGACATTCCTCAACGGCTTGATGCACATTGGAAAGAAAATGGTAGCCGGAGGCAGGATTGCTGAACCGCCGGTGAAACATTTCACAGAGAGTATATGCAGCCATGGCATAAAATCAAGCCGCATGAAGACAGGCACTCCCGTGAGAATTGACAAGCGAAGCGTTCATTTCGAAGACATGGAGAGACAGGATGGCGAAGCCGACTTCCATCAGTTCAGCTTCACAGGAAACCATCGAACGCTGCAACAACTACCATGCTGGACTTGCTATACCAATCGGGATGTTCACAACACACTGCGCAGTGGGCTTGCCGAGTCGCCTCTTTACAACGGACAGATACAGTCGATTGGTCCAAGATATTGTCCGTCGATAGAAACAAAGCTTGTTACATTTCCCGACAAAGACCAGCATCCTCTATTTCTCGAACCAGAGGGTACCGACACAAACGAAATGTACCTTAACGGATTCTCGTCGAGCCTACCAATGGAAGTACAACTGGAAGCACTGAAGAAAATACCGGCACTTCGAGACATAAAAGTGTATCGTCCTGGCTACGCAATAGAATATGATTTCTTCGACCCTACACAACTACGTCACACACTTGAATCGAAGCTGATAGACGGCCTGTTCTTTGCAGGACAAGTCAACGGGACGACGGGTTATGAAGAAGCAGGAGGGCAAGGAACACTGGCAGGAATAAACGCAGCACTCAAAGCAGGCAGCGCAGGAAGCGACACATCTGCAGAAAAAAATTTCATCCTTAAACGTGACGAAGCATATATAGGAGTATTAATTGACGACTTGGTAACAAAAGGAGTTGACGAACCGTACAGAATGTTCACGTCAAGGGCTGAATACAGAATATTGCTACGCCAGGACGATGCCGATGCACGGCTGACAGAGAAAGGATACGCTATTGGACTGGCAAAGAACGACAGATATCAATGGTGGCTGAAGAAAAAATATGCAATAAAAGACATTGAACTTTTCTGTAAAAACCATCACGTAAGGAAAGACGAAATAAATACTGCTCTTGAGCAACTCGGCACCACCCCACTCCGGGAAGGCTGTAAACTGGAAGACCTACTCGGACGTCCTCAGCTTAACATAGAAACACTATCAAATCTTATTCCGGAATTGAAGGAAAAGATAGAATCCATCGATGAACGGAAAGAAGAAATAGCCGAAGCAGCGGAAATAAAAATAAAATACAAAGGATATATAGAGCGAGAGAAAATGGTGGCCGAAAAAATGCATAGACTTGAAAATATTCGCATTAAGGGAAAGTTCAACTATCCATCGATGTATCAACTTTCAACAGAAGCAAGACAGAAACTACAAGCAATCGACCCCGAAACACTTGCACAAGCAAGCAGGATTCCAGGCGTTTCACCCAGCGATATAAACGTTATGCTTGTGATAATGGGACGGTAACAACAGCCTTACAAGGAATAATGTTTCACATGAAACAATCACAATGTATATTCCTGAAAATCAAATAAAAAAAAACAAACCATTATGAACAACGAAATTTTAATTAAGAACTTGAGATGCATTCCAGATTTTCCAAAACAGGGCATCAACTTCCGTGACGTAACAACACTCTACAAAAACGCAGAATGCATTAAAATCATGCTTGACGAAATGTATGAACTATACAAAGACAAAGGCATAACGAAAATCGTTGGCGTTGAAAGCAGAGGTTTTATCATGGCTGCAGCATTAGCAGGAAGACTCGGATGCGGAGTGGTGCTTGCCAGAAAACCCGGCAAACTACCTTCAGCAGTAATAAAAGAGTCATATGCGAAAGAATACGGTATTGACACAATAGAAATGCAGGTAGATTCAATTACCAAAGATGACGTCGTTCTTATTCACGACGATCTGTTAGCAACCGGAGGAACCGCCAAAGCAACGTATAAACTAGTTCAGTATTTTAAACCTAAGAAAATTTACATGAACTTTATTATTGAGATAACTGACGAAGGACTACATGGAAGAGACCTGTTTGAAGGAATAGAACTAACAACCCTGATGACAATATAGTCTTGTTCCACGTGAAACAAAAAACCGCACGCGTATAAATGACAAAAGAAGAAAACGAGAAAAGAATAGAAAGACTGAAAAATTTAGTTAGAGCGCTGCCAGAGAAACCTGGCAGCTATCAGTACTACGATGCTGACGGAACAATAATATACGTTGGTAAAGCGAAGAATCTAAAATCAAGAGTATCGTCGTATTTTCATTCTGAGGTGGATAGATTTAAAACCAAGGTACTGGTAAGTAAGATAGAAAATATCAGCTACACGGTTGTAAACACAGAAGAAGATGCATTGCTACTTGAAAACTCGCTAATAAAGAAGTACAACCCAAAATATAATGTGCTGCTCAAAGACGGCAAAACATATCCGAGCATCTGCATAACAAATGAATATCTGCCACGAATATTCAAGACAAGGACAATCAACAAGAAATGGGGAACATACTATGGTCCATATTCACATATTGGACAGATGTATGCAATTCTGGAGCTGATAAAAAAACTATATAAACCACGCAGTTGCAGAATGGCTGTAACAAAAGAAGGGATTGAGTCGAGAAAATACAATGTATGCCTTGAATATCATATAAAAAACTGTAATGCTCCATGTGTAGCTAAACAGAGTTATGAAGAGTATATGGAAAACATTCAGGAGGCCCGAGAGATACTCAAAGGTAACACACGACAACTTCTAACAATAATGAAGAATAAGATGTTGTATCTGTCAGAACAGCTAAGATTTGAAGAGGCAGAAGAACTGAAACGACGATATCTTTTGGTGGAAAGTTTTGTGGCAAAAAGCGAAGTTGTATCACACACTATAGACAATGTTGACGTATTCACCATAACAAACGATGAAAAAGTAGCTTATATCAACTATATACATGTTTCAAATGGAAGCATCAACCAAAGTTTTACATTTGAATATAAGAAAAAAATAGAAGAGAGTGTTGATGATTTGCTTGCACTTGGAATTATTGAGATGAGAGAACGATTCGAAAGTAATGCAAGGGAAATAATTCTACAAGAAAATATAGAGCTAGAACTGGAAGGAGTTACAATCACAGTTCCACAACGTGGCGACAAAAAAAAGTTGCTCGAATTGTCGCTAATGAACGGAAAGCAATATAAATTCGATAGACTAAAACAAGCTGAGAAACTAAATCCAGAACAAAAGCAGGTACGCTTGATGAAAGAACTTCAGGAGAAACTACACCTAACAAAGATGCCATACCATATAGAGTGTTTTGATAATTCAAACATCTCTGGCTCAGACCCTGTGGCAGCATGTGTGGTTTTCAAGAAGATGAAACCTTCGAAAAAAGACTATAAACACTACAATATCATGACTGTTGAAGGACCCGACGACTACGCCTCAATGAAAGAAGTTGTAAGAAGACGTTACAAGCGGCTCATCGAAGAAGATTCTACCCTACCCGACCTGATTATTGCAGACGGAGGAAAAGGGCAGATGGAAGTAATACGACAGGTAGTAGAAGACGAACTTAAGCTGGATATTCCTATTGCCGGACTAGCAAAAGACAGTCATCATCGTACTAACGAACTTTTATACGGTTTTCCGCCAAATACAATAGGAATAAAACCTGAATCGGAACTGTTTCATGTACTAACAGATCTTCAGGATGAAGTACATCGATTCGCCATTACATTTCATAGAAACAAACGTAGCAAACATCAGCTACACAGCGAGTTGGACGACATTAAGGGAATCGGTCCGAAAACAAGAGACGAACTACTTAAGAAAATAAAGAGCGTGAAAAAGATAAAAGATACTGATATACAGACACTTGCAGAAATAATAGGAAATTCTAAAGCAAAAATTATCTACAATTATTTTCATCAATCAGAAAATAATAGTTAACTTTGTACCCAATAGACAAATGTAAAGCTTTGAAACATCTAACAAAAAATAATATAAGGATTATTCAATAAGAATGAGGGCAGTCATACAGCGTGTAAGCAACGCAAGAGTAACTATCAACGGAGTAGTAAAATCAAGTATCGGCAAAGGTTACCTTATACTGCTTGGTGTATGCGAAGAGGACAACAGCGACGATGCTGTCTGGCTTGCAAATAAGATAGCAGCACTGAGAGTATTTGACGATGAAAACGGAGTTATGAACCGAGATATAATAAGCATTGCCGGTGAAATACTCGTAGTGTCGCAATTCACGTTATTTGCAAGCTACAAGAAAGGCAATCGCCCATCTTGGTTTAGGGCAGCCCGTCATGAGATTTCCGAGCCGTTATACAAGGATTTTTGCAAACGAATGAGCGAGGCAATAGGCAATCCTGTGGCAACAGGAGAATTTGGTGCAGACATGAAAGTAGAACTTCTTAACGACGGTCCTGTTACCATCTGTATGGACACAAAAAACAAAGAATAAATCAATAAATAATAACAAAATAAAAGAGATAATTATGCCTGAATTAAAGATTAACAAGGGTGTCCAGACGACATCAATGAACAAAATTGAAGAAGCTCTGAAATTGTATAATACGAACATCAGCGACGACGAAATCAAGTCGGCAGTAAAAAAGATCATCATGGAGAAGGTTCATGAGAATGACACTCAAGAAGTAAAGCGTTTTCTATTGGGAAGCGTAGAACTGACAACATTAAAGACCACTGACAGCGAAGAGAGCGTAATGGCGTTTACAGAACGCGTTAATCAATTCGACGAACAATATGCAGACCTTCCACATGTTGCTACAATTTGCGTATATCCATGCTTTGCAAAAACAGTGAGCGAGACACTCGAAGTTGATGGTGTAGAAATAGCTTGCGTAAGCGGCTCTTTTCCCAGTTCACAGGCACTGATTGAGGTGAAGGTAGCCGAGACGGCACTTGCTATCAAAGACGGTGCCACAGAAATCGACATTGTAATGCCTGTAGGAAAGTTCCTCAGCGGCGACTATGAAGGAGTATGCGATGAAATCAGTGAACTAAAGGCGGTATGCGGTGAGAAAAAGATGAAAGTGATTCTTGAAACAGGCTGTCTGAAGACCGCATCAAACATCAAGAAAGCCAGTATTCTGGCAATGTATTCCGGTGCAGACTACATCAAAACATCAACTGGAAAACTCGAACCTGCGGCAACACCTGAAGCAGCATACATAATGTGCCAGGCCATCAAGGAATATTACAAAGTAACTGGCATACAAATTGGATTCAAACCTGCAGGTGGACTTAATTCAGTGACAGATGCACTGATATACTATACAATTGTAAAAGAAGTACTTGGCGAACAATGGCTAACAAACAAGTGGTTCCGCATGGGTACATCACGTTTGGCCAACCTACTGCTGAGCGAAGTCATCGGCGAAGAAGTGAAGTTCTTCTAAAAGCAAAGAGAAAAGAAAAGCCATCTGATTTCCTATACAATCAGATGGCTTATTTTCCTTTAATATTTGAACGAATGTCTGCACCCAGACTGTGGTGATTCAGAATTAATTCAGCAAACACTAATTAATACGTTTAATTATATAATCTACATAAGCTGATAGTGATGCCGCAATTTGAGGTTCACGCACATTTGACTCAATATACGTCATACACAATGAGCGATAGTCTTGCATGCGTTTTTCTGCGTATTCAATGCCGCCTTTCTGCTTGGTAAAATCAACTAAAACAGCGATTTCATCTGTGTTAATCGTGCCTGCTTTCACTTTCTTGGCCAGCGTAAGCATCGATTCGTAATGAGAGGCATTCAGGGCATAGATGACAGGCAACGTAAGTTTACCTTCAGCCATATCGTTGCCCGTGGGCTTTCCAATATCTTTTGAGTCGAAATAATCGAAAATATCATCGCGAATTTGGAACATAATGCCCAGATTCTGGCCGAATTCACCAGCCTTCTTTACCGCTTTTTCATCGGCACCAACCGACAGCGCACCGATAGCCGCGCAAGCCTCAAACAGGGCTGCCGTCTTGTTCTTGATGATTTGGTAATAAACATCCTCAGAAAACTCCTGGTTCTGAATGTTCGAGAGTTGCAGAATCTCGCCTGCCGCCAGCGTTCGTCCCAGTTCCGACAGATACTCCACGATGCGCAGATTGCCCGTCTTCGACACATTCAGTAAAGCAGTTGAGAGAATATAGTCGCCAACCAGCACCGCCACCTTATTATTATACTCAGCATTGACCGATGCCTGACCGCGACGTTCTTCGCTTTCATCGACCACATCGTCGTGCACCAACGAGGCCGTATGCAGCAGTTCCAGACCAACGGCAGCATACTGCGTCACCTCAGTGACAGCTCCGTAGTTCTTCGCCATCAGCATCAGGAGAATAGGACGCATACGCTTTCCACCTTGCTTTCTAATATGTGACAGAACAGATTCCAACAGTCCGTCAGAATGAGACAGAGTATTATTAAACAAGCTGACAAAATTGTCGAATTCTTGCTGAATCGGCTGCGTTATGGTCTGTAAAGGATTCATTTTTCAAATATTTCGACACAAAATTAATTAAAAAAAAGGTAACTTCCAATTTTTTTTTGTAATTTTACGCAGAAAATGTAAGTTTTATGAACAAATTGTTTCTTTTAGACGCTTACGCGCTCATTTATCGTGCATATTTTGCATTCATAAAAAACCCTCGGCGTAATTCCAAGGGAGTGAACACTTCACCAATCATGGGGTTTGTTAACACCCTCAACGAAGTAATAAATAAGGAAAGTGCCACCCACCTCGGAGTTGCTTTTGATCCAGCCGGCAAAACCTTTCGTCATGAGGCCTTTCCAGAATATAAAGCACAACGAGATGCATGTCCAGAGGACATCAAGACAGCAGTACCAATCATCAAAACTATTCTAAATGCATACCACATACCTATTCTTGAGGTAGATGGGTATGAGGCAGACGACGTAATTGGAACTATTGCAACACAGGCATCTACCCTCAATGAAACAGAAACATTCATGCTCACACCAGACAAGGATTATGGACAACTCGTGAAACCGAATGTTTTTATGTTCAGGCCAAGACACGACGGAGGCTACGAAACTCTTGGCGTGGAAGAAATCAAACAGAAGTATGGTCTAACAACACCACTCCAAGTCATCGACCTGCTCGGTCTCATGGGTGACAGCGCAGACAACATTCCCGGCTGTCCTGGAGTAGGCGAGAAAACTGCAGTAAAACTGATACAAGAATTTGGTAGCATAGAAAATCTACTTAAAAACACAGAATACCTAAAAGGAGCACTCAAAAAGAAGATAACAGAGAATAAGGAGAAAATCAACTTCTCAAAATTCCTCGCCACTATTAAAACCGATGTTCCGATAGCTGTGAATCTCGATGAACTGAAAATCGATGAGCCAGACATAGTCAACCTCGAAAAAATATTCGAGGAACTTGAGTTCAAGACCTTTTCAGATAGGATTCTTAAAAAAACTAAAGAAAAACCAAAAATCCAAAATATACAACTCGATATTTTTGGAGAAATTCCGAACGGATGTCAAGAAGACTCAAAAATTTCGAGTTTTGATACATTAAAATCTACTTCTCACGATTATAAACTCATTGAAAATGAGGATGAAATGCAACAATTAGTTGATTTATTTCTTACAAAAAAATTTTTGGTTTTAGACACAGAAACGACTTCAACAACAGCTATCGATGCCGAACTTGTCGGTTTGAGCTTCTCTGTGAAGGAATTTGAAGCATTTTACATACCCATTCCTGAAAATCGTGAAGAAGCGTTACGTATTGTTAATATATTCAAACCAGTTTATGAAAATGATGAAATACTAAAGATAGGACAAAATCTGAAGTACGACCTTGAAGTATTAAGAAACTACAACGTATGTCTGAGGGGTAAAATGTGGGACACCATGATAGCACATTACCTCATACAGCCCGAACTTCGTCATAACATGGACTACTTGGCTGAAATTTATCTAAACTATCAGACCATTCACATCGATGAACTCATCGGCCCGCGCGGAAAGAACCAACGAAGCATGCGCTCTCTCCCACCCTCTCAAGTCTATGAGTATGCATGCGAAGATGCCGATATCACTCACCGACTTAAAAACAAACTGGAACCCGAACTAAAGAAGATTGGTGCCGAATACCTCTTCTATAATATCGAAATGCCACTGATGCCCGTACTTGCTGAGATGGAGATGAATGGTGTTAGTATAGACATTGCAAGCCTATCGGAAACGTCAAAACAATTAACCGAACGAATGCATGAGATTGAGGCTCATATCTACGAACTGGCCGGTGAACAGTTTAATATCGCCTCACCAAAGCAGGTAGGTGACATTCTCTTTGGAAAAATGAAAATTATAGAGAAACCCAAAAGAACAAAGACCGGTCAGTATGTCACATCGGAAGAAGTGCTTCAGCAACTTCAAGGCAAGCATCCAATTGTTCACGCCATCCTGGAGCACAGAGGCTTGAAGAAGTTACTCGGCACATACGTTGATACCCTCCCCACCCTTATCAATCCTCGCACCGGACACATCCACACATCATTCAATCAGACAATCACCGCCACTGGACGACTTTCATCTTCAGATCCAAACCTTCAAAATATTCCCGTTCGAGGTGAAGATGGAAAGGAGATACGCAAGGCATTCGTACCAGAGCAAGGGTGTTTATTTTTTTCATGTGACTATAGTCAAATTGAATTACGTGTGATGGCACATCTCAGTGGCGATGAAAACATGATTGAAACTTTTCGAGAAGGACACGACATCCACGCTGCAACAGCAGCCAAGATATATAAAAAAGCCATCGACAAGGTAAGCCGCGACGAACGTACAAAAGCCAAACGTGCCAATTTCGGAATTATATATGGAATCACGGTCTTCGGACTTGCCGAACGTCTCGATATCAGTCGCAGCGAAGCCAAAGAACTAATCGATGGATATTTCAATACCTTCCCAAAAGTGAAGGACTATATGGAGAAGTCGGTGGAGGTGGCTAAACAGCAGGGCTACGTCACTACCCTATTCGGCCGTCGTCGTTATCTGCCCGACATCCATAGTGCCAACCGTACCATTGCAGGATTTGCTGAACGAAACGCTATCAACGCACCAATCCAAGGCACTGCTGCCGACATCATCAAGATAGCAATGATTCGCATCGCCCGACGGTTCACCGAAGAAGGAATCCGCTCTAAAATGATTCTCCAAGTCCATGACGAACTCAATTTCTCTGTCTATCCAGATGAAAAAGAGAGGGTTGAGAAAATAGTCATTGAGGAGATGCAGAACGCCTTCCATATGGACGTTCCACTGATTGCCGATTGTGGCTGGGGCAAGAACTGGCTGGAAGCACATTGACATTTTTCGCTTATGAAGATTTCGCTCATACAAATGGATATTAAGTGGGGAAACACTGCCCAGAATATTGCCACTGCCAACCAGCTTATCAACGCAGCAAAAAATAAGGAGCAAGCGGACGGCTCTACCCCACCCGATTTATACATACTGCCTGAAATGTTCACCACGGGCTTTGACACCAATCCTGACCAGCTTGTGAATGACAGTGCGACGGTCGTGGTCTGGATGCAGGAGAAGTCTAAAGAAACGTCAGCAGCTATATGCGGAAGCATTGCTACTGAGGAAAATGGTCTGTATTTCAATCGTTTATTCTTCGTGAAACCTGACTCTACCGTCGAAACCTACGACAAACGCCATCTGTTCAGCTACGGCGGCGAAAACATTAAATACACTCACGGCACGAAGAGAGTAGTCGTTGAGTGGCTCGGTTGGCGCTTCTTGCTTCAGATATGCTACGACATACGCTTTCCTGTTTTCAGTCGAAATCGCATGATTTGTAAAAACGAAGTGCATAATGACGAAATCTGCAACATGGAAAGCAACACTAAAATCGCCGACTACGACGTGGCTATATATGTGGCAAACTGGCCAGAAAGCCGCATGATGATGTGGGACACACTGCTTCTGGCTCGCGCCATCGAAAACCAATGCTACGTAGTAGGTGTAAACCGTGTTGGCGACGACCAGCGCTGTCATTACACCGGTGGCAGCCGCATTGTCGATGCATACGCTAACATCATTAGCGAATGCCCCAACTCTATTGAAAGCACCTCCACAGCTTTTCTCGACAGGGAGCGTCTCGACTCCTTCCGCAACAAATTCGGCGTTCTTGACGATGCCGATACATCATATTTTTAGCTTTAAGCCATTTGGTGGTTTGAAATTTATTTGTTACCTTTGCAGCAATTAATTTAGGAGACGAAGAAACAAAACTAAGATATAGAAATGGCACAAAGAAAACTATTATTAGGCGACGAGGCAATTGCGTTAGGAGCTATCCATGCAGGCCTCTCAGGAGTATATGCCTATCCTGGCACGCCTTCCACAGAAATCACTGAGTACATACAGAACAACGAGACGGCTAAAGCCCGTGGTATCCACAGCCGTTGGAGCACCAATGAGAAAACTGCCATGGAGGCTGCGCTGGGCATGTCGTTCATGGGTAAACGTGCATTGGTTTGTATGAAGCACGTTGGTCTGAACGTCTGCGCTGACCCATTCGTGAACAGCGGCATGACGGGAGTAAACGGAGGAGTGATAGTACTTGTGGCTGATGACCCGTCAATGCACTCCAGCCAAGACGAGCAAGACTCCCGCTTCTATGGAAAGTTCGCCATGATTCCAACGTTTGAACCAAGCTCTCAGCAAGAGGCATACGACATGGTTAGCGAGGCCTTTGAATACTCAGAAAAGCAAGGCTTGCCGGTGCTCATGAGAGTAACTACACGAATGGCTCACAGCCGTGCAGTGGTTGAGGTTGCCGACGAGGCACAACCCGAAAATGCCATGAACTACAATGCCGTGGCAAGCAACTGGGTGCTGTTACCTGCCTTTGCCCGCAAGCGCAACGACATAGTGACCGCCCAACAGAAGCAACTGGAGGAAGACGCTGCAGCATCAAAGTACAATATCTACAACGATGGTGCTGACAAGAGCCTCGGCATCATTGCCAGTGGTATAGGTTATAACTATGTCAGCGAGTGCTTCCCTGATGGGTGTCCATTCCCACTGCTTAAAATCTCACAATATCCGCTGCCCAAGAAACTGGTCAGAAGCATTATCGCAGACTGCGAGAAAGTACTCATCGTTGAGGAAGGACAGCCGTTCATCGAAGACATCGTCAGAGGAGTGAATGAGAGTACCAACATCCTCGGCAAGCTCAGTGGTGAACTGCCACGCACAGGCGAACTCAATCCCGACATTGTAAAAAAAGCCCTTGGTATGAATAGCGACAAGTGTTATGCTCCCTGTGAGGACGTTACCCCACGACCACCTGCACTCTGTCAGGGATGTGGTCACCGCGACGTCTATGCAGCTCTGAACGAGGTGCTGAAGGAGTACGACAATGCCCGTGTCTTTGGCGACATCGGATGCTATACGCTCGGCTTCCTCCCCCCATATCGTGCCATACACTCCTGCGTTGACATGGGTGCTTCGATAACGATGGCAAAGGGTGCTGCCGATGCCGGACAGTGGCCTGCCGTGGCTATCATCG
>CAMOEW010000059.1 GCA_946612625.1 uncultured Prevotella sp.
GTTGTCGGTACTTCGCTGTTCATTGTCAACCGCCGGATTCAGATGCACCTTATATATAAAGAGGTAGCCCGCCATGATGCGACATCACTGAAGCATGTTAGCTCGTTCACTGCTCTTGACCGTTTCGGCCAGATTGGCGAATACCTGAAGCTTGAAATCAAGAGCATAATGCGCAACAAGGCTATTCGTGCACGCTTCATTTCCGGTGTAGTAGTTATAATCATGCTCAGCCTGATAATCGCATATTCAGATGTCTATGACGGAAATTTCGGCACCAACATGTGGTGTCTCTACTGCTTCGTCTATTTCGGAGCTGTCTGCCTCATCAAGATAATGGGTCAGGAGGGCAATTATATCGACCTACTGATGGTTCACCATGAAAACATCTACTCGATGCTCCGCGCAAAGTACTACTTTTTCTGCGCCATATTGCTGCTGCCGCTTCTTCTTCTTCTCCCACCCATAATCTCAGGCAAGTTCCCACTACTGATGATTCTCGCCTATCTCTTTATCACCTCAGGTCTCGAATATTTCATCCTTTTCCAGATGACAGTATATAACCGACAGACTCTTCCCCTTAACGAAAAAATCAGTGGCAAGGGCCAGATTGAGAACAAGATGCAGTTCATTGTCGAGATGATGGTTTTTTCCCTTCCTGTAGCTCTTTCGCTTCTCATAGGCACGTTCTTCGGTTTCAATATAGCTTACATCGTGCTCATAATTATCGGCCTTGGTTTCACTCTCACTCATAACCTGTGGCTGAAGAACATCTATCGCCGCACTATGCGCCGTCGTTACGAAAATCTCGAAGGATTTCATTCCACAAGATAGAAAAAAATGTATTACACAGGAATAATCATCGCCTTATGCACATTCCTCACGATAGGCATCTGGCATCCAATAGTAATCAAGACAGAATACCGCTGGGGCACGCGCCCTTGGATAGTATATCTCATCATAGGTCTGTCGTGCCTCATCGGTGCCCTTTTCATTAAAGACACCATTCTGTCATCGATAGTCGGAGTGTTCGGGGCTTCGGCGCTTTGGGGCATTGGCGAGCTGTTCTCTCAGAAGAAGCGTGTTGAGAAGGGCTGGTTTCCAATGAACCCGAAACGTCGGCACGAATACCGCAAGATTGACAAAAACGAAACTCTGTGTCCTGTCCACCACGGCCGCAGCATTTATGCCATCGACGATGAAAGTTGACTTGATACTCATAGGCAAGACCTCCGACAAGCTCTTTGCGTCGGGCATAAGCGACTATGCCAGTCGTATATCCCATTACCTGCCGTTTAACATCACCACCATTGCCGAACTGAAGAACACAAGAAGTCTGAGCGAGGAGCAGCAGAAACAAGCCGAGGGTGAACTCATTCTGAAGCAACTGCAAGGTGCCGACATTGTAGTCCTGCTCGATGAGCGCGGTCGCGAGATGCGCAGTACGGAGTTTGCCCAGTGGTTAGAGCGCCGACAGTCAACGGCACGCCGACTTGTCTTTGTCATCGGCGGTCCCTATGGCTTCTCGCGGCAAGTGTATGACCGTGCCAATGAAATGTTAGCGCTATCGCGTATGACTTTCTCTCACCAAATGGTGCGCCTCGTCTTCACCGAACAACTCTATCGTGCTTGCACCATCATCCGAGGCGAGCCTTATCATCATGAATAAACGCTACGATTCAAAAAAGAACCTAAAGCATGCTCTTTTTCAAAAAAAACAATTATATTTGCAGAGAAAATAAAAACAAACTAATTATATCTACATTATGAAACTAAAAAACATTTTGTTCTGTGCCATGCTGTTCATGACAGTAACGGCATTGGCAGACAGCCAAAAAGTTCCGTCTTTCCCCGGGGCCGAAGGCTATGGTCGCTACACCACTGGTGGTCGTGGCGGCAAGGTATATCACGTTACTAACCTAAACGACTCTGGCGACGGCTCTCTTCGCTGGGCACTATCTCAGCCCGGTCCGCGCACCATTGTCTTCGATGTTGACGGCACCATCCATCTCAACTCAAAGCTGCAGATTCCCGCGCATACCACCATTGCCGGCCAAACGGCTCCGGGCGACGGTATCTGCGTAGCCGATTATCCTTTCCTCATCCACGGTCAGAACATCATCATCCGCTACATGCGCATACGACTTGGAAGCATCAATGCAGCCGACTGTGATGACAGCTGGGACGGGTTCGGAGGTTTCGACTATCGCGACCTTATCATCGACCACTGCTCTGTTAGCTGGAGCTTCGATGAGTGTCTCTCTGTTCTCGGAAATATAAACACCACCGTGCAGTGGTGCCTTGTTGCACAGAGCATGGTCAATGTGGGCCACTCTAAAGGTAACCACGGTTACGGCGGCAACTGGGGCGGTAGCGGAGCGTCGTTCCATCACAATCTCATCGCCCATCACACCAGCCGTACTCCGCGCCTCGGTCCGCGTCCAAGTACACAACTGGACGAGCGCATGGACATGCGCAATAATGTAATCTACAACTGGGGCGGCAATGGTTGCTACGGCGGCGAAGGCATGAAGGTCAACATCGTGAACAACTACTACAAGCCTGGTCCAGCAACGCTTACATTAAGCAACGTGAAGCAGCAGCGTATAGCTGCCGTGGGCGTACGCACCAATGAATACGTAGCCCAATACCCCGCCTACGCACCGGCTCTGCATCTCTGGGGCAAATACTATGTCACCGGCAACACCAACACCAAATGGCCATCGGTAGATGCCGACAACTGGGGCTTGGGTTTCACCAGCCAGGTAGATGCCGGCGCATGTGACGGTACTTGGACTAAAGCCACCCGCGACTCTATCAAGCTGACCGAACCCATCGCCTTTGTTCACACCACCACCCACAGTGCTGCCGATGCCTATGCCAGAGTCGCCGCTTACGTGGGAGCCAGCAAAGGCCGTGATGCCTTCGATGCACAGATAATCAGCGACCTTCAAAACGGCACCGCCACAGCTACAGGCTCCGGACTGTCGTCAGGCTTCATCAATACTCAAAACGACAACACTGCCATCATTGCTACCTACGGCAGCGCATGGCCCACACTTAATAGCGGTACAGCCAAAGCCGACACTGACGGCGACGGTATGCCCGACGAGTGGGAAAGTACCAACGGTCTCAATCCTAACGATGCTGCCGATGGCAATGCCACCACCCTCTCCGCCGAGGGCTACACCAACCTTGAAGTGTATATGAATAGCCTCGTTGCCGACATCACAGCAGCACAGAACGACGGAGGAACGGTTGAGGGGCAGGACGACGTGCCCCAATCGCTCTACGATTCTTCCGATGACAATAAGACAACATCATACTCCATACAAAACGAAGACAGCAATGTAGGTCCCGGCATGTCAATAACCTCCGTAAACGGTATTACACTGACTTTCGACAATGCCGACTGGACTATCGGCGGCTCTAAAAGCGCAGCAACCACGGTCGATGGTGTTAACCTTACAGGCAAATATGCCACCACCACGAGCACCGGCAACTTCGTGAGCTTTGCAACAACTGCCTCAGGCGAACTGACCATCTTCCTCGGAGGCGGCATAGCAACCAACAAGAAGGTTGAGATGGTCGAAGGCGAGACAGGCCTCACGGGTTATGTCCTAAGCACCGGAGCCGAGATTGCAAGCGGCACAAGCCCTGCTGTTACTATCGACGCCTACGACGGCATCAAATACAACCTTGAGAGTGGCAAGACCTATAATTTTCGCGCCACTGGCACAAAATGGCGTCTTGCCGGATTTAGATACATCACTAATGAGTCATCCGGCATTACATCTGCCAGATACAATGACATTAAGTCCGAGTCGCCCCTCTACAACCTAAATGGCATCGAGGTGACAAATCCCTCTAAGGGAATCTATATTCAGGACGGAAAAAAGATAATCGTGAAATAGAACTAATTCAACTACTATGATCAAGAGACATTTCTTAATGGCACTACTGACTATGGTAACATCTGCGTCGTATGCGCAGATGTTACCATATCAGAATCCGAGCCTCAGTGCCGAGCAAAGAGCTGCCGACTTATGCTCACGTCTTACCATCGACGAAAAAGCCCGTCTAATGATGAATGGATCTCCGGCCATAAAACGCCTTGGCATACCGGCATTCGAATGGTGGAGCGAAGCGCTCCACGGCATCGGCCGCAACGGCTACAGCACCGTCTTTCCACAGTGCATCGGAATGGCATCTTCTTTCGACGACGATTTGCTCTACCGCATCTACTGTGCCACAAGCGACGAGGGCCGTGCCAAGCATACCGCCATGCGGCGTCGCGGCGATAGTCCCAAGCGCTATCAGGGTCTGTCGTTCTGGACTCCCAACATAAACATTTTCCGCGACCCACGTTGGGGTCGTGGTCAGGAGACCTACGGCGAAGACCCCTTCATGAATGCTCGCATGGGACTGGCAGTAGTACGCGGTCTCCAGGGCGAATCGCCAAATAGCGAATCATCAAATGGGAAATACCGCAAGCTTTTGGCTTGTGCCAAGCACTATGCCGTTCACAGCGGTCCGGAGAAGACGCGCCACTTCTTCAACATCGAGCATCTGTCGCCTCGCGACTTATGGGAAACCTATCTACCCGCATTTAAGACACTCGTTCAGGAAGGTGACGTCCAGGAGGTGATGTGCGCCTATCAGCGTTTCGAGGGCGACCCTTGCTGCGGCAGCAATCGCCTGCTTCAGCAGATACTACGTCAAGAGTGGGGATTCCGCGGACTGGTGGTCAGTGACTGCGGAGCCATCGACGACTTCTGGAAGGAAGGCCATCATGAAGTATCGCCCGACTCTGCCGCAGCCGCAGCCAAGGCAGTCATAGCAGGTACCGACGTGGAGTGCGGCCGCACTTACCACAGTCTTGCCTCTGCCGTCCGACGCGGTGACCTGAGCATGGAGCAGGTTGATGTGAGCGTTCGCCGTCTGCTGAAGCTTCGCTTCGAACTTGGCGACTTCGACCCAGACGAGCTGGTTAGCTGGACCAGCATCCCCGAAAGCTGTATTGCCAGCGCCGAGCATAAGGCTCTGGCCCGTCAGATGGCTCGCGAGTCGATGGTGCTGCTGAAAAACAACGGCATACTCCCTCTGAAATCATCAGACAAAAAATTAATGCTGATGGGTCCCAATGCTGCCGACAGCGTTCAGCTGTGGGGCATCTACTTCGGTCAACCCACCCACACTGTGACAATGCTTGAGGGCATTGAGGCACGCACGGGCAAACTACCGTTCAATGAGGCCTGCAGCATTACCGACATGACCGTCAGCGAGAAGACCATCGGCGAGCAGACAGCAGCTGCCGACGGCAGCACAACACTGAACATCATCGAGGGCAAGAAGCACGAAAACACTATCACTGAAATCATAGAGAGCGCACGCGATGCCGAGACCATTATATTCATCGGTGGCATCTCGCCGAATCTGGAACGCGAAGAAGCCCGCAAGGCCATTGCACCCGGTTTCGACAAGGGCGACCGCACGAGCATCGAACTGCCGCAGGTTCAGCGCAATATCCTCAAAGCCCTGCACGACGCCGGCAAAAGAGTCATTCTCGTATGCTGCTCTGGCTCAGCCGTTGCCCTTAGCCCTGAGAACGACTACTGCGATGCCATCATCGAAGCGTGGTATGCAGGCGAACAGGGCGGTCATGCACTGGCAGACATCCTCTTTGGAGACTACAACCCCAGCGGCAAGCTTCCTGTAACATTCTATAAAGACGACTCTCAGCTACCATCCTTCGACGACTATTCGATGCAGAACCGCACCTACCGCTTCTTCCGCGGCGAACCCCTCTACCCCTTTGGCTACGGACTGAGCTACACCACATTCAGCCTTGGCAAGCCGTCGTATTCCGACGGTAAGGTGAGCCTTACAGTGAAGAACACGGGTAAGGTTGACGGTACAGAGATTGTACAAGTATATCTGCACAAGGATGGCGACAGCGAAGGTCCGGTGAAGACCCTTCGTGGCTATCAGCGTGTCAGTCTGAAAGCAGGAGAGTCGAGCATAGTAACCATTCCCCTGCCCCGCGAGCGCTTCGAATGGTGGGACGCGACCACGAACACCATGCGCGTAGTGCCTGGCTCCTACACAGTAATGACAGGCTCGTCGAGTGCCGACAAAGACCTGAAGAGCGTTAAGGTAATACTGAAATAAAGCGCCATAAAAAAACTTACCCTGCGGTTGCAGGGTAAGTTTTTTTTAATACAGGAAAACCAACTACTTTTTCTTTCCCCAGTACGTCTTAGTGCCGTTTATACCAGCATAGACGATTGTGTTCTTTGTTCGGTTAGCCTCCCAATCGGCCTCACGCTGCAGCAGCAGCTCAATACCGTTGACGGTGAGAGTGTTTGTAGAAGCATCCAAGCTCCATGAAGCACCCCTCCATGGACCCGATGTAATCTTATGGTCGGCCGAGAACTCCATATCGACAGCTTCCTTCATTACTCCGTACTGGTAGCCGAGGTCGATGTGCTCCCAGGTACCCACGATGTCATCGTCCGAGATAGCCGTCTGCTCCGTTGCATTGTAGCGCTCTGGCATCACAACAGGCCATCCTGTTGAAGTCCATCGTATGCTGCGCACGCCTCCGAGCATAAGAGCGTTGCTATTGGCATTGCCGTTATATCCTGCCGGGAATCGCTGCTGCGACACGTAGTAGTAGTTACCCTTGCCATCGTCGAAAATAGCACAGTGGCTGATGCCCACCCATCCGTGGTCGCCAGAGAACTTGTAAGGATGTGTCACGATGGGGAATGCATCGCCGCCGCTGTTGGTTACGTCGGTGCCGTCGATGCCGTAGTACGGGCCGTCGATGTTACGTGAACGTACGACGCGAGTGTTATATGGCACATCCAGTCCGTCGTATGCCATGAACAGATAATAGTATCCGTCACGGTAGATAACCTCCGGAGCCTCTGCAGCCTGCCAGCGGTTGCCCATCTGTCGTGTATAAACAAGCTTGCCGTATGCAGCCTCGTTCTCAGCGCCCCATGGCAGTCCCTGCTCTGAAATGGTTTTCCCAGTCTCGGGATTAATCTGCACAGCAGCAAAACCATAGTGCCAAGAGCCATAGATAAGCCAATGCTCGCCCTCAGGAGTGATGATATACGACGGGTCAATACAGTTGTACTTAAAGTAGCAATTGTTCCAGTCGTCGGCTTTGTAGCGGAAGTCGAGACCACGGTCTGAATAGTTGGTCAGCACATAGCCTTTATCGACCCACGACTCTGTAAGTGCCGGCGTTGCCGTCTCCATCATTCCGATGAAGCACCGCTCGCTCCATGTACCGTCGCCGTCGATGGTTCCGGGCACGGTTACAGCATAATACATACGATAGATACCATTGGCGAGCTTGCGCACACATGGTGCCCAGTAGCCGAACTGCTGCTGATATGTTTGGTCGTTGTCGAAGTCGGCAGTGTTTGGAGCCACTCCCATGCTGTCGCGCAGCTCGTTGAGCTTGCCTTTCAGCCATACGGGAATTCCGTGCATCGTCGGACCAAGGAACTCCCAGTTCACAAGGTCGCGGCTGCGACGGCAGAAGAAATGCCCGTGGTATGCATGTGCATTTCCATAGCTGGCATCGGTCTGATACATGTAGTAGTATCCGTCGTCGGCAAGAACGACGCTCGGGTCGTGAACATTAGCCAGGTTCCACTGATAGCGGTTAGCCCAAGATGAAACACTGATGTAGTCATCATTCTGGAAAGGAGTTTTGTCGGGTATTGGCTCCTCATAATCGTATTTGGGTTCAAACTCATTGCTGCAAGAAGCCAGCGAGAGCATTCCCATGGCGACAAACGCTGAATATAATATCTTTTTCATTGATATAATCTTTAAATGTTATATACTGCTTTTATTGAAACCTGTTGATTATTCAAGGACGAAATGGCTTTTGTCAACAGTGAGACGGAAGCAGAAGTCTTCCGAATCAATGCCATTGATGCCGATATAGTTCTGAACGTATTCAACGCCGTTGGTACCGTGCATTACGCATTTCACGTCGGCTGTGCCATCGCCGTTGTTGGCAATCTGAACACTGCACTTGGCACCGTTCATGGCAGCAAGCCATGTCTTCATGTCGCCCTGCGTGCCATTTGCCGTACAGGCAGCATATCCGGTACCCCATCCGTAGTTGTCGGCACGAACCACGGCGTATTCCGTCTTCTCATCACCCTTGGTCAACACGACACAGAAGTTGTTCCAGCTTTCAACACCCGAGGTATAGTTTGTGAAATTGATAGTGCATACCTGGTGCGAATCTACCCTGAAGCTGCTGGAATGTGCGCCCCAGAAAGCCGTGGTGTTGTCTTCAGCACCAACCACGGAGTCGAACACGAGGTGACAGTTGTCAACTGTAAATCTGAAGTACATGTCGTCGGGATCAATGGTGTTGATGCCTGAGTAGTACTGAGTATATACTTCATTGTTGTTACCCACCATATTGAGCTTGATGTCGGCCGTACCGTCGCCGTTGTTGGTGATATAGGCCGTAACGCTGGCACCGTTCATGGCAGCGAGCCATGTCTTCATGTCGCCCTGCGTGCCTTCTGCCGTGCAGGCAGCATATCCGTTGCCCCATCCGTAGTTGTCGGCACGGACCACAGCATACTCCGTTTTCTCATCACCCTTGGTCAGCACAACGCAGAAGTTGTTCCAGCTTTCAACACCCGAGGTGTAGTTGGTAAAGTGTACAATCTTTGTCTCCTTCGGCGACACCTTGAAGCTGCTGGAATGTGCGCCCCAGAAAGCCGTGGTGTTGTCTTCAGCACCGAGCACTGTCGGCGTAGGAACGACAACGGTAGCAGTGAATGCCGAAAGCTGTCTTACCACGCTGAATGTCTTGGTGGCAATAATAGGCTTGTCGCAGTTCACGCCCTTGAAAGTCTTGTTGTAGAGTGCCACGAGTGTCTTCTGTCCTGTCGTCTCATAGTCTGGAATGGTCTGGAACTGCAGTTCTTCGGCCGTCACAGTCTTCGTGACGCCTTCCTCGAAGGTCACGGTAGCGGTAACGTTGGCCATTGCGTCTTCAAGTTTGGTACCGATGAGCACTTCGGTTGGAACGCCCACAAGCTCCATTGAGACAGGCTGTTTGTCTTCAGCCGACGTACATCCGCCGATAGGCTCGATATTTGTCTGCAGGAACTCGATGAACGAGCCTTCCGGCACGAGGAACGCACGTATGTTAGTGTTCGAACCATCGGAATTCAGATTGGCAATTGCCGACGGCTGTGTGTAGGTCTTTGTCACCGTTCCGTTGGTAATCTTCACGAAGAAAGTATCTACGCGCGAGCGATCAACTGTTACAGTAACTTTTCCGCCCAGTTTCTCCACACCTTTGTCAGTGTCGGTAGCGAATGTGAGGTTGCTCTCTACAAACCCTCGGTCGATATAGTTGCCCCACTCCGAGTTGCCGCTGGGCTGGTTGTCGAAACGAATGGCTCCGTACTCGGCATATCCATCGCCGCCACGATCAACATCATTCGACAGGATCAGAGCAAAGTTTTTATACGTATTCGGTGCACTCGGATTGATATTCAGATTGAACACTGCGTTCCACTTCGCATTTTCTGGTATGACATAATACTTTGAGAACTCCTGCCACCATCCGGTGCTGAAGTCGGTAGCTCCAATGGTATATACATCTTCCATCATGCCTTCGAGCACTTCTTCGCCACCCTTCTTGCTATTGGCAATAGAATCAATCCTCGATGCAAGCCAGTCGGGAGCGTCGATATTGAACAGGTCGCCACCCTCACAGCTTGTAAGTGCAGACACTCCTATGACAGCTCCGCAGAAAATTGACGCTAATTTATTTAAATATTTCATAACAATTTCCTTTATTACTTTTATAATGTGAATTATTCAGCCTAATCTCAGAGGTTTACAACAGGGTGTATAGTCCATCCCCTCGCCGAGAAATCTGCGCTGTTGTCTGTGTCGTAGTTGGCCGAGTTACCCGAGAGTTTATTGTTCTCGTTGAGCAAGCCCTGGAATATAGGCAGGAACTCATGTCCCGGCGAATAAGAGTCGTATGAACTCTTCAGTTCGCTGTCGGTGGCTATGTCCTGATATCTTACGGCTTCCTTGATACGTGTCTTGTCGGCAGAACGACGGAACGTTCCGTGCTCCTTCAGCTGCTGCAGACGATCGGCACTGTAGAAGAATCCCCAGCGAATGAGATCAAAGCCACGTCCGAACTCACAGCCAAACTCCTTAGGACGCTCCACGTTGGCAATCTGCTCGAACAGCTTGTCGGCATTGCCGGCAAAGTCGGCCAGCTGAAGGCCTGCCAGTCCTGCACGTGCACGCACGGTGTTAATCCAGTTGATAGCCTGCTGTGTCGGCCCGTTCACCTCGTTCTCGCACTCTGCTGCACGCAGCAGCACGTCGCTGTAGCGCATCAGTCGCAGGTTGATACCGTCGTGCAGACCTGTCACCACCTTATTATATAGACCAGTACGCAGGTTTGTCCATTTGGCAATAGGCAGACCGCCATTGGCGTTGTTGGTGGCAACGAAAGTGGTGGCAGTCATCTTCGACTGATAGCATACATTGCCATATTCGAAGTCTTCCCAATCCGGCTCATAGGTTCCGATGGTCCAGTAAAGGCGTGGGTCGAGCTTACCGGCAGTGGTGCGCTCAGCCTTGAAGAGCTGGTAGAGCCACGGAGCAGCAGAGATGTCGGCCCAGCCTCCGAAGTCGCCTGGGGCGAAGTTGCTCTCGATAGCCGAACCCTGTGTTGCGTTCGGACTGGTGTTCACCGGTGTCCATTCGTCGTCGGTGCCTTGTGTACCGTAGTCGAGGAACTGCACCTCGTAGAGGCTTTCGGCATTGTTCTCGTATTCAGAGCCCTCACGGAAGTTGTCTCCGTAGTTTGCCATCAGCTGGTATGCCCCGTACTTCTGGTTTCCTCCGTCGGCCGAGCTAAGCAGGTCTTTCAGCACCACGAGGGCCTCGCCGAACTTATGGCGCTGCATCAACACGCGTGCATAGTATCCTGCAGCAGCACCGCATGTGGCGCGTCCCTTAGCCCACTCGCCGCCGGTGTCGCGGCTGGGAAGAAGCGAGATAGCCTCCTCAAAGTCGTTCTCCGACTGTTCGAGTACGGCATCATAGCTGCTGCTCGAGCTGTAGAGTGTCTCAAGCGACTGATAAGCCTCATAGTTGGTTACGACAGGCGGGTTCTGATAGTAGCCTGCAAGATTGTAGTATGCAAGTCCGCGAAGGAACAGAGCCTGTCCCATAATGCGGTTAAGCTGCTCGCTGGCAGTGATTGTCTGTGCCTTGTAGAGAATGAAGTTGCACACATTGATGGTATAATACCAGTCGCGATACGACCACATGCCTATTTCGTCGGTGAACGGCTCGTTGAGGTCGTCGAATGGCATATACCATACCTGCGAAGAGTTCCACGCCTCGTCGCCACGGCACACATCGATATTGTATCCCACACGGGCGTATGTTCCCTCCATACGTGTATGGTTGTAGGCAGCGATAACGCATTCTTCGAGGTCGGCGACGGTGTTCCCAAAGTTGTTTGTCGTCTGCTGGTTAGGATTCTCGACATCCAGCTTGCTGCTGCACGCGCTAAGCATGCCAAGACCCAAAAGTAGGGCCAGTGAAATTTTATGTAGTTTCATATAGTATGTTCTTTTTGTTAGAAAGTAAAGTTGAGACCTGCCATGAAAGTTTTCGGGGTCGGGTAAGAACAGAAGTTCAATCCCGGTGTGAACGTACCGCCGGCATAGTCAACGTTGTAGCCCTTGTATCCCGTAATTGTCCATAGATTCTGTGCCGATACATAAACGCGCACGCCCGAAACGACATTCTTGAACCACTTGTCGGGGAAGTTGTATCCAAGCTCGATATTGGCAATCTTCCAGTAGGCGGCATTCTGTATCTTGCGCTGGCTGAACAGGTCGTTCCATGCCAGTGTGGCATTGTTGGCAGCATACGTGCGTGGTACTGGCGACAGATAGGTACGTCCGTCGGCAGTCCACTGGTTAGCCTGGAGCATCACCACGTCTTTGTTATGCCATCCGTAGCATGATGTAAGACTGTTGTAGATGTCGTCGGTCACATGATAGTTGAGCGCGCCGAAGGTCGATATACTTAGGTCGAAGTTCTTATACTCCAAGTGTGCACTGATACCGAAGTTCATCTTTGGCAGACCACTGCCGAGCACCACCTGGTCGTCGGCATTGATGACGCCGTCGCCGTTGATATCCTTGTAGAGGCAGTCGCCGATGTTGGCGCCCTGCTGCAGTGCATGGTTGTCGAGATCAGCCTGAGTGCGGGCAATACCCTCATAGATCCATCCGTAGAACTGACCTACTTCCTGACCTACGTATGTGGCGTAAGCGCCGGTGATGTAAGAATCGCCCATGCCGAGCGACTTCACGCGGTTGCGCAGTGTACTCAAGTTGGCACTTACCTCCCACTTCAGTTTGTGGTCGCGGTTGCGATAGGTTGCACTGAACTCGAAGCCACTGTTGTCCATCTCGGCTGCATTCATGGTCACCGTTTCATTCGACACACCTGCCATCTTCGGCACGGGAACGGCATAGAGCAGGTCAGTGGAACGGTTGCTGTACCACTCGGCAGTGAACTCCAACCGGTTATTGAACATCGCGAGGTCGATACCGATGTTGGCACTCTTCTTTTTCTCCCATGCAAGGTTGGTGTCAACAAAGGTTGAAACAGCTGAACCGGTTACGGGAGAGTTGCCGAAGCTATATGTCATGTTGTTGCGCAACATCGTGGTAAGATACATATACTCACCGATGTTCTCATTACCGAGCACACCGTAGCTACCACGAATCTTGAACATGTTGATAATATCGCGGCTAATGGGGAAAAAATTCTCCTTGTCGAAACGCCAACCTACAGACACCGATGGGAAGGTCTCGAAACGTATGTCCTTGGTCAGACGTGAGCTACCATCGCGGCGGAGTGTTGCCGAGATGAGATACTTGCCGTCATAGTCGTAGTTCAGACGTGCGATGAACGATGTCAGGGTGTGGGTGTATTCGTGTGAGTTGGAGTAGGTGTCGGCAGCATTCTGCAACTGCAGGAAGTAAGGCTCGGTGAAGCTCTTGCCCCATCCGCTCATGTCGTTAGAATGTTCCTCTTCGTATGTGATACCCGTAACGAAGTTGGCATGGTGCTTACCGATAGTTCCATCGTAGTTGAGCGTGTTCTCAACCAGGAAGTCGGTGTATTTGCGGTGCACCTTTGTCAGCTGCTCGTTCGACTTGTCGAGATACACACGGTTGCTCTGAATCCATGCAGCAATCCAAGTCTTGTCGTTGGCACTGGTAGTGCTGTACGAGAGGTTGAGCTTATAGTTCAGTTTGTGGTTCTGGCTCTTCACACCAATCATCGTGAGCAGATCAACGTCGGCCGAACCTGTTCCCACGAAACGGTCAACGATGGTGTTACGCGTCAGTTTATTGTTGATGAGCAGTGGGTTCGACGATGAGATGTCGCCGTGGATATTGTCGTAATACACTCCATATCCGTAGGCGTCATACTGATAGTTGGAAGCTGCACCGACCTTGTCGTCGAGACACCATGTAGATGAGTCGTATGCCTTGATGGTAGGCTCCATCAGCAGCGTACCGCGCAGCACGTTGGTAACGTCGCCGTATAGACCCTGAACATACTCAGAGGCGTTTGACAGTCCCATACCGTCCTGAGACGAGTGTGAATAGACGAGGCTTGTGCGGAACTTGATGAACTTGGCATCGAAGGTGTTATTAGCGCGAACGGTGAAACGCTCATAGTTAGGACCGGCACCTTCGAGCGTACCCTTCTGGTTGTAGTAGTCGAGTGACACATTATAAGTATTGTGTGCGCCGCCACCACTGAGGTTGATGTTGTGGTTCTGGCGGATACCAGTCTTGAACACTTCCTTAAACCAGTCGGTATTGGTGTTGTCCATGAAGTGATACTGTCCGTCGACACCGAGGCTGTAGCCGCCGGGAAGCGATGTGTTGGAATTGGCTGTAGCCTGACCTATATAATTACTGTACTGCGACGCATCCATTACGTCATAAACGCCCTTCGAAATCTTGTCAACACCGAAGTAGCCACGGTAGTCCACTTTCAGGGGCTGGTCTTTCTGACCGTTCTTCGTAGTGATGATAACAACACCGTTAGCAGCACGTGAACCGTAGATGGCAGCTGCGGCAGCATCCTTAAGCACCTGGATAGTAGCAATGTCGTTAGGCGAGAAGTCGCGGATAGTGGTTCCCATAGGCACTCCATCGACAACGTAGAGAGGAGCAGTGCTTCCGAACGAGCCGATACCACGTATGCGCACTGAAGGGTCGGCACCCGGCTGACCGTCTGAAGTAATCTGCACACCAGCCACCTTACCTTCGAGCATCGTCGAGATGTTCGAGTTCGACACCTTCTTCATTTCATCGGCGTTCACAATGGCAACCGAACCAGTTAGGTCGGCCTTCTTCTGAGTACCGTAACCTACAACAACGACCTGTTCAAGGAGATTGTCGTCGGAAGCAAGTTGGATAGGCTCAAGCGCAGCGCGGCCGCGAACGGCAACCTCACGATCCTTGTAGCCTACAAAGCTCACAACGAGAGTGGCATTCGACGGCACCTCCAGGACAAAGTTTCCGTCCAAGTCGGTCACAGTACCCGACTTGGAGCCTTTCACCTTGACGGTTGCGCCAATCAGAGGCTCTCCCTCATTGTCAACAACCTGACCCTTAACCTTAACGGTCTGCGACTGAGTCACTGATGCAGTCACTGGCAGCGGAGAGAAGCAAAAGCCTCCCATGACACCCAAGAACAGCATCACAGATAATAGTTTTTTTCTCATCATTAGTTGTTTTTAGTTAATAATATATATATAATGTGTAGTTCATACACTATTTGATTGCAAAACTACATATTATTTATTAAAACACAAAATTTTTTTTTATGTTTTTTTCAAATATTATAAAAAAAGGAAAACAGAATTCTGAAATCGTGGAAAT
>CAMOEW010000060.1 GCA_946612625.1 uncultured Prevotella sp.
TTTGTTATGTCTTTACTTATGCGTCTCATTTGACCTCCTCAAAGTCGGCATCCTGAATGTTGTCGTTAGGATTGCTGCTTGAAGTCTGCTGGTCTCCGTTTCCGCCGGGCTGCTGGCCTCCGAATGGATTACCCTGCTGACCTGCCTGCTGACCGCCTGCCTGCGAATACATCTTCTGTGATGCAGCCTGCATAACTGTGTTGAGGTTGGCGATGGCCGAGTCGATAGCAGCAATGTCACCACTCTTATGAGCATCTTTCAGCTTATTTACAGCCTCCTCAACGTTTGACTTGTCGGCACCGAGTTTGTCGCCGTTCTCGTTAAGGAAGGTCTCGGTTTGGAAAATCATCGAGTCTGCCTGATTCATCTTATCGACACGCTCGCGCTCCTTCTTGTCGTTCTCGGCATTCTGCTCGGCCTCGGCCTTCATGCGGTTGATTTCATCCTGGCTCAGACCGCTGCTGGCCTCGATACGGATGGCCTGTTCCTTGCCTGTGGCCTTATCTTTAGCGGATACCTTGAGGATACCGTTGGCATCGATGTCGAATGTTACTTCAATTTGAGGAATGCCGCGACGTGCCGGTGCGATACCTGTCAGGTTGAACTGACCGATGCTCTTGTTTTGTGCTGCCATCGGGCGTTCGCCCTGCAGAACGTGGATGGTCACCTCTGTCTGATTGTCAGCCGCTGTAGAGAATACCTCGCTCTTCTTGCAAGGAATTGTTGTGTTGGCTTCGATAAGCTTTGTCATCACTCCGCCCATGGTCTCGATACCCAGTGTCAACGGTGTTACGTCGAGCAGTACGATGTCGCCTACGCCGCCTTCCTTGTTCAGGATAGCACCCTGGATAGAGGCACCTACGGCTACCACCTCGTCGGGGTTGACACCCTTGCTTGGTTCCTTGCCGAAATAGTTCTTCACGAGGGTCTGCACAGCAGGGATACGGCTTGAACCGCCTACAAGGATAACCTCGTCGATATCGGCAGTGTTCAATTTGGCATCGGCCATTGCTTTCTGGCAAGGAGCCAGACATGCCTGAATCAAGTCGTGAGCCAGCTGTTCGAACTTGGCACGTGTCAGTTGCTTAACCAAGTGCTTCGGCCCTGTCGCATTGGCAGTGATATATGGCAGGTTGATTTCTGTGGCAGTTGAACTTGAGAGCTCTATTTTTGCCTTCTCTGCCGCCTCCTTCAGTCGCTGCATGGCCATTGGGTCAGCTGTGAGGTCAACGCCCTCGTCGTTCTTGAATTCCTGCACCAGCCAATCGATGATTACCTGGTCGAAGTCGTCGCCGCCCAGATGGGTGTCGCCATTTGTGGAGAGCACTTCGAATACTCCGCCGCCAAATTCAAGAATAGAAATATCAAACGTACCTCCACCGAGGTCGAATACGGCAATCTTCATGTCCTTGTTGGCCTTGTCAACACCGTATGCCAATGCGGCAGCCGTAGGCTCATTTACGATACGTCGAACGTTCAGACCGGCAATCTGTCCGGCCTCTTTGGTGGCCTGACGCTGTGAGTCGCTGAAGTATGCCGGCACGGTGATGACGGCATCGGTCACCTCCTGTCCCAGATAATCTTCGGCTGTTTTCTTCATTTTCTGCAGTACCATTGCCGAGATTTCCTGCGGAGTATATTTGCGTCCGTCAATGTCAACGCGTGGATAGCCGCCTTCGTTGACAACGGAGAATGGCATACGTGATATTTCCTTTTCTGTCTGTGCCCATGTCTCGCCCATGAATCGCTTGATAGAGTAAACCGTTTTCTTCGGGTTTGTGATAGCCTGGCGTTTTGCCGGGTCGCCAATCTTGCGCTCACCGCCGTCAACGAATCCTACCACTGAAGGTGTGGTGCGTTTGCCTTCACTGTTAGCGATTACTACTGGCTCGTTGCCCTCGAATACGGCAACGCAGCTGTTGGTTGTTCCTAAGTCAATTCCAATAATCTTTCCCATAATTGTATTGTTTTTATTTGTTATTTTTTCAAATTTTGTCAGTGGTTTGTTTGCAAAGCGTATGCCAAACCTCCCCAAATGGCTAAATCATGCAAATTTTTTAATATTTTAATGCCAAAATGACATAACTATCAGAAAAAATTTCTATCTTTGCAAAAGATTATAAGCATTTGATTCATGAAAATAATGGTGTTAATAGCCGGGATGGCAATGACTATGCTCTCGGCTGCAGCTCAAAATCAGTACATAGTAAAAACAAAGAATGTAAAGCAGTCTGTAGCTGTCAAAGCGGCAGATTCAGCTTCAGGGCAGGTTGCTGAGGAAAGCGAACCTCAGGATTTTCTTGGTAAGAACTTCAAGTATCATAGCCTTTGCGACTGGGAACCCGGCATGAAGTTCATGGTGATGCCAGAGAAATACGACCTCATAGTGAATACCTTCTGCGATTCGCTTACCGACAAAGAGGTGAGCAGTGGTAAGTTACGCTATCATATTATGGTTTACCGCGGTCATGCCGACGTTGGGAACCGTGGCAGGATGTATTTCTTATGCCAGGATGATAATAAGGTATATTACTATGAAACTCCCAATGGCGATTTTGACAGCTATTGCAATGGCAAGCTTGGCGTGCCTACTCTTGCATTTCTTGACGATGTGGACATTGCCCATGAGAAGCTTCTTGGCCAGCGTGTGTTTACAAAGGGCGATGTTTATCGGATAGATACAGAGGCCAACGGTGAAGGATACGAGGAAGTGACTGTTGAAGACGGCCGTGAAGTGAAGGTGGTAGCCGTCGGCGTGGGAAGCCGTAGTTTTCCGGTAAAGATTATTGTGGAGGACGACAAAGGCAATCAGTTTTATCAGATTGTTGCCATGAGTAAGACTAACAGTGGAATGCGCGACGACGAGTTTGACAAGACGAATGCAAAGCATGCTTTCTATGGTTCGTTCGAACTGGCTAATGATAATATGAGCTTGTCGAAGGATATAACCCAGTATCTTGGGAAGCTTGTTCATACCAAGTATGTCACTACGATGCACAATATTGAGCGGGACCGCGATGTTAAGATTACCCGTCTGACACAGTTTGAGATTACAGAGATTGCCCCTCATGCCAACAGTACATATTATACGCTTACGCTCAAAGATCCGCTTTCGCGTGCCGTATATAAGAAAGATGTGACGTTTAAGAATACCAATGTTGCCGGTGATATTGACGGCAATAAGGAAGACTATTTCGCCTATCTGTTTGCTATGGGAGCCGGAAAGATTGTCAACTCCAGTCCTACGATGGCTGCGATGATTCGTGCCGGTCGTGTTATTCCCAACATGACAAAGGACGAGGTGCTCCTTGCCGTGGGTGAGCCAAATAATACCGTCAATAGGAATGGTGTTGATAATTGGATATACAATCGCTCTAAAGGCAAGAAGCTGCGCGTGATATTCGGAAAAGACCAGAAGGTGAGAAAGACCGAGGTCTTTCGGTAGAATAACCAACTAAAGAGAGCTGTGGCACAAACCACAGCTCTCTTTAGTTATTTCTGAGCGTCAGCTATCTGCTGCATTATCTTTGCTTCTATTTCCTCGCAAAGCTCAGGATTGTCTTTCAGCAATTCCTTGGTGGCGTCACGTCCTTGTGCCAGTTTCGAACTCTCGTATGAGAACCATGAACCGCTCTTGCTGATGATTCCGTATTCAACTCCGAGATCGACAATCTCACCCACCTTTGATATTCCTTCGCCGAAGGTGATTTCGAACTCTGCCTTGCGGAAAGGAGGAGCAACCTTGTTCTTCACCACCTTTACGCGTACTTGGTTTCCAATGACCTGGTCGCCGTCCTTGATAGCTGTGACGCGACGAATGTCAAGGCGCACCGAAGCATAAAACTTAAGGGCATTACCGCCGGTGGTTGTTTCGGGATTGCCGAACATCACTCCGATTTTCTCGCGTAGCTGGTTGATGAAGATGCAGGTGGTGTTGGTCTTGCTTATTGTTGCTGTCAGTTTGCGAAGAGCCTGGCTCATCAGTCGTGCGTGCAGTCCTACGGCAGAGTCGCCCATGTCGCCTTCAATCTCCTTCTTCGGTGTAAGTGCTGCAACAGAATCGACCACGAGAATATCTATGGCTGAAGAGCGGATGAGCTGGTCGGCAATCTCAAGGGCCTGCTCTCCGTTGTCGGGTTGCGAAATGAGCAGGTTGTCAACGTCAACGCCGAGCTTCTGTGCATAGAACCGGTCGAATGCGTGTTCTGCATCAATGAATGCAGCAATTCCTCCGGCTTTCTGAGCTTCGGCAATGGCATGGATTGCCAGCGTGGTCTTTCCTGATGATTCAGGGCCGTAAATCTCGATGATTCGTCCTTTTGGATATCCTCCCACTCCGAGTGCGGCGTTCAGCCCGATGCTTCCGGTAGGAATCACCTCGACGTTCTCTATCTGTTCGTCGCCGAGTTTCATTATGCTGCCTTTGCCGAAGTCTTTCTCAATTTTCGACATGGCGGCCTGCAGAGCTTTCAGTTTCTCCGCCTGTGGATTGAGAGCCTCGCTCTCAGTTTCTTTTTTAGCCATAATATTAGTTTACAATTTAGCAATTTGCAATGTTTACGGTTCTTTCCTTATAGTTCAAGGTCTCCGTCGTGGATTTCATGCCATGGCAGTCCCTGCTTGTTCAGCTGTTCCATGAACGGGTCTGGATCGAATTCCTCAACGTTGTGTACGCCGGGTTTGCTCCAGATTCCTTTTATGAACATCATTGCTCCTATCATGGCAGGAACGCCCGTAGTGTAGCTCACGCCCTGCATTCCCGTTTCGTAGTATGCATCCTGATGCTTGCAGTTATTATATATATAATATGTATGTTCCTTGCCGTTCTTCAGCCCTCTGATGCGGCATCCGATGCTGGTCTCGCCGTCGTAGTTCTCTCCGAGATTCTGTGGGTTAGGCAGTACTGCCTTGAGGAATTGCAGTGGCACGATTTTAACCTTTGCTGTCTTCCCGCTTCCGTCGGCAAGCGGTGCCTCATATTCTATTTCGTCGATACGGCTCATGCCGATATTCTGTATGACATCGAGATAGTTCAGATATTGCTGCCCGAAGGTCATCCAGAAACGTGCCCGCTTGATGGTGGGGTAGTTTATGACAAGGCTTTCTATCTCCTCGTGGTGCAGCAGATAGCTCTCTTTTGGTCCGATGTTCGGATAGTTGAGCGTTTTGTGAATTTCCATGGGCTCGGTCTCTACATATTTGCCGTCCTCATAGTAGAGTCCCTTTTGCGTAATCTCGCGTATGTTAATCTCGGGGTTGAAGTTTGTGGCGAAGGCCTTGTGATGGTTGCCGGCATTGCAATCTACGATGTCGAGATACTGAATCTCGTCGAAGTGGTGCTTTGCAGCGTAGGCCGTGAATATACTTGTCACTCCCGGGTCGAATCCGCAACCGAGAATGGCGCAAAGTCCGGCCTTTTCAAACCTCTCCCGATATGCCCACTGCCATGAGTATTCAAAGTGCGCCTCGTCTTTTGGCTCATAGTTGGCAGTGTCGAGATAGTTGCATCCACATGCCAGACACGCATCCATAATCGTCAGGTCTTGATAAGGCAGTGCGAGGTTGATAACAAGTTCTGGTTTGAACTCGTTGAACAGCGTCTTCAGCTGCTCCACGTCATCGGCATCCACCTGAGCCGTTTTTATGTCTATCTTGTGTCCAGCTTTATGGATGGCATCCACTATTGTGTCGCATTTCTCCTTCCTGCGCGATGCAATCATAAACTCGGTGAACACGTCGCTGTTTTGAGCAATCTTGTGGGCAGCTACGGTAGCTACGCCGCCTGCTCCAATCATTAGTATTCTTCCCATTTTCCGTTTTTTTCTATTCAGTAGGCACAAAGGTACGGCAAAAAGCTCGAAGCTCCAAATAAATGAATTAAAAAAAATTAAAAAACATGCGAAAAGAATAGAAAAATTCTTGTATCCCAAAAAATAGGTATATCTTTGCAACTACTAATTACAAATACAAACAATTTTTAATAATGGGAAAGAGTATATTGGAAGGCCGTCCTGCGTTGAGGCAGGAGGTTGAGAAGATTGCTGAGGTTGCCGGCTATCTGTGGCAGAACGGATGGGCGGAGCGCAATGGTGGCAACATTACAGTCAATGTCACCAAGTATGTAGATGATGAAATCCGCAGGATGGCTCCCATCAGCGATGTTAAGCAGATAGGCGCGACGTTACCTGCACTGAAGGGCTGCTATTTTTATTGCAAGGGCACACAGAAACGTATGCGCGACCTTGCACGCTTCCCGATGGACAATGGCAGTATTATCCGTATTCTGGATGATTGTGCGAGCTATGTCATCATAGCCGATAATGCCGTGATGCCCACAAGTGAGCTTCCCAGCCACCTTACCGTTCATGCTAATCTCATAGAGAGCGGCTCAGCTTACAATGCAACCGTTCATACGCATCCCATCGAGCTGGTGGCAATGAGCCACAACAGGAAGTTCCTCGGCAAGGATGTGCTGACAAAGATTCTGTGGAGCATGATTCCCGAGACCAAGGCTTTCTGCCCGTTAGGTCTTGGTATAGTGCCATACACCCTGCCCGGCAGTAAAGAGCTTGCCGATGCTACGCTTAAAGAGCTTGAAGACTATGACGTCGTGATGTGGGAGAAGCATGGCGTGTTTGCCAAAGGTCTCGACGTTATGGATGCTTTCGACCAGATCGACGTTCTCTCTAAGAGTGCCAAGATTTATATCGACGCTAAGAGCATGGGCTTTGAGCCCGAGGGCATGAGTGACGAACAGATGGGCGAATTGACACGTGTATTCAACTTACCGAAATAAGGTTTCAGGAATAACAAACTACTATAACGATATTATAATGGCGTCCTGGCGATTGTGAAATCTCCAGGGCGTGCTTTTTCTTGTCTGTCAGTTTTCAATTTGTTCAGGCTAAAACTTACTAAATTCTGGTACAGCCCTCTTTACGGCCTGACTTATGCTCGTAAGACCGAAGTCGCGATAGTCAACATCCTTCAGAGGTATCCACATGCATTCCTGTGCGTCGTCGGCAGCTTTTGGGTTGACATCGTTATCCACACCACATCTGTAGAACATGTCAAGCGTATGGATTATCATGCCGCTGTATTCGTAGCGATTGGGAATTGAGAACATATATTCCGGATGTTCCAGCCGCAGGCCTGTCTCCTCTTCTATCTCACGTATCATACCCTCTTCAGCCGTCTCGTCCATATCGACAAACCCTCCCGGCAGGTCGAGCGTCCCCCTTGCCGGCTCCTTACCCCTGCGCACCACGAGCAGTTCGTCTTTGCTGTTGATGATGAATGCAGCTGTTGCTGAACATGCGTTGGCATAGTATGTGAAACCGCAGTCGCGGCATTTCTTGCTCTTGAAGTTGTTGACGTCGAAGTGCTTGCTGCCGCAAACAGGGCAGAACCGAAACTTATATAATGGGTGTTGCAAAACGGATGTAAAATTAAAGATTTTTATCTGTATTTGAAACTTGAGCCTCCTACGAACTCACGCATGATAGATGTGGGGGGGATCTCTTTGTCGCTGACAGGAATGAAGTAGTGGATGAACTTCAGCAGGCGGTGTGCCTCGGCATATTCGGAACAGTTGCGCGGTACAGAGGTCAGAATAATCTCTGCGTGTGTTCGTAGCACGGCAAACTCGATGTTAAGAGCCGAGTTGAACATCACGTCGGCGGTTTCCTGGAATGGGAATATCCATTTCTCCTCGGCTTCACACACGTTCTTCCATTGGCGTATGGTTTCCTGGGCTGTGAATGCTCCCTTGTTGTAGTCACGTATTATGCGGCGCAGCAGCCGGTTGTCCTGTGTGGGAATCCAGTTATGGTCGTCGAGCGAGATGCTTGTCAGAGCCGAGATGTATATCTTGAATTTCTTGTCGTCGGAAATCTTTGATGTCAGCATAGGGTTGAGCGCGTGTATTCCCTCGATGATAAGCACACAGTCGTCTCTCAGTTTCAGCCGTTTTCCCTTGTATTCGCGCTTGCCGCTTGTGAAGTTGTATTCCGGCACTTCCACTGTCTCGCCCTTCATGAGTCTGTTAAGGTGGTTTTCGAGCAGGTCGCTGTCAACGGTTTTCAGATTGTCGAAGTCATACTGTCCGTTGGGCAGTTTCGGGGTGTCGGCGCGGTTTACGAAGTAGTCGTCGGTAGAGAACGACACCGGGCGAAGTCCACATGCCAGCAGCTGCACCGACAGGCGCTTGCAGAAAGTTGTCTTGCCCGAACTCGACGGTCCGGTGATGAGCACCAGCTTCAGTGGTTTCTTCTTGTCTCTGAAGCGGCGGTCAATCTCTTCGGCTATCTTTACTATCTTTTTTTCCTGCAGGGCTTCGCTCACTTGTATCAGTTCCGATGCGTTGCCTTCGAGGATGGCTTTGTTCACGTCGCCGGCATTCGACAGGTGCATAATCACGTCCCAGTGCACTTTCTCCGCGAACATCTCGAACGTTCTCGGCATGTCGTTCTTTGCCGCCACCACTGTAGGGTTGTGCTTGTCGGGTACTCTCAGTAGCAGTCCGTCGCTGTATTTCTCAAGGTCGAACACAGTCAGGTAGCCTGCCGACGGTACGAGCGGTCCGTAGTAGTAGTCAACGGTGTCGCCGAGGATGTAGTAGTCGCTGTAGAGCTGTCCGCTCGTCTCAAGCAGTTTCACCTTGTCGGAGAATCTTCGGTCGCGGAATATGCGTATGGCTTCCTCTGTCGTTGCCTCCATGCGGCGGAACGGCATGTCGAGGGCAATAATCTCCTGCATCCTTAATTTAATTTTTTCCACGTCGTCGGCAGTCACTGCCTGTCCTTTTCTCAAGTTGCAGTAATAGCCTCCCGACAGAGGATGCTCTATGAAAAGCTTGCTTCCGGGAAAAATATCGATAGTGGCTTTGTAGAGCACGAAGCACAGCGAGCGCACATACACCCTGTGGCCTGAGCCTTCGCGGGCATCGAGAAATTCCACGTCACGGTTCTGGAAAAGGCGGAATTTAAGTCCCTCTGAGGTATTGTTCACCTTTGCCGAAACCACGGGGTAGGGCATCTTCAGTTCGGCCTCAAAGTCCTTATAGACATCGATGAGCGAAGTGCCTTCTGGGAAGCTCCTGGTTATGTTTACGTTTTTGCAGCGTATTTGTAGCATAGTGTTTCCTTTCTGAAGTCTGGTGCAAAGTTACGATAATTTTTTTGGAAAACCGCATTACCTGTTGAATTTAACACGATTTACTATAGTTTCAAAAAAAGGAAAATGTATATGAGACCGTTGGTTATGGAGTACAAACACAGAATGCTCAGAAAGAAAAGGCACGAGATACGTTTTTTGAGTTTTTTTTAGAAAAAAGATTTGTGGAATAGAAGAAAATTGACTACCTTTGTGGTCTGTTTTTATAGAAAGGGGTCAAATATGGTTATTGTTGTTTTATCATTGATGGTTCTTTGCGTACTGCTACTGGTACGTATGAAGAAATTGACCGACGACCTTAAGGAGAGCCGTCGGATGAGTAATATCAAAGGAGCCTTTCTTAATAATATTACCGATGAGATACGTACACCCCTGCGCTCGCTGTCAGCACTTGCCGACATTATGTCGAAAGACGACCTTTACCTGTCGAAGGCAGAAAAGAAGAATATCAGCGACCAGATGTTCTTTAATACTAATGTGGTGACAACGCTTCTCGACGTAATTGTCGTTCTTGCCGGTAGGGCTAAAGGGCAAGAGCTGAGGATAGAGAGCTTCTCGCCCAATCTGCTTTGCCGCCGTGTTATCCAGTCGCAGCTTAACAATAAGGATATATCGAGTGACGTGAAGATACAATTCCGCCGCACTCTCGACGACGGTTTCTTCGTGAAAAACGACGTACGTATCCTTGAACTCATTATCAGTAAGCTTATCACCAATGCGTGCAAGTTCACAAAAGTGGGTGAGATAGCCGTTGGCTGTACATATAATGAGCGTATGAACCGTCTCACGATATATGTGCAGGATACCGGTTGCGGCATTCCTGAAGACCGTCGTGACATGCTTTTCACATGGTTTGAACAGCCCGACGAGAGCCGCGACAATGCAGAGCTTGACCTAAGCATCGTTTCCAAGCTTGCAGAGAGAATTGGAGGTTTTGCGCGATTCGACAGCAATTATTCTGAAGGGACACGTATTCTAATAGAACTGCCGGTAGGGTAAGCGCGGGCAATTTTTTACATTGTGCGTTCAGTATGCCTCGCGGTATTTGTTCTCGTCTTTATCGTCGAGCATCGAGAGGTAGCTCTGGTAGCGGCTTTGGGCGATGTAGTGGTTGCCGAGTGCTTGTAGTACGGCACAGCCCGGCTCGTGAGTATGCGTACAGTTGCTGAAGCGGCACTCTTTCGAGAAATGGAAAATCTCGCGGAAGTAGCTTGTCAGTTCTTCGCGCTCGATGTCGAACGTGCCGAAGCCTTTTATTCCCGGTGTGTCGATTATCCACGACGATTGTCCAAACGGAATCATCTCGCTGAAGGTAGTAGTGTGCATTCCGGTGTTGTGGGCGTCGCTGATGTCGGAAGTGCGCAGGGCGGCACCCGGTATCAGAGAGTTGATCAGTGTTGACTTACCCACGCCGCTGTTACCGCTCAGAACAGCTATCTTGCCTTCAAGTAATTGGCGCAGGACGTCGAGGCCCGTATGTTTTGTGGCCGACATGGCAATACACTGATATCCGATGTTCTCGTAGAGTGTAATCATCATTTCCTGGTAATGCAGTTCGTCGTCTGAGAGAAGGTCGGTCTTGTTAAAGAGGAGAACCACAGGGATGCGGTACGCCTCGGCGGATGCCAGGAAACGGTCGATGAATGTTGTGGAGGTCTGGGGATAGTTCACCGTAACCATAAGCAATGCTATATCGACGTTAGCGGCTATGATATGGCTCTGTTTCGACAGATTACTTGCCTTGCGGATGATATAGTTCCGGCGGTCTTCGATAGCTGTTATGAACGCGGTGCCCTCCTGGTTAGGGACAACCTCAACCTTGTCGCCCACAGCTACAGGATTAGTACTGCGGATGCCTTTCAGACGAAAGTTCCCCTTGATTTTGCAGTCCACCGTGCTGCCCATGTCGGTCAGCACGGTGTACCAGCTTCCGGTGTTCTTAATGACAGTTCCTTTCAATTGTCAATTACCCAATTGCCAGTTAAACAGTCATAATCTCCTTGTTCTTTGCTGTAATCAGTTCGTCAAGTTTCTTGATGAACTTGTCGTGAAGCTTCTGAAGCTCCAACTCGGCATCTTTCTCGTTGTCCTCAGAGAGTCCGTCCTTGATGGCTTTCTTCAGTTTCTCCTTGATGTCGGCACGGATGTTGCGAACCTCTACCTTCGCCTTCTCTGCTATTTTGTTGCACTGCTTGGTAAGGTCGCGGCGGCGCTCTTCAGTGGGCTGCGGTATGCCCAGACGAATAACCTCGCCGTTATTTTCGGGTGTGATACCTACATCTGAATCCATGATGGCCTTCTCGATGTCCTTAATCTGCTTGCGGTCCCAGGGCTTGATGGCGATGGTGCGGGCGTCGGGCACGCTCACACTGGCTACTTGGTTGAGCGGCACTTTCTGGCCATAGCTCTCTACTCTAACACCGTCGAGGATGGCCACATTGGCGCGTCCGGCACGAATGCGGTTCAGCTCGTCCTCAAGAAACATGGCAGCCATCTGCATTCTTTCTTCTGCCTTGTTTAAAGTCTGTTTTACGTCAATCATAACTTCGATATTTTGTTTTTTCGATTTTTCAGAATAGAAATGTCTTCTCAACCCAGTAGCAGCCGATGCCTGCCACATAGCCGACGAAAGCTATCCAGGTCACCTTTTTCATATACCATCCAAAGGTTATTTTCTCCAAACCCATTACTACCACTCCGGCGGCACTTCCGATGATGAGCATCGATCCGCCCACACCGGCACAATAGGCCAGCAGCTGCCAGAAGATGCCATCTACTGCCATGTCGCCAACTGCCTGAACGGGATACATGCCCATACAACCTGCAACGAGCGGCACATTGTCAACGATGCTTGAGAGCACACCGATGATTCCTGTGACGAGATAGTGGTTGCCTTCGAATGCAACGTCAAGTCCCTTGCCGAGCATCGTCAGCACTCCGATGGTCTCAAGACAGGCTACAGCCATGAGGATGCCGAGGAAGAATAGGATGGTGTCCATGTCGATGCGCGATAGCATCTTCGACACGCGCTTCTGAGTGCCACGGTTGTCGGCGGTGTCTTCGTTCTCCTGGTGTATGCGCATATAGAACAACTCTGTGGTGGTCCACAGCACACTAAGTACCAGCAGTATGCCTACGAACGGAGGCAGATGGGTGATGGTCTTGAAGATTGGCACGAAAATAAGACCGCCCACGCCGAGGAAAAATATCGACTTGCGCTGACTTTCCGACAGATCGCTGCTCTCCTCTATAGCTCCGGTATTGTCTGCAGGTACAAGTTCGCCCTTCAGCGAGAGCGAGAGAATATAGGCAGGCAATACCATGGATATGAGGGACGGTATGAATATCTCGGAGATAACACCGGCTGCGGTGATAACACCCTTGTTCCAAAGCATGATGGTGGTAACGTCGCCGATTGGCGAGAATGCACCTCCCGAGTTAGCTGAGATGATTACAAGGGCTGCATATATCATACGGTCTTTCTTGTCGGCAACGAGCTTGCGCAGAATCATAATCATAACAATCGAAGTGGTAAGGTTGTCAAGGATTGCCGATAGGATGAACGTCATGAATGCTATTCGCCAGAGAAGCCCGCGCTTCGACTTAGTCTGAAGGGTGTCGCGAACGAAATTGAATCCGCCATTCTGGTCAACCAACTCAACGATGGTCATGGCTCCCATGAGGAAGAAAAGCGTAGTGGCAGTGCTTCCAAGATGACGTTCAATTTCTGTGGCTACGACAGATGCTTTTAGCTCACCGATGGCGGCAGGCAGATATGCCTCTGGAGCAATCATAAAGAGGGTCCATGTGACCACAAACATAAGAAGGGCAATAGCTGCCTTGTTGATTTTTGTCACGCTCTCAATGGCAATAAAGAAATAGCCGATGATGAAGACGGTGACAATGCAAATTGTTAAAGTTGACATGTTTTAAGTTTTGTTTTTTATTTGTTATTATTGCTGTTTTGCTGTTTTATTGAAGAAATTTTGTGCAAAGATACATAAATTCAATGTTACAACAAAATAAATTTCATTTTAATTTTGTAAAAATCTGATAAAATAGTTGTCAGTTCTAGATTATTTTGTATCTTTGCATTTGAATTTGGAAAAACTGAATCTATATACTAAAACAAACGGCAACACTGCTAACATTATATGTTTATGGAAAAGAAATATTTCTTTGCTGTCGATCTGGGAGCTACCAGTGGCAGAACTATTCTCGGAACTCTTTCCGACGGACGCATCGACCTTGAGGAGGTCACGCGTTTTCCAAACAACCTTATTGAACAGGGCGGGCATTTCTACTGGGACATTTACGCTCTGTATTTCGAGATTATCCGTGGCTTGAAGGAGGCTGCACAAAAAGGAGTAGAAATTACCAGTATCGGTATTGATACATGGGGTGTTGATTTCGTGTGTATCGCTGATGACGGGGCAATATTAAGGAATCCCCGTGCATATCGTGACCCCATCACCTTTGATGCCATGAACGATTATTTGGAGCATGTAATCCCGAAGAGGGAAGTTTACGACATAACCGGTATCCAGTTCCTCAACTTCAATTCTATTTTCCAGTTCTATGCCATGCGCCGCGAGGGTAACTCGGCACTGAAGAACGCACAGAAGATATTGTTCATTCCCGACTGCCTGTCGTGGATGCTGACGGGAAATGCTGTCTGTGAATATACGTTCGCTTCCACTGCGCAACTTCTCGACCCACGAACCAAGCAACTCAACGAGCGATTGCTGGCAAGCCTTGGGCTGACCCGCTCAAAGTTCGGACGAATGGTGATGCCGGGCGAGCTTATAGGCTCTTTAACAAAAGAGGTGCAGACACTGACCGGTCTCGGACCAATACCTGTTTATGCCGTGGCGGGACATGACACGGGCAGTGCCGTGGCTGCTGTTCCGGCAAAGGACGAGAACTTTGCTTACCTCTCCAGCGGAACATGGAGCTTGATGGGTATTGAGACCAAGGATGCCATCATAAACGACCTGTCATACGAACGCAACTTCACCAATGAGGGAGGTATAGAAGGAACAACGCGTTTCCTGAAGAATATCTGTGGTATGTGGCTTTATGAGCGTTGCCGAAAGGAGTGGCCTTCCCAGGTGCAGAAGATGAGCCATCCGGAACTTCAGGGTTCGGCCATGGAAGTGGAAGCATTCCGCTCACTCATCAATCCAGACGATGCCATGTTTGCTAATCCAACGAGCATGATTGAAGCCATACAGAAGTATTGCCGTGATACCAATCAGCATGTGCCGGAGACTCCGGCAGAGATTTGCCGTTGTATCTTCGACTCGCTGGCTCTGCGTTACCGTCAGGTGTTCGAGTGGCTGCAGGAATTCGCACCGTTCAAGATCGATGTGCTACACATTATTGGCGGTGGGTCGTTAAACAACTATCTGAACCAGTTTACAGCCAACTCTACTGGTGCCACCGTACTTGCCGGCCCGCAGGAGGGAACGGCCATCGGTAACATAATGCTTCAGGCAAAGGCTGCCGGAGAGGTGGCTGACATCTGGCAGATGCGCAAGATAATTGCTGACAGCATCG
>CAMOEW010000061.1 GCA_946612625.1 uncultured Prevotella sp.
GACGGCGATTGCCCTCCCACTTCTCCAACAGTATGCCGCTCAGGTAGCTGCAAAGCGACGTGAAGGCTATAAGAAAGAGGAAACGCCAGTCCCACCATCCGTAGAACACATAGCTGGCTATTACGACAAACAAGTTCTGGTATCGTAATTTCCTGAACACGAACCAGTAGAGCAGGAACACTACTGGCAGGAAGATGATGAATTCAAGCGAATTGAACAACATATTTTTGCTGCAAAGGTACAATTAATATCTGAAATAATCGATAAAAATACTGAAAATGTTTGGTTATCTCTCCGATTTGACTTAACTTTGCAGAATAATATGAGTACGGGAATTTTTGTGGGTAGCTTCGACCCCTATACCGTCGGCCACGACTCCATTGTGCGACGTGCATTGCCCCTCTTCGACAGAATTGTGATTGGCGTGGGAGTGAATGAGCGGAAAAGCTATATGCAAGGTGCCGATGTAAGGAAGCGAAAGATTGAGGAGCTGTATGCTGACGAGCCGAAGATAGAGGTGAAGACCTACAGCGACCTCACCATTGACTTCGCCCACCGTGAGTTGGCAGAGTATATTATAAAAGGTGTGCGCTCGGTCAAGGATTTCGAGTATGAACGCGACCAGGCCGACATCAACCGCAGGCTTGGTGCCGTTGAAACCGTTTTTTTCTATGCAGAGCCGGAGCTGGCAAGCATTAGCAGTAGCGTGGTGCGCGAGTTGGCACATTTTGGAAAAGAAGTGGATGAATTTTTGCCTAAGAAGTTATGATTACATACAATTCTGAAAATGTTAGGATGCCAAAGATCAGGCGTCGTGAAACTACGGCATGGATAAAAGAGGTGGCTGCTTCTTACGGTAAAAACGTAGGAGAGATAGGATATATGTTCGTTGACGATGAGAAAATACTTGAAGTGAACAATGAGTATCTTGGACACGATTATTTCACCGACATCATCACCTTCGACTATTGCGAGGGTGACACCATCAATGGCGACTTGGTAATCTCGCTTGACACCGTGAGAAGCAATGCGGAGCTCTTCAACAAGCCGTATGAAGAGGAGTTATATCGTGTGATTATCCATGGCATACTCCACCTCTGCGGCATCAACGACAAGGGACCGGGCGAGCGCGAGATTATGGAAGCGGCGGAAAACAAGGCACTGGCCATGAGATAGGCTGTGGCAAAAAAGAATTTAATTACGAATTCCTTTTTTGTATTGTCCCGGGGTTACACCGAATTTCTTTTTGAACAATTTATTGAAGTAGGTGTCGCTGTCGAAGCCAACCTTATAGGCTATTTCACTGATGTTCAGCTCTGCCTCGTCGAGTAATTCCTTGGCAGCGTTAAGACGTTCGTTAATAATATAGTTGTTTGGTGTAATGTTGAGCAGTTCCTTGGTCTTCCCGAAGAGTTTGGTGCGCCCTATGTGCAATGCCTCTGCAAGTTCGTCAACCCCGAAATCGCGGTCGTTGATATGCGAGCCAACGATAATCTCCATGCGCTGCAGCAGTTTTTGGTCGGCGGCATTTGTGATTATCTCTTTCTGTGTCTCATTCTGTATGTTCGGCGTTACTCTTTCTCCGGAGTTTTTCTCCTCGATAGCGCTGTTTGCCTCACTGTGCCATTTTATCAGTTGAGTAATACGAAGCAACAGAAGCTGTATGTTGCACGGCTTGACCATGTAGTCGTCGGCACCCGCCTTGTAGCCTTTTATCTGGTGCTCATCATCGTTCAGTGCCGTGAGCATGATAACGGGAATGCCGGCTGTTTGTTTATGCGTTTTTAACTGTTTAACTATCTCGAATCCGTTGATGTCTGGCAACATCACGTCACAGAGTACAAGTTGAGGATTGTTAGTGGTTACTCCTGCGAGTGCGTCGCTGCCGTTCATGTATGTGACAATAGTGAAGTATTGTGCCAGTTCTTTGCTAAGCATCGTTAGCAGGTCGGGATCATCCTCGATAATGGCAATTGTAATTTCGCTATTCATTGCCGGAGGCAGAGGCTCTTTTATTGAGAAGTTTGAGTTGACGTTCGCTTCTTCTGGATAATAGTTTAGCTTACTTTGCGATTGATGTTCGTCCGACAAGTAAAAGTCGGTGGGATAGTGTGAACTGTCGGCAGGAATTGTCAGCGTGAAGATCGATCCACCCCCCTCCGCGTCGGAATATGTCAGACTTCCTTTGTGAATCGCGGCAAGTTCATGGGCGGAGTAAAGTCCGATGCCCATTCCTCCCTGAGTTTCAAATCCGTTCATGAATGGTTTGAAGAGTTCCTTTTGCCTAACGGCACTGATTCCGGGACCGTTGTCAGTCACCGTTATTGTAATCATATGCTCTTTGCTTTCTGTCTCTTGATTCCTGACCGCTATCATTACTTGTCCCTTTGCCGGGGTATATTTGATTGCATTACTTATGAGGTTGTAAACTATGGTTTCCACAGCCTGATGGTCGAAGGGAAGGGTAATCGACTTGTCGGATGACGTGAAAATCAGTTTTATGTCCTTCTGTTCAGCTAACGGCCAGAAATCGTTGTGTATTTTTCGTGTGAATCCAACGATGTCGTCGTCTTGTAATCTCAACCGATAGTTTCCGCTGTTTATCTTGCGGTATTCCATGAATCTGTTTACGAGCTTTGTCATTCTGCTGACTCCACGTTTCAGCGAATGGATAGAGTCGTGTGGCAACCCCTCTGCCTTGCTTGCGACGATTTTATCTGTAGCCCCCTGAATGATGGCGAGAGGCGTGCGGAACTCATGTGCCACGTTGGTGAAAAATTTTGCGCGGAATTCGCTCTGCAGGTGTTCCAGCTTTATCTGCTGGCGCATACTTAAACGTTCCTGTGCATTCTTATATATATAATATGTGGCGGAAATGACAGCAAGCAGGTATAAAGTCCATGCCCACCATGTGTTCCACCATGGTTGGCTGATGATGATATCCATCGCCGTAGAACGCCATGTACCGTCGTTTTGCAGTGTACGCAGATGGAATGTGTATCTGCCGGGCTTCAGGTTTGAGTAGTATGCCGTATTGTTTACCGTATGGTTGCCCCAGCTCTTCTCGGCTCCTTCCAGATAGTATTGGTAGATTGACGACTCTATTTTTGCGAAGTTCATATCGCTGAAGCTTATACTTAGAGAATTGCGGTCGTGTGACAGCCGCAGTGTACCATGGAGCATAACTTCGCTCAGCAGCTTATAGTCATCTGTCTGCTCGTTCTCAAATAGTGAGATTCCGTTGACGCAGATGTCGGTTATCTGAAGTTTTCCTGTTCCTGCCTGTATGCTTTCCGTTTTGTTAGGGCTGACTATTGCCATTCCTTGTGCTGTTCCGAATACAATTCTTCCGTCGGACAAAGTAAGTGCGCAACGATCCATGCAGGTGTTTTGCAGGACGTTGGCTGAGAGCTGATAGCTGGTTAGTGTGTGGGTGTGGGGATTTATTTCCATTATTCCGTCGTGGCATCCTGCCCAGATATTTCCATGCAAGTCTTCGGTAATGGATATTATGTCGCTTACGCCTGCTGCGTTCTCATTAGTATATTGTTCGAAGTCCATTTTCCCGTCCTTAAGGTGGCAGCGCAGAATTTTGCCTTCGCTTGAGCCTACCCATAGCATGCCGTTCTTTGCGGCATAGACGCTCATTGCCTGCCGGATAGGTAGATTACCGTGTTCGTCGTTGAAAACGTTGATTCGTTCGGATACAGAGGGCTTCGACACGTCAAGGCAGTAGAGTCCGTTCCATGCGGCTATCCACATCATGCCGTCGGCAGTGATGCACGATTGTCTTATTCTGCTCTCAAAAACAGCCTTTTGCATCATCTGCCGTTTGCAGTGCCATCGCCCGTCTTTCTCTTTCTGCATCATCAGTAGTCCGTCCCCCCATGTACCTATCCATACTCGGTGGTGCTTGTCTTCAGTCACTGAGCGTATGAATGTCGTGGCTGTGAGCACAGTGGAGTCGGTCAGCAGTTTTCCGTTGAGGAAAAGGCCGTGCTGTGTTCCCGTCCAATGATTGCCTTCGTGGTCGGTAATCATATCATATATGTTTTTCGCCACTTTAGACCTTGATTTCAATGTCATGTTGGGAACATCGTATTCAAAACTGTCGCCAAGGTATGTTGTTGCAGCGAGTGTGCTTTCATTCAATCTACCCAGATAGTGGATCATATTAACACGTTCACCGTCTGTCTCATCGTTGGGCATGACATAGTTAATATTTATTCCTGTGATGGGCTTCAGGCAGTTTACCCTCATATCTTCGGTTGCTACCCATATACATCCTGTGGGATCGCTACTTACGTTTCTCAAAAGTCCCGTTGGAATCAGAGGTTCTTTGTCTCGTGATGAGAAATGTCTCGACTTCCAGTTCTTCGGATTGAGTATGAATAGTCCATTGCCGTAAGTGGCAACGAGGAAGTCACCGTTGGCGGCTCTCGCTATCCTGTGGCTGCGACGGGTACGCAGTTGGGCAAAGCTCTGTACGTTCGGTATAAGGTAAAGCGTCTTCAGTTCTCCTTGTGGAGTCATGATCCAAAGCTGTCCGCTATCGTTGGAGATGAAATGGTAATTGTCGATACTTTCCTGTACTCTTCCGCCGGGGATATTGCAGTCATTTGCTGGCTTTGCTGCTCCTGTTTTGGGGTTTATGCATACTGTTCCACTCTGTGTGAAGATATACCATTTCCCCTTCCACACGACTGACGAGGTGATATTGCCGGTCATGAATGAGTTTTTTGTTGGTGAAAGACTCTGCTCGTAGATTCGTTTTCCGTTAGCAGAGTAGCAAAGTATCTCCTGATTGTCTGTCAGCATGATCACTCTGTCTCTGCCTATTGCTGCTGCTTCAATGATGTTACGGTCTTTCTCCATCGTAGTTGGTACACTGGAATTTCGCTGATGGCTATTCTCTTTACCGTCGAAATACACCACGCCCTTGTCTGTGCAGAGCCATATTCCTCCGGTTGAATCTTCAACAATCTTGCCCACATTGTTAGATGGCAGCGTACCGTATTTGACGTTGAAATCGGTTGTTTTGAATCCTGAATCCCCGACTTCTATGCGACGCACACCATTTTCTGAGTGGTATAGCCACAAGTCGCAGTTGCGTGCCATTATCCATTTGGTGAATATCTGATTGTGATTGCCGTCGCTTGTATAATCAACAAATAGGCCAGTGTTCAAATCCAGACAAACAACGTTAGATATATAGTTTCGCATCCACAGTAGGTTATGACGGCGATCGGTTAGCATTACAGCGATATAAGGCACCGTTTTCAGGCATTGGTCGGTCTTGCCGAGTGCGAAGTTCCTGAAGTGGTACCCATCGTAGCGAAACGGACCGTTGTTGGTAGCCATCCAGATGAATCCGCGATGGTCATAGGTAATATCGTTGATTATGCTTGCCGACAGCCCTTGTGCCGTAGAGAGGCGCTGACTGCGGTAACCGGTGGTTTGGGCGTATGCTGAAACTGCTAGCGTCAGCCCTATTATTACAGTAATAATCAGGTTTCCGTATTTCATAATTTATAAAGCGCTGACTATAATACGGTCAGCGCTTTTATGACGATGTCGTTCTGCTCATTAATTATTGAGAAGTATTCGTCCATGTTCCACAGGTCGCGTGCAATGAGCGCTTTCAGCTGAAGCTTGAGCAACGGAAGGGTCTTCTGCAGCTCCTCGTCGTCCTTGGGCTTTATCTTCTGTTTCTCTGCTTCCTTCAATATTTTGTCTATAACTTCCTGAGGGGTTTCGAATTTGTCCCTGAACAACTGGAACTCAGTATATTGCTTCTTCAGCTTCTTACGGTTGCTATCCACGTATTTTAGATTGGTCTGCACGAGAATCCCCTTGGCAGAAATCTCCCGATGAAACTTGGTGTATTTTGTTGTGTCGAGTGGGACATAAATGTCTGGCATGATGCCTCCGCCTCCATACACTGTGTTGTGTTTGCGCAGTGTGTAGAATTTCAGCGAATCTACGAAGTGTATGCTGTCAGGATTGGTCAGTTCGCCGCTTTTTAGACGGTGGATCATATCCATTGCATAGTCTCTCTTGTCGCCTTTCTTGAACGGCTTTTGTATGCAGCGACCGCTTGGAGTGTAGTAGTTGGCAACCGTAAGTCGTATCATCGAGCCGTCTGGAAGGTCGATGGGGCGTTGCACCAGTCCTTTGCCGAAGCTACGCCGTCCAACGACGATGCCACGGTCTTGGTCTTGTATGGCTCCTGTGACGATTTCTGCTGCTGATGCCGAGTAGCTGTCGATGAGTACCACAACTTTGCCTTTGAGGAAACGTCCGTTGCCGCGTGCCTTGTATTCATGACGCGGTACGCGGCGTCCCTTCGTATATACAATCAGGTCGCCGGCTTCGAGAAACTCGTTTGAAATCTCTACTGCCGCCTGAAGGTAGCCGCCGCCGTTCTCCTGAAGGTCGAGTATAAGGTCGTTCATGCCGAGAAGAAACAGTTTGTCGAGAGCCTCTTCAAATTCTTTGTGCGTAGTGGCTCCGAAGTTGCCTATACGAATATATCCCACTCCTGGACGTATCATATATGCTGCATCGATTGACTTCACTGGAATCTTGTCTCTTACGACGGTGAATTTAAGTTGTTCGTTGATACCATGGCGCACAATTCCTAAAACAACCTTTGTGCCCTTTGGACCGCGTAGTCGGCGCATAATCTCTTCTTTCGACATTTTTACACCAGCTATGGCGGTGTCGTTGACGCTCACTATGCGGTCGCCGGCGATGATTCCCACTTTCTCCGACGGGCCGTCGTTGACGGGTTGGATTACGAGCAGCGTGTCTTCGACCATGTTGAACTGTACGCCGATACCTTCAAACGAGCCTTGCAGTGGCTCATTCATCGCTTTCACCTCTTTTGCGTTGGAATATGCAGAGTGTGGGTCGAGCTTCTCGAGCATACCTCGAATGCCATCCTCCACAAGTTTTTCCTCGTTGACGGAATCAACATACAGGTTGGCTATGGCCAGTTCGGCAATACTCAGTTTGCGTAGCATCGGCTCGCTCTGCGAGAATGCCATCATGGGTATAAAGGCAAAGGAGTATAACAATAAATGTCTAAATCCGGTAAAGTTTTTCATTTCTTCTATTATTGTTTTAGAAGACTCGGCATCTTCCTATATCTCTGTTTCGTCTTCAGGTTTGTCTTCTTCAATCACAAGGTTGTCGATGATGAAATTCTGCCGTTCCATCGTGTTCTTGCCCATGTAGTACTCCAAGAGTTTCTGTACTTGGTCGGTCTTGTGCAGCGTAACCTGCTCCAGCCGCATTTCGGGTCCGATGAAATTGACAAATTCCTCGGGACTGATTTCTCCGAGACCTTTGAACCGTGTAATCTCAGGGTCTGGTCCGAGGTCTTCAATCGCTTTCTGGCGTTCCTCGTCACTGTAGCAGTAGCGCGTGATGAAATCACCTCGTTTGCCATCTTCCAGCATTTTCTTGTTCTTTATCTTCGTGCGTCGGTTGCGCACGCGGAAGAGTGGAGTCTGCAACACATATACGTGGCCCTTCTTTATCAGCTCGGGAAAGAACTGCAGGAAGAATGTTATTATCAGCAGTCGGATGTGCATGCCATCCACATCGGCATCGGTTGCCACAATCACTTTGTTGTATCTCAGCGTGTCGAGACCCTCTTCGATGTCGAGAGCTGCCTGAAGCAGATTGAACTCTTCGTTCTCATACACTACTTTCTTAGTCAGTCCGAACGAGTTGAGCGGTTTCCCGCGAAGCGAGAATACCGCCTGTGTGTTGACGTCGCGGCTTTTGGTGATGCTCCCGCTGGCCGAGTCGCCCTCAGTGATGAAGATGCTCGACTCTGCCTTGCGGTCGTTCTTCTCGTCGCTGAAGTGTATGCGGCAGTCGCGTAGCTTGCGGTTGTGAAGGTTGGCTTTCTTTGCGCGTTCGCGAGCCAGCTTGGTCACTCCAGCCATTGCCTTGCGCTCTTTCTCGCTCTCGCTTATCTTTTGGAGCATCACCTCGGCCACGTCAGCATTCTTATGTAGGAAGTTGTCAACCTCGGTCTTGATGAAGTCGCCTACATATTTGTTAACGCTAACTCCGTTTGGCGACATTGTCAGTGAGCCGAGCTTGATCTTCGTCTGGCTCTCGAACATAGGCTCCTCGACATTTATTGCTATTGCTGCAACAATACCGTTGCGTATGTCTCCATATTCAAAATTCTTGTTGAAGAATTCCTTGATAGTCTTGGCTATATGTTCCTTGAATGCGCTTTGGTGTGTTCCTCCTTGAGTGGTGTGCTGTCCATTGACAAACGAGTGGTATTCTTCGCCGTACTGGTTGGTGTGTGTAAATGCTATCTCGATATCCTCTCCTTTTAGGTGGATGATGGGATAGATGCCGTCGTTGGTCATCGTGTCGTTGAGCAGGTCTTTCAGTCCATGACGGCTGAGAATGCGCCTGCCGTTGTACATTACAGCAAGTCCGGTGTTCAGGTATGTATAGTTACGGAGCATCGTCTCAACGATGTCGTCGTGGAACTTGTAGTTAAGGAAAAGTGTTGAGTCCGGCTCGAAGTAGATATAAGTACCGTTCTCGTCCTGGCTGTCTTCTGTAGTGTCGGTCTGAAGTATTCCACGTTCGAATGTGGCTTTTCTCACTTTCCCGTCGCGGAAGCTCCTCACCTCGAAGTGAGTGCTCAGCGCATTTACTGCCTTTATGCCGACACCGTTCAGCCCGACGCTTTTTTTGAAGGCCTTTGAGTCGTATTTACCGCCAGTGTTAAGCATCGACACTGCCTCTATGAGCTTGCCCAGTGGTATTCCACGCCCGTAGTCGCGCACGCTCACACGCAGGTTATCGTCGATATTTACCTCTATCCTGTCGCCGGCATTCATCTTGAACTCGTCGATAGAGTTGTCAATGGTTTCCTTCAGCAGCACATAGATGCCGTCTTCTGGTAGTGAGCCGTCGCCGAGTCGCCCGATGTACATACCTGGGCGCGTACGGATGTGCTCCATATCGCTAAGATGGCGTATTTCATCTTCAGTGTATTGAACGGTTTCTGCTATTAATTCCTTTTCTTCCATTGTAACTACAAAATTTGCACAAAGTTACGCATTTCTGCTGTAATAGCCAAAAGACGAATTTCAATTTTTGGAATTTTTAAATTTTCCTGCATACTAACAGTATATGTGCGCCGCCGGGGAGGGTGGTGGCAAAGATGTAATCATCGCCTCCGTCGGAAATCTTCAGTCGCTTTCGCAGTCTGTCTGCTGTGAGCGGAAAGTTTCTCACCGAGATATTCGCCTTAGGTATGTCTTTGAGTCCTTCCTTAAGTTCACGTTTGTTCATTCTCAACGTGTTGACTATACTGAATCGTCGGCCGGGGAAATATGTCAAAAGAGAATCGGCCACAAACAGATGGCTGTTGACGGCTATCTGCTGTATGCCGAAAGCCGATTCAATCTGCCGGAAGCACCCTGCCTTCATAATCGATGCATTAGGCTCGTAAAGATACTGCCATCTGCCGACGCTCGGTGAGATGCTGGTTATTTCATGTCCTGTCGCCTCCCACACATCATCGCCGTTGACGCAGTATATCCTTGGACTGTCAGTCTGTTCGGCCGAGACTGTCAGCAGCAGTTCTTTACACTCATTATCTACCGATACGATGTGGATTTCTTCCACGTGGTGACCGAGATCGGCTATAGCCTTGTCGATGTCGAGCATCGGCGACAGCTTTATGAGTGCATAATCTGCCTTATGTAATAATGTGTGTAGAATCTCTGTTATGTTTGGAGTGCAGTCGCTTATACCGTAGGTTCTCCCTCCATGCCTGTCGCGGCGGGATGGATCTATGAAGACGAGGCTCTGCCTTTGGCATGACTCAAGAAAACGTGTTCCGTCGGCATTGATTATCTTGGCCGTTACTCCCAACAGCGGGAAATTGTGGGCTGCAATCTCACATAGTTCGCTGTTCTGTTCCACGTATGTCGCACTCTTGAATGTCCTTGCCATCATGGTGAAGTCAACTCCGAAACCTCCGGTGATGTCGGTGAATGTTTCCATCGACTTGCCGTTAAGTCTGAATATTTGCTCTGCGATTTTGGCTTTATACCTTGCCGTTTGCTCGCTCGAGCACTGTTCCATATTCAGGTGAGGAGGGTAGATGATCCCCTTGGTGTCGTGCCATAGCGGCAGTTTATGGCGTGCTGCCTGCCTTCCTGCAATCTGGGTGAGAGCGAAGGGCATGTCAATGTCGGTGTCGTTGCTGCCGCGCAGTGCCAGTGTCTTCACATCGTCTTCAGAGTGAAGAGAGATGAAATCCCATGTTTTTTCGTTTACTCTCATCCTATTTTCTTTATACGAGGCCAAAGTTACGAAATAATTTTGAGACGAATGCATAAATATGTCTAAAACAGATATTTTTGTTGTGTGTGCGACCACAAACGATTGATTTATGTCAAGAGAATGCACTTTTTGCAAAAAAATAAGTTTAAAGTATTGCACATAACCATAAAAGTGCTTACCTTTGCATCGTCAAAAGACAAAGTTAATAGATTGTTTTAGGTTAGTAGTAATATTTATAGTTTTAGGTTTTTAGTTATTGGTAAAAAGAAAGTTGAAATGTGGATAACAGAGCTCTCCGTGAGGATCGCTTAACTTTCTTTTTTTTGACAACAATTTTATCCGAAAGGATATGTTATCATAAGACAACCGTAGCTCGTTGAGAGTTGCGGTTTTCTTATTTTATATGAAATAGTCCGATTCGTCGATTAGTCCGGCACGTATGGCTGCTTTCATAGCCTCGTGTGCAGTGTTTACTCCGAGTTTTCTGAATATGTTCTTACGATGTGTGTTGATGGTATGTATGCTTGAGAATCGTTCAGAGGCAATTTCCTTGGTTGTTTTTCCCTGAGCAATTGCTCTTACAATCTCTATTTCTGTCGGTGTAAGGTTGGTAGGGTTTTCATCGTCGCGCTGCTGTCGGGCAAGCAGAATCTCGGTCACTCTTTGGCTGATGAACCTTTGCCCGCTGACAGCCGAGCGTATGGCATCAGACACTTCCTTGAGTGACGTGTCTTTGAAGAGTATGCTGATGTTATGGCTCTGATACACCACGGTACGCAGGAACTGCTCCGTAAGGTCTTCGCTTAGCAGTATCCAGTTGGCTGCAGGATATCGTTGAACCACGACGAGAAAGTTTTGTACGTCGAAAAAGTCGAACAATGTGTAGTCGAGAATAACGACACTCTGTTCGTATGCCTTCAGTTTTTCTATGAGGTCGGCTTTGTCGGATGCATGTATTATCCTTTTGTCTTCGAATCCGTCGAGCAGGTGCTCTATGGCAAATCGTGTCAGTTCCTGATTGTCAGCAACAATGTAATTCATCAGTCATGTTTTGTTTTCGGATGCAAAGGTAGTTAAAAAGGGCAGAAATACAGAAAGGTGAAAGGTTAAAAAAAATTAACCTTCCACCTTTATTTGGTTCTCTATCCTTCTATTCCTATTTACAGAGGATATTCCTCGAATGCGTAGAGCACGGTAGAGAGATAACGCTCGCCTGTATCTGGTAGCAGAGCCACGATGGTCTTACCTTTGTTTTCCGGCCGCTTTGCCACTACGCTGGCGGCATATGTTGCAGCACCTGCAGAGATTCCGACCAGCAGGCCTTCCTTGGCTGCAAGTTCACGTCCGACACGTATTGCATCGTCGTTCTCAACGTCGAGCACCTCGTCAACCACAGCTGCATCATACGTCTTCGGAACGAAACCGGCTCCGATGCCTTGTATTTTGTGCGGGCCGCTCTGTCCTCCGTTAAGCACTGGTGATGATTTAGGCTCCACAGCCACAATCTTAATGTTGGGGTTCTTTTCCTTCAGGTATTTTGCCACGCCCGAGATTGTGCCGCCTGTTCCCACGCCCGCTACGAAGATGTCTATCTTTCCGTCGGTCTGGCTCCAGATTTCAGGGCCTGTTGTAGTGTAGTGCTTTGCCGGGTTGGCGGCATTCTCAAACTGCTGCAGTATGATGCTTCCCGGAATAGAGTCGCGCAATTCTTCTGCAGCCTTGATAGCTCCTGGCATACCATCTTTGCCTGATGTGAGCCGCACTTCAGCTCCGTATGCCTTTACCAGGTTGCGTCGTTCAATACTCATGGTCTCTGGCATGGTGAGTATGAGCTTATATCCTTTTACAGCGCTTACAAGAGCCAGCCCGACACCAGTGTTTCCGCTTGTTGGCTCGATGATGGTTGCCCCCGGTTTCAGCAGTCCTTTTTTCTCTGCGTCCTCAATCATTGCCAGTGCAATACGGTCTTTCACGCTGCCGCCGGGGTTGAAGAACTCCACCTTTGCTATGATAGGTGTCTCTATGCCTTTACTCTGTGAAAATCTTCCCAGTTCTAATAGGGGAGTGTTACCGATAAGCTCGGTCAGCTGTTTTGCTATTTTTGCCATAATCGTCAATTTTTATTATTTGTCAATTTTGTCAAGAGCCTGCTGAAGGTCGTCTATGATGTCGTCGATATGTTCCGTTCCGATGGAGAGTCGCACTGTCGATGGCGTGATGTGCTGTTGCTCCAGCTCCTCCGGCGTCATCTGCGAATGTGTAGTGGTGTAAGGATGTATGACGAGACTCTTCACGTCGGCCACGTTAGCCAGCAGCGAGAATATCTCCAGGGCATCGATAAACTTCCATGCCTCTTTCTCGCCTCCCTTGATTTCGAAGGTGAAGATGCTGCCTCCGCCGTTGGGGAAGTATTTTTTGTAGAGTGCATGGTCGGGATGGTCTGGTAGCGACGGATGGTTCACCTTTGCCACCTTCGGATGGTTCTTGAGGAAGTCAACCACCTTTAGCGCGTTCTCAACATGACGCTCCACGCGCAGCGACAGAGTTTCAAGTCCCTGAAGCAGAATGAAGGCATTGAACGGCGATATTGCTGCTCCGGTATCGCGCAGAATGACGGCACGTATGCGTGTTACGAAAGCTGCGGCACCAGCCACGTCGGCAAACACTGCTCCGTGATACGAAGGGTCTGGCTTTCCCAGTGTCGGATACTTGTCGGCATTTGCTTTCCAGTCGAACGAACCGCCATCGACGATGACACCTCCGAGAGATGAGCCGTGGCCACCGATGAACTTCGTTGCCGAATGAACGACAATGTCTGCTCCGTGCTCAAGCGGACGTATCAGATAAGGTGTGCCGAAGGTGTTGTCGATGATAAGTGGCAGATGATGCCGGTGAGCTACCTCAGCCACAGCCTCGATGTTGGTAACGTCGCTGTTAGGATTGCCGAAAGTCTCTGCATATATAACTTTTGTGTTGGGCTGGATTGCTGCTTCAAGCGTTTTCAGGTCGTTCACGTTGACGATGGTGTTGCTGATTCCCTGTGCAGCGAGCGTGTGAGTGATGAGGTTGAACGAACCGCCGTAGAGATTGTCGGCAGCCACGATGTGCTCACCTGCCTGCACAATATTCTGTAGCGCGTATGTTACGGCGGCAGCGCCTGATGCAACGGCAAGTCCTGCTACACCGCCCTCCAGTGCTGCTACGCGATCCTCGAACACGGCCTGCGTGCTGTTTGTCAGTCGGCCGTAGATATTTCCAGCATCGCGCAGAGCAAACCGGTCGGCAGCATGCTGCGAGTTGCGGAACACATACGATGTGGTCTGATAGATGGGCACGGCGCGTGCGTCGGTTGCCGGATCGGGCTGTTCCTGACCTACGTGGAGTTGTAAAGTCTCGAAATGAAGTTTCTTGTTGCTCATAACCTTTTTAATTTTATTATTAGATAATATCTGTTTTTATTCTCTTTTTGCTATATTGTTCTTTTTGTCGATGCAAAGGTACGGCAACTTTTCCTCTCCGGAAATCCCATAATGGGGGCATTTCGCATACCAAACGTTTGGTATATGGCGTTGTTCGGAGCGACAGGAATTCTGAAGTCGCGGAAATGGCGTCGTTTGGAGCGACGGGAATTCTGAAGTCGCAGAAATGGCGTTGTTCGGAGCGACGGGAATACTGAAATCGCAGAAATGGCGTCATTCGGAGCGACGCGAATACTGAAATCGCAGAATTAGCGTCGTTCGGAACGTACAAAAAAATCCGCACCTGTCCTCGCGGACAAGTGCGGGCGTTCTTAAATTATCAATTTACACTTTCATTCGCCCCCTCCGTCCTCACGGATTCCCCGGGGCTACATTTCAAACTTTTTACAAAAAAACTATAATGTTTTTATTCTAATCTTCTCTCGCATTACCAGCCGAAGCCGTCTTCTTCGTCGTCTCGGTCGAGACCAGAACTCATGGCATCTGAGTTCTTCATTGTCATTATCTTATCACTACCGCTAAGTAGGCGTGTATTAACCTTGATGTTCACCATTTTCGAGA
>CAMOEW010000062.1 GCA_946612625.1 uncultured Prevotella sp.
GACATTCAGAACCACAATCTGACGCTCTAACCAACTGAACTACGGGCACCATATATTAGATCAATTTGCTTAATCTATTGATTTAGCGGGTGCAAAGGTAAGCATTTTCTGTGGAACTGCCAAACTTTTGGGAATTTTTTTGCAAAAAAAAATGCAGGGGATATTTTTATGGATTGTCACATTGTGGTCAAAACATCCCAGACTGCACAGATATGGCATACAGAACCAGCCAGTACGAAGAAGTGGAACACGGAGTGCATATATCGACGTTTGTTTAATGAATAGAATACTGCTCCGGTGATATATGCCACCCCCTCGGCAATAATCCATGTCACGGCAGCTGCCGAGACGGTGTTGATGAGCGGCTTGAAAGCCACGAGTATCGATAGGCCCATTCCCACGAAACAGAAGGTTTCGAGATGTGAATGTTCCTTCAACCGCCTGAGGCTGACGATAGTGCCCACAATGGCACAAGTCCATACAAACACGAAAAGCGTCCATCCCCAGTATCCTTGTTCGCGTAGGGCAGTGAGCGTAAGCGGAGAATAGCTGCCTGCAATGTGCCAGTAGATGGCGGCATGATCCCAGCTTCGCAGTCTTTCTTTCCATTTGTTTCTGCGTGGTAGAGCATGATATGTGGTAGATGCGATATATGAGCACAGCATTCCAAAGAGGTATAGCGACACTCCGAGGCTTGCCCAGTCATATCCCCGGCTGATAGTTATATACAGGAAAACTGCTCCCATGACCAATCCGAGCAGAATGCCTCCCGCGTGCGACCATGAGTTCCATAGTTCTTCCTTATGTGTATATCTAATAGCCATAGGGCGACTAACCGTTCTGTATGATGCGTGCTGCTCACTCTCGCTTTTCGACTCTGAGCTACAGGCAATGTATCCGTCAAACTGTTCCTTCCAGCTGTAGCAGCATGTCGGTATAGCGTTTCTCTCTATTCATGATGGTGGTATTTAAGATGACAGAAATAACAGAATATACTGAACCTTGACAGCTTCAGCCATAGCCTCTGTTTGCGCTTCGAGCCGAGCAGTGGTCGGCGTTTCAATTCGCCATAGGCATGGGCGATGGCGCGCATGATGGCTTTGCCGTCAGTCCATTCGTTTTCGTGTTGCCAATATACGTTTAGAAGATTCTTTATCGACGTGTAGCAGATGTCCCACTGTCGCGACAACAGAGACTTGTCGTCGGCATATTCTGCCATTAAGAAGTCGAGCAGATAGATATTTGTGGCAAGCACGTCGAAGAGTTTTGGCGAGATTTTGCGCGTGATTGACGATGAATGCAGGTGATATACATAGTTAACATCGGCAAAGCATACCTTAGCCGAGCGTGTGAGCCACACCCGCGAGTCCACCTCATCCATGTTCATCTCGTGGCGTTCGTCTTGGCAGCTGAGGAAGATGTCTTTCCTCACCAGTGCCCCGTTGCATCCTATTAGCCAGTTGCCAATTGTCATCTTGCATGCCTCGCGGCCTGTGATTACACGGCTGAAGTCGAAGCCTTCAGCAGGTACATACGAAATGGCCCCTGTCTCCGTCTGAACCATTTTCATGCGGCACAGTGCACAGTCGCTGCCTGTGTCAGTCATGCGCTTGTAGAGCCGCTCTAAGAAGTCGGGCTCTATCTCGTCGTCCTGCCCCATCACGCAGATTATTCCGGTTTCGGCGTGCTTGGCTCCCATGAAGATAGGCTGACGTGCGCTGCCAGAGTTCCGTTGCATGCGCACGATGCGTATTCGTGGGTCGCTTGCTGCCAAATTCTCTACTGTGGCGTATGTAGAGTCGGTAGAGCAGTCGTCGGCAACAATCAGTTCCCAGTCGGCGAATGTCTGTGCTCTTACCGACCCTACAGCACGCAGAATATCATTCCCAGGATTATAGGTAGGAATGACAATTGACACTTTTTTCATTTACAGAATCTTGTGGTAGAGGGCGATGATATCATCTTTGCTCACCTGACGTGGGTTGCCTGGTGTGCACACGTCGTTGATAGCCTGCTCGGCAAGAGCCTCGATGTCGCTCTCCTTGATTCCCAGGTCGGTGAGACGTTTGTTTGTGCCTACCCGAGCGCTCAGCTCCTCGATGGCCTTGCAAGCAGCTTCCGCAGCCTCTTCTTTCGTCATGCCGTCGGTATATGCTCCCACGGCCTTTGCAATGTCAACATACTTGTCGATGGCTGCGGGCATGTTGAAGCGCATCACTGTTGGCAAAAGCATAGCACAGGCTACACCGTGGGGAACGTCGAAGAGTGCCGACAGAGGATGTGCCATGCCGTGGTCAACACCGAGTCCGACGTTCGAGAATGCCATTCCTGCAACATACTGTGCCACGGCCATTCCGTTGCGCCCCTCGGGGTTCTTCGGGTCGTTCACTGCCATGGGCAGATATTTGTAGATCATTTCGATGGCCTTTATCTCGAACATGTCGGAGAGTTCCCATGCTGCCTTGGTGATAAGACCCTCTATGGCGTGGGTCATTGCGTCCATGCCGGTGGCTGCTGTAAGTCCCTTTGGCAGTGAATACATCAGTTCGGCGTCGATGATGGCAACGGCAGGAATGTCGTTGGGATCTACGCAAACCATCTTTGCCTGACGGCTCTCGTCGATGATAACATAGTTGATGGTGGTTTCGGCTGCGGTGCCAGCCGTTGTGGGCAGTGCAATGATTGGCAGGCTCTTCTTCTTCGTGTCGGCAACTCCTTCGAGCGACACTATGTCAGAGAATTCCGGGTTGTTCACCACGATGCCGATGCCCTTGGCTGTATCCATTGACGAGCCGCCGCCAATGGCCACGATGAAGTCGGCCCCAGCCTTTTTGCAGGCTTCTATTCCGGCCTTAACATTGCTCACGGTAGGGTTTGGCTTTACGTCGTCGAAAATCTCGTAGTCAATACCTGCCTCGTCCATCACGTCGAGCACCATTTTTGCCACTCCGAACTGCATCAGCCCCTTGTCTGTTACTACAAGTGCTTTCTTGAAACCGAGTCGGGCAACTACTCCCGGTAGCTCTTTGCGTGCGCCCGGTCCAAAATATGACACTTCGTTAAGAATAAATCTGTTTACCATTTTTTTTGTTTGTTATTAGTTTGTATATATTATAAATAATGTGATTTTAAATTCCTAATCCTCCTTGGAACGACACATCTACGGCCTTGGACTGAAGAATGCGCGAGTAGGGTGGTATGTCGTGGGTCAGCCAGATGTTGCCACCGATTATCGAGTCGTGTCCGATGGTGATTCGTCCGAGTACCGATGCGTTGCTGTAGATGGTCACGTTGTTCTCGATGATGGGATGGCGCGGCACGTTGAGCATGTTGCCATCAGCGTCGTACTTAAAGCTTTTTGCTCCGAGAGTCACGCCTTGGTAAAGCGACACATGGTTGCCGATGATGCTGGTCTCGCCGATTACTACTCCCGTGCCGTGGTCGATGGAGAAATATTCACCGATGACGGCTCCTGGGTGTATGTCGATGCCAGTCTTCGAGTGGGCCTGTTCTGTGATGATGCGCGGAATCACTGGTATCTGCATTCCGTGCAGTATGTGTGCTATGCGGTAGTGGGTCATTACGTTAATGGTGGGGTAGCAGAATATCACCTCGCCATATGTGGTGGCGGCAGGATCACCGTTGAACATTGCCTCGATGTCGGTGTAGAGAATGCGTTTCAGCTCGGGCAGGCAGTTGATGAACTCAAGGGCCAGCTCGCCAGCCTTCTCCATCGCTTCTGCTTCGGTCATGCAGCTGCAGAATAGCAGTCCACGAGCCATCTGCTGCTGTAGCAGAGTGAACAGCTCCTCGATGTGCAGACCGATATAGAACGCTCGCATCTTGCGGTCGTTCTGCCGCTTATGGAAATAGTCGCTGAACAGAATGTTCTTTACCAGATTCACAATTTTGCGCACATCGTCAACTGATGGCAGTTGGGCAGCACCTTCTGGCATGAAGCTTTCTTCCTTTTCAGTACGTCCAGAGAGGATTATTACATTTCTCTGTAGTGTCTCATTTATTTTTTTGTCGTTCATTGTCGTGTTACTGGCATATATGGAAAAATCGTTTTCTAATACTGTGATTTGAGTGCTTAGCGTAGTGGGATTGTCAGTGTGCGGTCGTCGGTGATGTTGGTTCGGCCCTCAAAACCATAGGGCGACTGGTCGGTAAGTATGCTCACGAGCATTGATGTGATGAGTTTGTGATCGGCAAAGCGTTCAAACTCACCCAAATCCTTGCCTGGAAAGAGCATTCTGAGCATAGGAATGGCCGATGCGGCAGCCTCGCTAAGGTCGTTGACGAGCGACTGGCGTTTTGTAGTCATCACTTCGTTGCCCTCGGCATGTACGGCAAACAGTCCGGCAAGTGTGTCGAGAGCCTCGGCGGCAAAGTCGTAAATGCTTGCATTCTGCTGACGGTTCAGCTTAGCCTTGTTCAGCAGCAGTCGCACCATACGGCTCTTCAGCTCGTTGCGTGCCCAGTCTGGGAAATTGTCAACGCCCGTCAGTTGTTTTATGGAATGCGTCTCGATGGTCAGGCTGTCGCCGCCGTCGGAGAGCGTCAGCACGCGGTAGTCGCACGGATAACTTACGATAGAACCCGTGGAGACGTCGTAGATGCTCTGTCGGCTATCGGCGGCAAAGTCCTTTGCAATGTCTGATACGTGTATGTGTCCTGTGAGTACCACTCTGATGCCGGCTGCAGCAAAACGGTCTTTCACGCTCTCCCAATCGGCGATGTATGACGATGGAACGATGGCGTTGGCATTGTATATATGCGGAATCAGCGCATGGTGCATCATGCATAGTACGCTGTTACCTTTTTCTGTGGCAGCCTTTGCCTGGTTTTCGGCAAACGCTATGGTGGCCTCTGTCAGATGTCCGTCGGTTCCGCTGTTAAGGCCAATGACGGTAAGCCCCTCTAATGGCTCTGCGGCATACGACAGTTCTTCGCGGGCGATAGCTCGGTTGTAGCCGAAGTCGCCGTACCATAAGCCGAAATCCACGTTGCCATTGAGGTCGTGGTTGCCCGGAACTACGCAGACAGCTATGCCAGCCGACTGCAGTTCTCTGAGTTTGCTGCGCACGTATTCGTGGCTTGCACGATGCCCACGCTCGGTGAGGTCGCCGCTGATAAGCAGCAGGTCGGGTTTGATGGCTTTCAGCGTGTCGGTAATCTGCGAGAACAGCTGCTGGCTGTATTCAACAATCTTACGAGTGTCGGCAAGAGTGCTGTTCCAGTAGTCGCTGCCTTTCGTGCTCTCGGCCATTAGGTGGATGTCGGAAAGCACAACGATTCTCTTTCCGTCAGCCCATGATGGTGCCGATGTGGCGAAAAGCACGATTAATGCCAATATTATTTTATGAATCATCGCCATAAATGATTATCTGATAAACAGCAGTTCACGGTATTTTGGCAGAGTCCATAGTCCGTCTTCGACAATCATTTCCAGATGGTCGGCCTCGTATCGTATGCTCACCATCTTCGGCTCCACGGTGTCGTGGTAGGTAATGGCACGGCTGTGGACGTCGCCGATGCGGTTGGCCACCCGGCGGGCTTCGGTGAGTTCCTCGACAAGACGTTCAATGGTCTCGGTGCGTACGGCAATCTCTTCGATAAGTTTCATGTTGCGTGCCGACAGCTTGGCTGCCTTTTCTGCCGTGAACACATCCTTCGTGCCCTGTACGTTCTTCACCAGCTGGCTCTGATAGTGGGTTGCCACGGGGATGATATGGTTCATTGCAAGGTCGCCCAATACGCGTGCTTCTATCTGCACGGCTTTCACGTATGTCTCCCATTTCACTTCGTTACGCGCCTCAAGTTCCTTACGGCTCATCACTCCTGTTGATTCAAACATTCTGACACTTGCCTCGTCGAGATAACGCTCGAAGATTACAGGGCACGACTTCTCTACGTCGAGACCGCGCCGTGTGGCCTCGCGCACCCATTCGTCGCTGTAGCCGTTGCCGTCGAAGCGAACGGGTTTTGACGTGCGAATGTCGTCGCGCAGAACTGTGAGTATAGCTGCGATCTTGTTATCGCCCTTGGCAATGCGCTCATCTACGCGGCTCTTAAAGCTCACGAGGGCTTCGGTCATAGCCGAGTTGAGCGAGATAAGCGCTGAGGCGCAGTTGGCACTGCTGCCGGGAGCGCGGAATTCGAAGCGGTTGCCAGTGAAGGCAAATGGCGACGTTCTGTTGCGGTCGGTGTTGTCAACCACGAGGTCGGGTATCTGAGGGATGTCGATTTCCATTCCCTTCTTGCCTTTGAGGTTGAATAGTTCGTTGTTGTTGCTCGTTTCAATATGGTCGAGTAGTTCAGTGAGTTGTGTGCCCAGAAATGAGCTGATGATTGATGGTGGGGCCTCGTTGCCTCCGAGACGGTGGGCATTGGTGGCGCTCATGATGCTTGCCTTCAGCAGTCCGTTGTGCTTATATACGGCCATGAGTGTCTCTACAATGAAGGTGACGAATCGCAGATTCTCCTCTGGGGTCTTGGCTGGTGCGTGAAGCAGTATGTCTCTTGTTCCTTGTTTGCCGTCGATTGCCCCTTGTACAGTTGCAGTGATGCTCCAGTTCTCGTGCTTGCCCGAGCCGTTTATGCCGTCGAAAGGCTTTTCGTGTAGCAGCACTCGGAATCCGTGACGGCGTGCCACTTTTTTCATCAGCGACATCAACAGCATATTGTGGTCAACGGCAAGATTGCACTCCTCGAAAATCGGAGCCATCTCAAACTGGTTGGGAGCAACCTCGTTGTGTCGCGTCTTGCATGGAATGCCCAGTTCGAGAGCCTGTATCTCAAGGTCTTTCATGAATGCCTGAACGCGGTCGGGGATGGTGCCGAAATAGTGGTCGTCCATCTGCTGGTTTTTTGCGCTCTCGTGGCCAAGTAGAGTGCGGCCCGTCATCAGCAGGTCGGGACGTGCCGAGTAGAGCCCCTCATCGACAAGGAAATACTCCTGTTCCCATCCGAGATTCACCCGGCATTTTGTTACGTCGGTGTAGAAGTATCGACAGACATCGGTGGCTGCCTTGTCAAGAGCATGGAGCGAGCGCAGTAGCGGAGCCTTGTAGTCGAGAGCCTCGCCCGTATAGCTGATGAAAATGGTGGGGATGCAGAGCGTGTCGTCGATGATGAATACTGGGCTTGTTGGATCCCATGCACTGTATCCTCGTGCCTCGAACGTGTTGCGGATGCCGCCGTTGGGGAACGAACTGGCATCGGGTTCCTGCTGCACGAGTAGCTTGCCGCTGAATGTTTCAACCATACCGCCTTTGCCGTCGTGCTCTACGAAGGCGTCGTGCTTCTCTGCAGTGCCTTCGGTCAGCGGCTGAAACCAGTGGGTATAGTGTGTGGCTCCCATCTCCATTGCCCACTGCTTCATGCCTGCCGCAACGGCATCGGCAATGGATCGGTCGAGACGTGCACCGTTGTCGATAACGTCGATAAGCTTAGCATAAACGTCGGCCGACAGGTATTTATACATCTTAGCGCGGTTAAACACGTATTTGCCGAAATACTCCGAGGGTCGCTCCTTGGGGGCCTCGACTTCGAGGGCATGTTTCTTGAATGCCTCTTCTACAACCTTAAATCTAAGTTCGTTTGCCATTTGTGTATTATATTATTTGTCTGATTTAGTCGCGGAAACGTCTCGTAAGTTCGCCATATTCTTCTATGCGGCGGTCGCGAAGGAACGGCCACCACCGGCGCACCTGCTCCGACCGCTCCATGTCGATTCCGACAATGATGCTCTCTTCATCGTCGGCTGAAGCCTCATACCAAATCTCGCCCTGCGGTCCGCATACGAACGATGTACCCCAGAACACCACTCCGTCTTCGTTACCGACGCGGTTGACAGCCACGACAGGCAGGCCGTTGGCCACGGCATGACCGCGCATTACCGTTTGCCATGCTCCTCGCTGGCGCTGCTGCTCGTCGGAAGTGTCGCCGCTGTCGTAGCCGATGGCGGTGGGATAGATGAGAATCTCTGCTCCGGCGAGTGCCATCAGACGTGCTGCTTCGGGATACCACTGGTCCCAGCATACCATCACCCCGAGTAGGCCTGCGCTGGTCTGGATGGGGCGGAAACCAAGGTCGCCGGGAGTGAAGTAGAATTTCTCATAGTAGCCCGGATCGTCGGGAATGTGCATCTTGCGGTATGTGCCGGCAATTGTTCCGTCTTTCTCAAGTACTACAGCGGTGTTGTGATAGAGACCCGGAGCACGACGCTCGAAGAGCGATGCCACAATGACTACTCCGTAGCGGCTCGCCAACGAGCCGAACAGTTCGGTTGACGGTCCGGGTATGGGCTCTGCCAGGTTGAAAAAGTCTATGTCTTCCGTCTTGCAGAAATAAAGCGAGTTGTGCAGTTCCTGCAGCACAATCAGCTCTGCTCCGCGATGGGCCAGGTCGGCAATGCCGTCGGCGAGGCGCTCAATATTGTTTCTGACATCAGCAGTGTTGTGCTGCTGAAGAAATCCTATTTTCAGTTGTCTCATAGAATGGGGTATTGAAATATTGCATTGTGCAGCAGTGCAGACTTCCGTGCTGTTTTATGATACTGCGGCAGTCGATACCGATGATTTCCCGTCCGGGGAATGCCTCTCCGGTAATACGCAGAGCTTCGGCATCGGCTGTGGGCTGAGCGTAGGTGGGGCAGAGCACTGCCCCGTTGATTACGAGGAAATTAGCATATGTAGCAGGCAGACGGCATCCGTCATTGTCGAAGATGGCCGACGGTGTGGGAAGCCGAAGCAGCCGGTATGGTTCATTGTCTGAAGTGCGCAGCGTGAACAACTGCTGTTCCATTAGTTGTAGCTCGGCATACTGTTCGTCAGCACTGTCGGAGCATCCTATATATAATAATGTATTGTCTGGGGCAGTGCGCACTATCGTGTCGATATGTCCGTCGGTGTCGTCGCCTACAAGACAGCCGTGGTCGATCCAGAGAATGCGTTTGGCTCCGAGTGTCGTCTTCAGCCGATGCTCTATCTCAGCCTTCGTCAGTGGCTGGTTGCGGTGTAGAGCCATTAGACAGTTTGTGGTGGTAAGCACCGTACCCCGGCCGTCGCTCTCGATGGAGCCACCTTCGAGCACGAAGTCGAGATGCGACTCGTAGCGTCCACGTATGACTCCGGCGTCGAATAGCCGGCGGTTGATGGCATTGTCGAGTTCGGCAGGGAATTTCTCACCCCATCCGTTGAAGCAAAAGTCGAGCAGGTAGCGGTCGGTCGAGATAAATGCGTGATCGCGTGCCCATGTATCGTTGCTGGGCATAATGGCAAAAGTAACGTTGTCGGTATGTCCGATAGCATCGCGGTAGCGCACTACGTATTCCTCCGACGGCATCACTACGAGTAGATGCTCACGGCAGGCAATCTCGCGTGCCATTTCTATATAGGTCGTGGTAATCTCGTCGAGCATCGGGGCCCAGTCGGTATGCTCGTGAGGCCATGTCAACTGGATGCCGCTCTGAGGTTCCCATTCAGCGGGCAGTCGTCTGTCTGTTATACCATTGGTTGTCATTACGAGTGCAAAGGTAGTGCAAATAGAAGAAAAAACCAAAAAATTCTTTGTTTTTTACTTGGTTTGCACTACCTTTCCTCTATATATTCAGTTATTTATCAACCTTGCCACTGATTTAGAGCCAAAATTTAAACGCCTGAATTGGCGCATAAAACATTACGATATAAGTTAAAGATATTTAATTTCGGGGGAGCAAATTAAAAATAAACATAAAAGTTGTGTAAAGACAACCGCCAATTCATTTTTTTTCATCTTTAATAAAAGGATTAACAAATATTTTTGTATCTTTGCACCCGAATTCCAGTGCAAGCCGAACGCAGAAAGCTTGCTTTATGCTGAGGCGAAGCCTGGAATCGCCTATTTTAATAGGCAATTTAGAACAGCGTCTTACAACGCTTTGTTTTTGGTTATCTCGAACGTAGGAAATTCGAATTGCAAATCAAGAACATTGCAGGGTAAACGTTTGTGGCGTGGTATCATATTGCCCCGTCGGTGTGCTGTGAGGGTACGAGTTACCTTCAATAGCACACTTTAGGGATGCATAATATACCAACGGCGTGAGCGTAATTATTCTGTCTGTTTATTTGCAAGGTTTTCCTACGACCTGAGATGACGGACGGGCAGAGTGATGGTTCACGCTCTTTTTGTATCCTTAGGTCACCTCCGACCAAAAGTTTCCAATTGAGCTTCGCTGATTCTACAGATACAGAGTTGGACATATTGGATTGATATAGGGATTATCCTTAAAGACATCTCCTAAACAGTCTCAGAACTGGTGTCCGGTTCACTTGTAAACAACAATTCGTCCGAAAACCATGGGTTGACGGACAAGGAAAGATAGTATATATGCCCGAAACAGTACATGTTGGAATACAGGAACGTTGGTGGGTGCTCAGACATTTGAATCCTCAGATAGCCGAGGTGCAGCTTTCACAGCACAATGAGCAACGAATGCGCAAAGGCTACGAGGCTCTTGTGTATTTCATTCCCTATCAGTTTTCCAGGGAAATTGTTTACAAAAAAGAGCATGACAAGGCATACAACAAGATGGTCAAGGAGAATAACGACTTGCGGAGTACTCTTCATTACTATCTGTTCATCAAAGCAAGCGAGGCAGACATCAAAGCACTTGTCAGCGGAGAATGGAATCGCGCCTCGCGCTTTCGTCTGACGATGTGCCGCAGCAAAAGCGGTGAGCCGCTATGGGCCACAGCCAAAGACATGGACGACCTCATCGCCCTGATGACCGAGCACCGTGAGATGTTCAATCTTGAACCTTCACCCGACGGTTTCCAGATTGATGACAAGGTGATGCTGAAAGCCAAGGTCTTCAATGGCTACGAGTTCTACGTCACCAAGGTCAGGAAAAAGGAGCAGGGTGTCAGTCTTACACTGGAGTTACCTATCTTTAACGGTCGTTTCGTTCTGAAGACCAAGAGTGTGGATGTGGCCAAGCAGCACCTACCCATGAAGATACAGGAGTTGCTTTCTCCAGACTACGTGAAACGAGTGGACCAGGCACTGATAGGCATTGCCTACCATCGGTACGGGCGCAAAAGTCCAAAAGGCAACGAGCGACAGGCGGAAACCGATTCCACCATCCTGCACGACCTCCAGTTTCTGAGTTACATGGAGTACGACGATAGCGACGTCCACAACCACGTCAGGACCCTGTTGCTGCTCCATGCCGTGCTGCGCAAAGACCGCCATGCCATCGCGCTTTACACTCCCGTCGTGCAGCAGATGCTTTCCAATCCCACCGAGGCCATGACCGATGAGGAAGCCTATATGATGGCAGTCCTCTATCTGGCCACCCACGATGCAAACTACCGTGATGCTGCCAAGCAGTATGCTCAGAAGTACAAGCCGCTCTCTGAACCGCTGTCGCAGCTGACACAGGTTATCAAATCTATCCGCTTCAGAAATACCACTAAAGAAAGAATAAGCAAAAAAACAGAAAAGAAATTGACAAGGCAAATAGAAGAGACAATGAAACAAATCAGTGACTGCGATTTCAGCAGTCTTTCCCCTCAGGCTGCTCAGGCAGTTTGGGACATCCTCGCCTTGTCACCTTACGATACCGAGGAAGGCCATGCGCTTCAAGCTAAGCTGAAAGAAACTGTTCAGCACTTCCCCGAAACGTCCGAGACAGAGTCTGTAGAGGTTAAACAGGATAGCCTCAACCAGGCTCGAAACAACCTCCTTCATACGGTTCGTCCCAGTGCAGTCACTCTGGCTGCCTACTACGAGATGCTTGCCGCACTCCATCCCGACAGGAAGTCTACAGACAGTGCAGACCTCTATCAGGAGTATCTGAAGATTCTGCTCAGTGCCTACTCCAGGACGCAACAGTTCTCCACCTCCTGGTGGCAGATGAAAGCCGTCATAGAACGCTATTATCATGCCAAGTAACTATGATTCTCAACATTTCATATATTGCGGCATGAACGCCAGTCCTTACGACCATGAACTTTCCGCAGCCATTGGTGACAAGCCCTACAGACTGTTCAACCGCCTCCTTTACTCCTCCTTTGGTGATGTTTTGATTCGGAGGATACACTGAGGTTGTAGCATAGGCGTTTGATAGGCATAGCATAGGCGTAGAAATATGATTTATCAAAATAATATGGCTGAAGTAAATATTGAAATAAAGAGTGTCGCTGATTGTGAAGACATACAAAGATGGGAAGACCATATGCTTGTAAAGGCAAAATGTTGGAATCAATTTTGCGATGGTCTTTATAGTGAAAACGAGATTCGTGCAGTTCATGTTGTAAAGGAAGGAAATGCTGACGTTACATATCTTACAACACTATGCGAAGACTGTATCAAATATACAAGAAGTTATGGTATTCTAGTAAAAGAAAAGTATTTGATGATAGAACAGCGTAAATAATAACTGAAATAAACAATTCCGTTGGCCCCCCCCTGTTTTAGCTTTCCCAGAATAGGGATTTTTTATATACAGCAGATTGGGTTTCTTTTTAGAAAGAAATATAAGCCTGACTCTAAATAACATAGAAACTAATGAAACTCTATATACTCGCCACTGGAAAAGATGCGAAGGGTACTCAGTTGGAGTATCTTACCAAGACCATACTTGAGTCGTTGGGCTACGAGTATGTGGCTACCAATGTGATTGGTGCCGGTGGCGACGAGATAGATGTTTCTGCCAAGATGGTGATTCCTTCCATAGGTGGAAATCAGGAATATCCGCTGATTTGCGAGTGCAAGGCACATGAGAATCCCATAAACATCACCGACTGGGATAAGTTCCTGGGCAAGGTGTTCAAACACCAGAAGGATAATCCGCAGACACGAGGATTGATGATTGCCCTGTCTGATGCCAATGGTAATGTGAAAGGGGAGGTTGCGGATAAGAATTACAAGGACGTACAACTCCTGCAAGGCAAGGATTTGATAAAGCCGCTGTCGAAAACATTCCATTTGGAGGATGAAAAGATAGCACGTGAAGATGTCAGCCATTTGACCAATGAAACGGTGGTCAGTGTTGATTTGATACTCTACGAGAAGGAAATCTATTGGCTTTTCACCTTCGCCAACGGTCAGTACTCCATCTTTGATAAGAACTACAAGTCACTGCCCCATAAGCATGAAAGCACGCTACTTCCTCTGCTGGAGAAATATTCTACACTTCAGGCCTCATCCTATAAGAATGTGCGTCTTGAGTTTGAGTTCCGCCAACGTAGGGCATTCGTTCGTGCAGCTATCTGCTGGCACCTGATGCAGGGACAGATGACCTATCAAGACGCTATCTCTGATGTTGTGACTATGACAAGTGGAGGCATGGTGCCGGAGATGAAAGACGTGGAAGAGGAAATGCCAACCATACCCTTTGCCAATGTCGATGAAGATAATCATACCGCCACACTCAAACCTTCAGAAGAGATAGACTATGCCAATTTCTATTTCTGGCTGTTAAGGGGCCCGATACCGGTATTCCTCTACAATGATTACTATCAGGAGCATATCGATGAGACACTGTTGAATACGATACTAACTATCCAGTATAACCTTGAACTCTCCGACAAAGATAAACAGTCATGCCTGTTCGTTTTGCGCCACTCTCATTCCGCCCTGCGCTATGCATTACACCCTGATTTGTTATTGCAAGGATCGGTATTGATGGACAAAGAAAAAGGAACCAGTAGCGCCCGCAACCGCTTCGTGGAGCAGTTGCTGGTCAACCTCGAAGCAGATATCAATAACGATGCTGTGATGCCCTTCGAGAAGTTGGGTCTCCGTGATTTTACTAAGCAAGTCACAATGCGGCTGGTGGATAAAGATGGCGCAGTTAGGGAAATCAGTACCAATCAGCGTCTGTTCTTACTGCCTGTTAAAACTGGTGGCTGGACGATTGTCCTTGCTGCTGATGGATTTGAGGGAGAGTTTGACCTTGAAAAAGGGAGTGTTAAACCTACATTAAAGCATAATGCCTAAGAACTACACACAAGCAGATATGAAGGAAACCCCTTGGTGCTATATGCCGCCGGAGATGCACTTCTGGAGTCCGCAGGAGCTGAAGGAGGCGTTCTGGGCCTTTGCTCTGTCGCGGGTGCAGGACAATCTGAACGACCCGCAGATGGGGATGTTCTTCCTGCCTCCGGCCAATAAGTTCGAGAAGGTGCGTAGCAAGGATGGGAAGTACATCCTGCTGC
>CAMOEW010000063.1 GCA_946612625.1 uncultured Prevotella sp.
AAGACCCCAACATTAAAAGTGTTGTGCTCTACCAGCTGAGCTAGCGGATCTCCGTGTGCTTTTAGTAAAGCGACTGCAAAGGTACTATAATTTTTTTAAACTTCCAAATTATTCGGCGATTTTTTGTGTTTTTTCTGAAATTTCTGCCTCTTTGGTAACGTAGCGTTGGTAGTAGGCGATGATAAGAGTGGTGAGCGGCAAAGCTATAATTAAGCCTATAAACCCGAATAGTGCTCCCCATACCGAAAGGCTCAGTAGTAGGATCGCAGGGTTGAGACCCATTGCCTTTCCCATGATTTTTGGCGTTACTATCATGTCGCATATCACTTGTACAATGGCGAAGACAGCGAGGGCAGATATGAGGATTATCCAGAAATTCTGTCCTGTATCGGCAGCTTTAAGAGCTGCAAGAAATACCGTAGGTATGAGTGCCAGCGAATGGAGATATGGTACGAGGTCCATTATTCCTATCAGTATTCCCAGACCGATGGCCATCGGAAAGTCGATGATAGTGAATCCTATGCAGAACAGTATTCCCATGCATAGTGCCACAAGCGACTGCCCACGAACATAATTGTCCAGCTCATGCTCCACATCGTTGATTATGCCCTGCCAGAACGGGCGCACCTTCTTTGGGGCCATCTTTATGAATCCCTTTGAAAGAGTCTCATAGTCCAATAAAATGAAGAACATATAGAGCAGCGTAATCATCGATGCAATAATGCTTATGATGATATTTGCTGTTTGGTTGAGAAAGTTTACCACCTGCGGCATGGCGCTTTTGATAGCATCGGTGACATCGTCGCGCTGGAAGAAGTTAGCAATGTTGTGTTCGTTTTCGCTAATCCACTCACTTATTGCCGTCGGGAAGTCTGCAATGTGAGTTCGCTGTTGAAGGTATTGTGTTGTCAGGGTTCCGAGCTTTTGGAACTGTTCAATCATCGGCGGTATTATCAGCCATGCGATACCGACGATTACAGTCGTGACAAGTAGTATCGCAAGCAAGATGGATGCTGCACGGTTTTTCACTTTCAGTCGATACTGTATGAAGGTGACTAAAGGGTATAGTAGATATGCCAGCAACCATGCAACGAAGAATGGCAGAAGAACGTTACTCAGCCTGTTTACCAGCAGGAAGAGCGTTGCGACGCCTGCTGCAATAAGAATCCAGCGAGCAAAGCGGTCGAAGGTGATAATGTTGTATCCCATATATATGTGGTCGTATTTATATTGAGGTTATATGTTGTCTTCAGTTGATTTCTTGTAGCATTCCCGGCACAGAGGCTCATATTGCTGCGTCTCGCCGAGCAGCACGCGCTTCGACTCGTTTACCGTGCGGTGACTGACGTATGCCAGGTTTCCGCATTTAACGCAGATGGCATGCACCTTGGTTACGTCGTCGGCAATGGCGCACAACGCAGGAATAGGACCGAAGGGTATGCCTTTGAAGTCCATGTCGAGCCCTGCCACGATTACTCTTATTCCACGGTTCGCAAGAGTGTTGCATACATCGATGATTCCGTCGTCGAAGAACTGAGCCTCGTCGATGCCTACCACGTCTATGCCTGTGGCGAGCAACAATATCTGTGCAGAGGTATCTACCGGCGTGGACTGAATGCTGTGACGGTCATGGCTTACAACATCCTGGTCGGAATATCTTGTGTCGATTGCCGGCTTGAAAATCTCTACTTGTTGACGGGCGAACATTGCACGGCGCATACGACGTATCAACTCCTCCGTTTTTCCGGAGAACATAGAACCGCACACCACTTCGATTCTTCCAGGACGATGTGCCTCTCCTGTTGCTATATCTGTCATAATTAGGTGCAAAAATACAAATACGTTTTAAAAATTGCAAAGAAATCGCTCTTTTTTTTTGCATTTCTCAGAGAAATAAGTACATTTGCAGACTGTAATGGGCATATTATATGTTGTACCCACTCCTGTGGGAAATATGGAAGATATGACACTGCGTGCCATACGTGTTCTGAAGGAAGCAGACCTTGTGCTTGCTGAAGACACTCGCACGTCGGGTGTTCTGCTTAAGCATTTCGACATACATCAGCATCTTTTGTCGCACCATAAGTTCAACGAACATGGTACTTCGGCGGGAATCGTGGAGCGTCTGAAAGCAGGCCAGACTATAGCGCTGATAAGCGACGCAGGCACTCCGGGTATCAGCGACCCGGGCTTTTACCTTGTTCGTGAGGCTGTGAATGCCGGCGTTGATGTGCAGTGCCTTCCTGGTGCCACTGCCTTTGTGCCGGCATTGGTGTCAAGCGGATTGCCATGTGACCGTTTCGCATTTGAGGGTTTCCTGCCTCAGAAGAAAGGCCGCCAGACGAAGTTGAAGTCGCTTGCAGCCGAGCAGCGTACGATGATTTTCTATGAGTCGCCGTACCGGCTGTTGAAGACACTGCAGCAGTTTGCGGAATATTTCGGAGAGCAACGTCGTGTCAGTGTCTGCCGTGAGATTTCCAAGATACACGAGGAGAGTGTACGAGGTACTCTTGCTGAGGTAATTGAGCATTTCACAGAGACCGAGCCAAAGGGCGAAATAGTTATTGTATTGGAGGGATGCAGGGATTAGATTGTGATGCTTTCAAGCGTTGCAATAATGAATATTAATATAATGAAATATGAGAAAACTATCGATTATTGTTGCGCTCTTCGCGGTGATATTGTCGTCGTGTAATGAGAAACAACAGAAGGTTGACAATGAACTTGAGCGTCAGCGTGACTCTCTTAATCAAATTATTGCTCAAAAGGATAGCGAGATTGATGACCTTATGGCCACTTTCAATGATATCGAGCAGGGATTCCGTGAAATCAACCAGGCTCAGGAGCGTGTCAGTCTTGCCCGTAAAGGCGAGGGGGCTAACGATACCGAGCGGCTGCGCGAGAACATCGAGTTCATACAGACGACGATGAAGCAGAACTACGAGCTTATAAACAAGCTTCGCCAGCAACTTCGCGAAAGTTCGTTTAAGGGTGAACAGCTGAAAAAGGCAATCGATAATCTTACTGCCCAGCTTGAGGAAAAAGACCGCCAGCTTGGTGAAATGCGTGCCGAACTTGAGGCAAAAGACATTCATATCAGCGAGTTGGATCAGAAGATTGAAGGTCTGAATACTAATGTTTCGCAGCTGACGGAGCAGAACGCCTTGAAGACGGAGACAATCAATAAGCAGGACAAGGAGCTGAACAGTGCTTGGTTTGTATTCGGAACCAAGAAGGAACTGAAAGAGCAGAACATACTTGTGCGTGGCGATGTGCTTCGCCAGAACTTCAACCACGACTATTTTACGAAGATAGATATACGTGTTGATAAGGAAATTAAGCTGTATTCACGTTCTGCCAAGATTCTCACAGTACACCCGCAGTCGAGCTATACCCTTCAGCGTGATGTCAATAAGCAGTATGTTCTTCGCATCAACAATCCACAGCAGTTCTGGAGTACAAGCAAGTATCTTGTGGTGTTAGTAAAATAATATTAATGTACGCGCGCGTAAAAGACGTGCTATATGAATAAATATGTAGGTATGTCGGATGATGATATGGTCATTGTCCGACATATTGGTATGTAAATAGAGTATATTTTCGTGTCAATATCGCAGAAATAATCAAAAAGAACGATTAAATTGCAATTTATTTAATAAAAATTTGCTCAAAAAGATAAAAATTCGTAATTTTGCACATTGTTATGTACAAAATTTATTTTTATTCAAGAAAAGTGTTTATGAACAAGAGAGTTACTTTGATTTTGGCTTGTCTGTTCCTGTCGATAGGAATGGTAATGGCTCAGACAAAGGTTACGGGAACGGTGGTTTCCGAAGAAGACGGACTGCCTGTAATTGGAGCTACGGTCATGATACAGGGAACGAAGCAGGGAACCACTACCGACGTTAACGGTAAGTTCACTCTTAACGTTCCTGCCAAGAAGAAGATTGTTGTCAGTTATGTCGGTATGGCTCCAACGACTGTTACGGCAAAGGATGGCATGAAAGTTGTCCTTTCGCCTGATGCCAATACCCTTGGCGAGGTTGTAGCTGTCGGAATGATGAAACAGGATAAGCGTTTGTTTACAGGTTCATCGGCTAAGATTGATGCCGACAAGGTGAAACTTGCAGGTGCTGCCGATGTCAGCCGGTCGCTTGAAGGCCGTGTTGCCGGTGTTCAGGTGACAAATGTCAGCGGCACTTTCGGTGCATCGCCGAAAATACGTGTGCGTGGCGCAACTTCTATTTATGGTAATTCGAAGCCTCTCTGGGTTATTGACGGCGTGATTTACGAAGATAATGTCGATGTGAGTGCCGACGAGCTTGCTTCTGGTGATGCCAAGACGCTTATCTCTTCTGCAGTTGCAGGTCTAAACTCTGACGATATCGAGTCGTTCACCGTGCTTAAAGACGGTTCAGCCACATCAATCTATGGTGCCCGTGCCATGGCCGGTGTGATTGTAATCACAACCAAGAAGGGTGTCAAGGGTCGTACGACGGTAGGCTATACCGGTGAATTCACCATGCGCCTGAAACCGAGCTACAGCGACTATAACATCATGAACTCGCAGGAGATGATGGGTGTATATAAGGAGATGGCCGACAAGGGCTGGCTTTCTCTTGAGAATCTTGTCAACTCTTCAAACAGTGGTGTTTATGGATACATGTATAAGCAGCTCCGCAATTTTGATCCATATACCGGCACTTATGGCCTTCAGAACACTGAGGCTGCTCGCAATGCGTATCTGCAGGAAGCCGAGTTCCGCAATACCGACTGGTTCGACCAGCTGTTCTCGTCGTCCATCCAGCAGAACCACTCTGTCAGCATCTCTACCGGTGGCGAGCGTTCGCAGAGTTACTTTTCGATGTCGCTCATGAATGACCCGGGACAGTATGTCAGCAGCAGTAAGGTACGTCGCTACACATTCAACGGCAACACCAGCTTTGATATTCTCAAGAATCTTACCATTAAGCTTGCGGCACAGGGAAGTTACCGTAATCAGGAAGCTCCCGGTTCGCTGAACCAGACCACCGACGTTGTTACTGGTGAGGTTAAGCGCGACTTCGACATCAACCCATTCAGCTACGCTATGAACACGAGCCGCTGTCTTGACCCAAGAATCAGCTATACGCGTTTCTATTCACCATTTAATATCTTCCAGGAATTGGCTCACAACTATAACGACATTGATGTCACCGAGCTGATGTTCCGTGGCGAGATTGAATATAAGCCCATCAAGAGCGTCACTCTTACCGGACTTATCTCTACGCGCATGTCGCACACCCGTCGTCAGCACAATGTATTGGACGACGCAAACCAGGCCAATGCTTACCGTGCCGGTGTTAATGCTACCGACGACAACTCTACCGTTCGCGATAACAACCCCTTGCTCTATACCGACCCGGATAATGAGCTGGCTCTGCCCGAGTCGGTGCTCCCAATAGGCGGTATCAAGTATCAGTATGATGATAAGATGCGCTCAAACAACTACCGCTTCATGGCTGAATACCGTAATGTGTTCAATGATATCCATACCGTGAATGCCATGATTGGTACCGAGCTTTCCACCGTTCGCCGTACATCTTCTAACTGGACTGGCTGGGGCTATCAGTTCAATAACGGTGGTATCGTCAGCACTCCTTATCTGTGGTTGAAGCAGATGAACGAGGAGAATACCGACTACTTCGGAGAGTCGTTCACCCAGACCAATACCCTTGCATACTATGCACAGGCAGTGTATAGCTATATGCAGCGCTATACTATCAACGGAACGTTCCGCTACGAAGGAACCAACCGCCTTGGCAAGAGTCATTCCAGCCGCTGGCTTCCTACATGGAATGTGTCGGCATCCTATGACATGACTAATGAGAAGTTCATGAAGCGTTTTGAGAGCTGGTTGTCACAACTGAAGTTCCGTATCAGCTACTCTCTTACTGCCGATACTGGTCCTTCCAATGTTACGAATGCTCTTCCAATCTACAAGGCACGTAACGCATGGCGTCCATACACTTCGGCGGCAGAGGGAGAAATCTATTTGTCCGACCTTGGTAATAGTGAATTGACATACGAGAAAAAACACGAGTTCAACATCGGTGCCGACCTCAGTTTCCTCAACGAACGCATAGCCGTCACTTTCGATGCCTACTGGCGTAACAATTTCGACCTTATCGGTGCGATATTTACTCAGGGCTCCGGCGGATGGCCTCAGAAGATGGCAAACGTAGCCGACATGAAGTCGCATGGTATCGAGCTGGGTATCTCCACAGTAAACATCAAGAAGAAAGACTTCAAGTGGACTACCGACCTTATTTATTCGAGCGCGAAGAACGAAATCACAAATCTTCAGACTTCCAGCCGTGCTGTTGACCTTGTCAGTGGTCAGGGCTATGCCCTTGAGGGTTATCCCGTCCGTTCAATCTTCAGCTACCGCTTTGCCGGTCTTAACAGCGAGGGTCTGCCAATGGTATATAATGAGAAGGGAGAGGCCACTGTCGGCGACGTAAACTTCCAGGAGACCGAAAACCTCAACAGCTTCCTCCAGTATGAAGGTGCTTCCGACCCTACATGGTATGGTTCGTTCAACAACAGCTTCACCTATTCTAACAACAAGTTCGGCCGACTCGGTCTCGATGTCTATATAACCTACTCCGGAGGTAACGTTGTCCGTCTTGACGATTCCTTCTCAAGCACTTACAGCGACCTCTCGGCACTTCCTCGTGAGTTCAAGAACCGTTGGATGGTATCGGGCGATGAGGCTTATACCAATATTCCTACCATTGCCTCTAAGAACCAGATGGACCGCTATGGCTCCACAAATCTTCGGACGGCATACAATGCCTACAATTATTCCGATGTGCGCATAGCCAAGGGTAACTTCGTGCGTCTGAAGGAAGTGTCGCTCACTTATTCATTCCCACAGCAGCTTATGAAGTCAACAGGCGTTCTCACAAGTGCATCTATCAAGCTGTCGGCCACCAATCTCTGTCTGCTCTATGCCGACAAGAAACTGAACGGCCAGGATCCGGAGTTCATCAATGCCGGTGGTGTAGCCTCGCCAATCACAAAGCAGTTTACAGCCACGGTGCGTCTGGGATTCTAATTTTCCTTTTAAGAAACGATAAAAATATATGATAAAAGAAATGAAACGATTAGATATATTTAAATATATAGGTGTGCTGTCTGTAGCTGTCGTTGGTCTGGCATCATGCAATGACAAACTTGACGAAGTTCCCGACAATCGTACTGAAATCGACACGCCCGAGAAGGTTGCCCTCTTGCTTACTTCTGCTTATCCCAGTGCCGTTCCGGCAGTCATCTGCGAACTCAGTGGCGACAATTTTGTAGATAACAACGTTGTGAAGCCTGGTATTCACCGTGCAGCCTATTCTTTGTTCCATGAAGAGGCTTATCGCTGGAAAGATATCAAGAACTACGGTATCGGCGAGGATGATACTCCCTATGCTGTATGGGAAGGGTTCTACAAGGGCATCGCCACCGCCAACCATGCTATTGAGGCAATGGAGGCTATGAGTGCAGACCCTGCGCATGACGCAACGCTTTCACATTCATGGGGCGAAGCTCACCTTGTCCGTGCCTATCTGCACTTCGTCCTTGTAAATGTGTTTGCCGAAGCCTACAAGGATTCTGTTCTCAGTCAGCAGGATATGGCTATCCCTTACGTTACCAAGCCTGAGAACGTCGTTCATGTTGACTACTCTCAGCCCGAGTTCCGCCACAGCGTTAAGGAGACTTACGACCTTATAGAGAAAGACCTTCTGGAGGGAATCAACCTTGTGGATGATTCCAAGTACAAAGTACCGGCCTACCATTTCAACCGCAATGCGGCCAATGCCTTTGCAGCCCGTTTCTATCTCTACAAGCGCGAATATGCTAAATGCATAAAATATGCTGATGCCTGTCTTGGCACGAATCCGTCGTCGTCGCTTCGCAAGTGGGCTTCGATGAGCACAAATACCATAGAGTCGATGCTGAAGGCCTACAATGACGAGCAGGCTGCCTGCAACTATCTTCTCCAGACCACCTATTCACTTCAGGACCGTATGCTCAGTGCCATCCGCTTCGTTATCAACGACGGTAACAGTGCTGAAAAAGTAAAGTCGTCGAAGAATGCCATCTACGGTAGCGGCCCCAACTGGAGTAACCGTCTTCCGGCATACGATGGTAAGATATACCGCTACGGCGAGAACGACGATGGCTCATGGCTGTTCCGTGTATATGAATATTTTGAGTATGACGACAAGATTGCCGGCATCGGCTGGGTACACATCATTTATCAGCCTTTTACAGCCGAGGAGACGCTCCTTTGCCGTGCTGAGGCTGAGCTGTACCTTGGTCAGAGCGACAAGGCTCTTCAGGACCTCAACGCCTGGACAAAGTCGAAGCTTGTTGACACTCCTCTGACTCAGGCAAGAATCAACAGCTTCTATGGCGGCGACCCCGCCACCAACGACTATGTGAGCGAAATCAATCCCGACAAGATGAGTCCTTCTTTCAAGGTTCTCACCGGTGACGACCTCAACATCCTTAGCTGCATCCTCCATTTCCGTCGTGTCGAGACGATGTTCGAGGGTCTGCGCTGGTTCGACATCAAGCGCTACGGCATCAAGGTGCATCACGCCTATCGTGGTGAGCGCGATTACAACGTAACCCATGACTATCTTGACTGGAACGACCCACGTCGCGTTCTCCAGATTCCTAACAACGTGATTTCGGCCGGCTATCCCAGCACCTACCGTGAAGCCCCGACTTCCAATGAGACCACGCCGATGACTGTGGTTCCGAAGCTTTACACAACTAATCTCCAATAAAGCCAACGATATGAAGAATACATTATTATATATTATGAGCATGGCTCTCGTGCTGACAGTCGGCTCTTGTGGCGATGATGATTTCACCGCGTCAATCTACGACACTAATATTCCTGCAGTAGATACTACGAAGTCAACGGCAGAGTTCGACCAGTGGCTTTACGACAACTTTGTCGTTCCATACAATGTAGAAGTGCAGTATAAGTTCAACCAGCCGGCATCCGACTACAGTTTTAAACTGGCTCCGGCCAGCTATGAGCGTTCGCAGCTTATAGCCCATTTCATCCGCTATTTGTTCTATGACGTATATACGTCGCAGGCAGGCGAGAATTTCATGAAACAGTATGGGCCTCGCATCTTCCATTTCATCGGTTCTTCAGGCTATAGCCCCAGAACCGGCACCGAGGTGCTCGGAACAGCATCCGGAGGCGTTAAGATTACTCTTTACAACATCAATGAGATGAAAGGCTACGACCTTTCCAATCCTTGGACAGGCAGAGATATAGAGACGCTCAACGATCGTGTGTTCCATACGATGCACCATGAGTTCTCTCATATCCTTCATCAGACCAAATCATATCCTGTTACCTTTGGACAGGTGACATCGGGAACTTACGATCCTATCGACTGGTTTGAGCGCGACTCCGTAGAGTCACACCGTATGGGCTACGTAACCCACTATGCATCCTCTGCCAACTACGAGGACTTCGTTGAGACTCTATCCTGCATCATCACCGATACACCCTACCGCTGGATGATGCGTCTCATCAATGCCACGGCAAACGGTCTCAGTGCCGGCGACCGCGAAGAAATCTTTGCTCTCTGCGATTCGCTCGACATCGATATTGATGCCCCCAATGCCCATTGGAACGATTTCACCCTTTACGACGAGATGGAGTATAACTCTCAGAGCGGTGCTTACGATCTGCCCACAGGTCGTGTCGTACTCGATGTTCATCGCAATTCAGAGGAAGTAATCAACAAAGATTACACCAAGTATGTTTCCCGCTACCGCTATACCGAAAAGCAGAAGTTTACGTCGTTCCGTACGTTTGTTGAAACATGGCCTTACACCACTGGTGAAAATGTGGCCGGTGCTACTGCCCTTCTAAAGAAGATTAACATTGCCACCACCTGGCACAACGAGCGTTGGGGACTTCATACCTTCGCTCTCCGTCATGATGTCACAAACCGTCAGAACAACATTAACAATTATCTTGCTAACGAAGTTGTCATCTACGGGTTGAAATGAGATGTTGTAAATTATAAACGAAAAATTGTTTAGAAATGAAGAAGATACAATTATATCGCATCGCTATCCTCACCGTTTTGCCGGCAATGCTGTTTACATCGTGCCGCTTTGAGGACGACGATTTTTTCACTGAGTCAGCAGCCCTGCGCATCGAGCATACCGGCGATCAGTTGAAGTCGCTGCTTACTGAAGCCCCGAACGGTTGGGTGTTCCAGTATTTCTGCGGAACCGATGGCTACCAGTATGAGGGTTTCAACATGTTTGCCGATTTCTATTCCAATGGTAAGGTGACTCTGGCAAGCAACCATCGTATGTTGCGCGGCGGCAATGCCGGCAAATATACAGAGGCCTCGAGTGTCTATGATATCCTTAACGAAGATGGACTTGTGCTGGCATTCAACACATGGAACGATGTTCTCACTCCGCTTGTTGATCCGGTATTGCCTTCAGCTGCGCCAAACAACTTGGTTAAAGACGGCCAGGGAATGCTTGGCGACCAGAACCTTGTGGTGATGTCGTTCAACGACGACGAGGTTATTCTGCGAGGCGAGCGTCATGGTGCAGAGTGTCGTCTCGTAAAGTGCGACACTACATTTCAGGGCTACATCAACGAAACCGACAAGATGAAGAACTACATTGCTTCTACTGCAATCACTACCTATTATGTTACCAACGGCACCGATACTCTCTACATCTCTGGTCTGCGCAACGGACGTTTCCGCTACAGCGAGCGTCTTGTTAACAATGTGCGTAACGACTCCATCGCTTGCTGTTTCACTCCGAAGGGCTTCCGCATCGAGAAGCAAGACTCTATCGGACAGAATACCTTCCAAGAGTTTTCGCTTGCTGCCGACAGCTCGTGCCTTGTAAGCGAGAATGGCGATGTGAAGATTATTGCACGGTGGGATGAATATGTTGCGACTCATACCGCCTTATGGAAATTCGATGCCTCATTCTTTACATCCGAGCAGCAGTCGCTGTATGACCAGATTTCTGCAGAACTGCAGAAAGCAAATAAAAATTATTCGCTGGCGCATATAGGTATTGGCAAGTCAACGGGTGCAGAGTCCGTCTATGGACTGGTGTTCACGTTCTATACCTCATCCAAAAAGACTGATAAGAACACCAATACCTTCGGAGTGGCTCTTAATCTCAGTTGTCCGGCATTCGGAATGTATGATGTTGCTTACAATGCAGATTGCATTACAGATAAGAACCTCAACTCACTCAAAACAAAGGCAACACAGCTTGAGACCTTGGCTCGGTCTTTCGCTGCTACTCTTAATGGTCTTTACAATGTGACTCCAAATAATTTCTTCGCTCCTACCGGAGGATTGTTTACATCCACCGACGGAAGCAAGAGTTTTGTGTTGAAATAATTTTATTACTAATTTTTAATCAGACACGCTTATGAGAAAATTATTACTGTGTGCAGCTGCTGCGTTGATGACTGTGTCAATGTCAGCTCAGAAATTCACAAAGTATGGTAATGCTGCAAAAGCAAAACAGTCAAGCTCTTATTTTAAGGCAAATGTAAGCAAGCCTGCCAGACAGACTGTGGCTTCTGGAAAAATCTACAAGGATCTTGCTGTCGGTCAGGTTAACTTTGCCGGCGTCAAGAACCTTAAGGCTGTGGAAAGAAATTTCCGTGCCAATTCTCAAAGAAGAGCAGGTGTGGTTCAGCCGGAATACACTGGTATGGCCACTATATCAGGTCGTGGAACGTCGCCTTGGACAATGCAGACGGGCACTTCAGCCAGCGAAGCACTGCTTATCAAGGATGTTATTCCAAACCCATATCCCGATTCTTTCACTAATGGTTTGGCGGTAGAATATACTTATACTGCCGGTACTATCACGATTGCCAGGCAGATTATGTTCAAGTCTTCATCGTGGATAGCCTTCCTTGAAAGCAATGCTGCCGACGGTGCCATCGTTTTGAATGTTAATGAGGATGGTTCGATTACCGTTCCTGAAGGTGAGACTATCTATTACATGGCCTACCCAGACTCAGCGGGAGTGAACAGCTTGGGATATCTTACACGTGCTCAGAACATCACATATCTTTTGCCGGGTCAGGTAGTGGCTCCTAAGGTTTCGTTCGAACCGGCAAGCCTGCTGCTCAATGCCCATTTGTCAACCACGGGATATTCGTTCAAAAACAACTATACAATGGTTTCTCCTTACGTTGAACTGCCATTTACGAATTTGACCACCGACATTGCCGATTCATGGCTGTGGTCTGACACACTGATGGCGAGTGAGCCTGTCGTAAGTACTTTCACCGAGCGCGACCTCAAACTGCCTACGATTGGCGGCAACCAATATTCAACTCCTGTCCTTGTAGGCTCAAACGAAGGTGCAAAGTCTGAACCTTATCAGTGGAACGGCTCTGCACCGGCATATATGTTTGCTGGTGATATGGGTAGCAGTTACCAAATGAGCGACGAATCATATGCTATGATGACAAAGGCTTGCCCGGCATATGACTTTGCTTACTACGGCTTCCTCGGCACTCCTGATGTTAATACACAGAAGTATAGCATCCACAACATGATTCTCTATCAGGGCAAACCTGCTTCTCCACTTTATTTTACAGGTGTGAACATGATGGTTCGCGATTTCAAGGTGACAGAGGGCCAGACGTTCACACTGAAGTGCAAGATTGTTAAGGTTACTCGCAGTAATACTGGTTCTCTCCAAATTGGCGACGTTATTGCCGAGGCTGATGTAAATCCCGAGGTAACTCAGATGGGAACGTACAACTATTACTTCATAAATTGGGATGAATTTTATGTTGAGGACGAGTTTGGTCTGAGCACTACGCTCGATTATCTGATGATCGACGACGAGTTTGCTGTCATTCTTGAAGGTTGGGATAACGGCACATTCACAGCAGTTCCTTACGGTGAGTACGACTATAACGAATTGACACAAATCAACACTTATGCTCAGGATACTGGCGACGAGAGAATCTATTCATATACCAAAGGTAGCATGATGCTTGGTTTCAAGAACGCCATCTATGGTTATCTCTATACTGCCGACAACACCAATATCAACGTTCCTGTAGAGGGTGGCAAGGTTAAAATTCACGTAAGACCTATGCTCTATAATTCCGAAGCTGGTGATGGTGAGATGCAGACAATTCTCGAGCTCGATGAGAATATCGAAGGCAATGAGCTTCCAGAATGGCTTTCCAATACAATCGAAAATGAGGTTTATACCAACGAAGACTTCGGATTCGACCTGATGTTTGATGTTGCAGCACTTCCAGAAGGTACTAACAGCCGTTCGGTAGAACTTACGTATATACAGCCGGGTGCAAAGCTTGTTGTTAACATCAACCAAGGCTACCCAGGCGACCTCAACGGCGACGGTGAGGTTAACGGTTCCGACCTGACGGCTATGGTTAATATTAT
>CAMOEW010000064.1 GCA_946612625.1 uncultured Prevotella sp.
CAACACTTTTAATGTTGGGGTCTTGGGTTCGAGCCCCAAGCGGATCACAAAAAAATATCGGGGTAACGGCATGAGTGCCGAACCCCCTTTGTTTATTGGAGAACCGAAAAGACAGAAAAAGTTTCCCACGAGAGTGACAGGCATGTGAAACAAATTTGTTTTTAACGCTATATACACTATTTTCAAGCAAAAAAATATTGTCGTTACTAAAAAATTGTGTAACTTTGCACCCAAAAATAGGACAGCAATATGTATTTTAGACTGATAACTTTCTGTATGCTAACGGTTTTTGCTATTTCCGCCAAAGCCCAGAGCAGCGCTGTTGTAGTAGATTTCGAGACCGATGAGCCAATAAGCGGAGTGAGTATTATATCCGGAAAGAAGCTTATTGACACTACCGACGTCAACGGACGGTTCACTGTTCCCGACTCATGCCAATATATAACTTTCTCACATACTGCATACGACGCCCGAAAATACAAAGTTGAGTCAATTCCCGACACCATTGTGCTGGTTTCGAATCAGTTCATGCTGCGCGACGTTTATGTGTTGGGTGACAACAAGCGATCGGCAAAACGGTTGCAGATGATTGAAAATCAGAAGCGAATAAACCACACCGATGCAGAACTTATGAAAGCCGAAAAGACAAAAGGCCTCGACCTGTTTGGGCTAATTACTCTTCATAAGAAAAAAAAGAAGGCAAAGCAACGCGAAGAAATAAAGCAGATGCTTGAAAATTATTAGAGAGATTGTATAGATAACATATTATATAATGCATTATAACGAAAACATGTCAGAAACAAAGAAAATCAAGACTGCGCTCGTGTCGGTCTTCCACAAGGACGGACTTGACGAGCTGTTGAAGAAACTGAACGACGAGGGTGTGAAATTTCTCTCAACCGGCGGTACGCAGAAGTTTATAGAGAGTCTGGGCTACGAGTGCCTGAAGGTAGAGGAAGTGACCACCTATCCTTCTATTCTCGGCGGCCGCGTAAAAACCCTGCATCCGAAAATATTCGGAGGAATTCTCGGTCGCCGCGACAACGATGGCGACAAGGAGCAGATGACCCAGTATGAGATTCCCGAAATCGACCTTGTCATCGTTGACCTCTATCCGTTTGAACAGACCGTAGCCAGTGGTGCAAGCGAAGCCGACATCATTGAGAAAATCGATATCGGCGGCATCTCGCTCATACGTGCCGGAGCCAAGAACTTCAAGGATGTAGTAATCGTGCCGAGCAAGGCCGAATACGGTGTTCTGCTCGACATTCTCAACAAGAAGGGTGCCCAGACCGACATCAACGAGCGCCGAATGTTTGCAACGCGGGCATTTGGTGTGAGTTCCCACTATGACACAGCAATACATGAGTGGTTTGCCAAACATTAAACAGGAAATTGTCAAATATCAAATAAAGAATGGGATTTTTCAGTTTTGTACAAGAGATTGCCATGGATCTTGGCACTGCTAACACCATCATTATCAGTGATGACAAGATTGTTGTTGACGAGCCCTCAGTAGTGGCACTTGACCGTCGCACCGACAAGATGATTGCCGTAGGAACGAAGGCCAAGATGATGTATGAGAAGACGCACGACAACATCCGCACAATCCGTCCGCTGCGCGACGGAGTAATCGCCGACTTTTCCGCTTGCGAACAGATGATGCGCGGACTCATAAAGATGGTGCATTCGGGCAGCCGTCTGTTCAATCCGTCGCTGAGGATGGTAATCGGCGTTCCATCCGGTTCCACCGAGGTCGAGCTCCGCGCCGTTCGCGACAGCGCCGAGCATGCCGACGGTCGCGATGTATATCTTATCTTCGAGCCCATGGCTGCAGCTATAGGTATAGGTATTGACGTTGAGGCTCCTGAGGGCAACATGATTGTAGATATAGGCGGCGGCAGTACTGAGATTGCAGTTATCTCGCTCGGCGGAATTGTGAGCAACAACTCTATCCGCACTGCCGGTGACGACCTGACAGCAGACATTCAGGATTATATGAGCCGTCAACACAACGTAAAAGTAAGCGAGCGCATGGCTGAGCGCATAAAGATTCACGTGGGTAGTGCACTTACCGACCTTGGCGACGAAGCTCCCGATGACTTCATCGTTCACGGTCCTAACCGTATTACAGCACTGCCTATGGAGGTGCCAGTATGCTATCAGGAGATTGCACATTGTCTTGACAAGACAGTAGCCAAGATAGAAAACGCCGTACTCTCTGCGCTCGAAAACACTCCTCCTGAACTTTATGCCGACATTGTGAAAAACGGCATCTATCTCTCTGGCGGAGGAGCATTATTGCGTGGTCTCGACAAACGTCTGTCCGACAAGATAAACATACCTTTCCATATAGCTGAAGATCCTCTACATAGCGTAGCTAAGGGTGCTGGCATTGCACTGAAGAACGTGAACCGTTTCTCGTTCCTTATGAGATAAGCTGTGGAATGACGGTTGAAAGATGACTGATGAAGAATCTGCTGGCGTTTCTGGAGAAATACCATAACTGGTTTCTACTTGTAATCCTTGAAGTAATCAGCTTTGTCCTGCTGTTTCAGTACAACAACTATCAGGGCAGTGTATGGTTTAGCTCAGCGAATGCCATAGTAGGCAAGGTTTACACAGTAGATTCGTTTGTGAGGTCATTTTTCTCGCTGACCAAGGTTAACGAAGAATTAACACTTCGCAATTTCTATCTTGAGCGTCAGATTGCCCAGTTGCGTAGGCTGTATGCCGAGCAGACTGGCGACACCGTGAAGTCGTTCCAGAGTCAGATGAAGCTAATCAAGCAGTTTGAAGTAGTTCCAGCAAAGATTGTATCTAACTCGATTAACAAGCCCAACAACCTCATCACCATTGACAAAGGGACCGCCGATGGCATCAAGTCGGAAATGGGCGTAGTCTGCGGCAACGGACTTGTTGGAGTTGTATATCTTACAAGCCATCATTTCTCGATTGTCATGCCGATACTCAATGTCAAGAGCCGCATCAGCTGTACCATCCGCAACAGGGGCTACTTTGGCTATCTCTGCTGGGACGGTCGCGACGCTAGCATTGCATACGTGGAGGATGTGCCACGCCATGCACGCTTCAACCGTGGCGACTGGGTGGAGACGAGCGGATTCTCGTCGATATTCCCCCCAGGCGTACTTGTAGGGCAGATAATTGAGGTATATAATTCGCGCGACGGATTGTCGTATAAATTGAAAGTTCGGCTGAGTACCGACTTCGGCAATCTGCGCGACGTTTGTGTCATTACCGACAGGAGCATTGTTGAGCGCATGGAACTGATGCGTGCTGCAAACGACTCGCTGAAGCTCAATGTGAAGGAGTAAGGAGAAGAAGAGTAAAGAAGAAATGTCTGTCGATTTTCTAAAGAAATTAGGAATGTTGGTGGTGCTCTGTCTTATTCAGGCACTTATTCTCAACCGAATAAAGTTGTTCGGCTGTGCCACTCCATTGCTATATGTACACTTTATTCTCATGTTTCCTTCCGACTATCCTCGCTGGGGCACCATACTCTGGGGATTCGTGATGGGCGTGGCTGCCGATATGTTTGCCAACACTCCGGGAGTGGCATCAGCATCGCTCACCTTTATAGCATTCATACAACAGCCGTTCTTAGGCCTGATGGTACGCGACAACCGCGACGAAGATATAAAACCCACGATGGCATCGATGGGATTCTGGCGGTATTTCACATACTCCCTCCCACTCATATTGCTATACTGTCTGTTATTTTTTGCACTCGAAGACTTCTCGTTTTACGACTGGAAGCAATATCTTCTCAACATTGCAGGCACTTCGCTGTTCACAATGCTTTTCATTCTGGTTATTGAAAGTACTAAGGGAAAGTGAAAGACTACGAGCTAAGCAATCGCAAATATATCATCGGCGGGATTGCAATTATTATCGTCATCGTTTATACCATAAGGCTCTTCACACTTCAGATAATGAGCGATGACTACAAGAAGAATGCCGACTCAAACGCCTTCCTTAAGAAGACAGAATATCCTTCGCGCGGTATCATCACCGACCGTAACGGCAAACTGATGGTATATAATCAGCCATCATACGATATTATGGTGGTGATGAATGAGATGCAGAATCTCGACACTCTCGACCTATGCCGCTCCCTGAACATCAGCAAAGACTATTTCATAGAGCGAATGGCACTAATCAAGGATAGGAACAAGAATCCCGGATATTCGCGATTCACGCAGCAGATGTTCATGGGACAGCTTTCCGACCGTGAGTTCAGCGTGTTTCAGGAATGTCTCTACCGGTTTAAAGGTTTCTACATACAACGGCGAAGCATACGTCAGTACCAATATCCTTATGCGGCCCACGTTCTGGGCGACGTTGCTGAGGTTTCGCCTTCCGACATTGAAAAAGACGACTACTACCAGCCAGGCGACTATATCGGCAAGCTCGGCATTGAGCGAAGCTACGAAAAACAGTTACGCGGCAAGAAAGGAATGCAAATACTTCTCCGCGATGCTCACGGACGCATTCAGGGACGCTATCAAAACGGCAAGCTCGACAGGCGTCCCATAGCAGGCAAGAAACTTACTCTTGGCATTGACATCGAACTCCAGGCTCTTGGCGAACGTCTGATGGAGGGTAAAATAGGCAGTATCGTTGCCATTGACCCACAGACAGGCGAGATTCTCTGTATGGTGTCATCGCCAACCTATGACCCACGCATGATGGTAGGCAAACGCAGGTCGAAGAGTCATCACCTGCTGAGCACAAACGTATGGAAGCCACTGCTCAACCGCAGTATTATGGGCCAATATCCTCCCGGCTCTACATTCAAGACTACCCAGGGACTGACATTCCTTTCCGAAGGCATCATCACCCCCACTACACTATACCCCTGCAGCCACGGCTTCAGTTTCCGTGGACTTCACGTCGGCTGTCACGGACATGCAGCTCCGTTACCCCTTGTGCCTGCATTGAGCACATCGTGCAACGGTTTCTTCTGCTGGGGACTGTACTACATGATTGGCAACCGCCAGAAATATCCTCACGTTCAGGACGCGATGAACAAATGGCGCGACTATATGGTAAGCATGGGATTCGGCTATCCTCTTGGTGTAGATCTTCCAGGTGAAAAGCGTGGGTTAATTCCTAATGCAGCTTTCTACGACAAGGCATACAAAGGTTCGTGGAACGGTCTTACTATCATCAGTATTGCAATCGGACAGGGTGAGGTGAATGCCACTCCACTTCAGATAGCCAATCTCGGTGCCACGATAGCCAACCGTGGATTCTACTATATTCCCCACGTGGTTAGGAAGATTGAAGGCGAAGCAATCGACACATCGTTCACTCGCAAACATGTCTCGATGGCAAGCCGCGAGGCATACGAATACATCGTGCAGGGAATGCGAGCCTCTGCATTAGGCGGAACGTGCCACGAGCTGCGACGACTGCCTTTCGAAGCCTGTGGAAAAACGGGAACGGCCCAAAACCGTGGTCACGACCATTCTGTGTTCATGGGCTTCGCTCCTATGAACAATCCGAAGATAGCCGTTGCCGTATATGTGGAGAACGGAGGATGGGGAGCCACTTACGGTGTGCCAATCGGCAGTCTGATAATGGAGAAATATATAACGGGCAAACTGTCGGAGTACTCTGAAGCCAAGGCCCGACAATTACAGGAAAGACATATATCGTATGGTACGACAAGCAGATAGACAACCGAGTGTAATCCGCTCTATCGACTGGCTGACGATATTCATTTATCTCGCCCTGCTCACGTTTGGATGGTTAAGCGTGTGCGGAGCCAGCTATGACTATGGTGAGACCGACATCTTCAGCCTGAGCACTAACTCAGGGAAGCAGTTAATGTGGATAGGCACTTCAATAGTGCTCGCCACAATGCTTCTGCTGCTCGACGACCGGTTCTACGACACGTTCTCGTTTGTCATCTACGGATTACTGCTGGTGCTACTGTTTGCCACCATTTTCAACCCTCATACTATCAAAGGGTCGCGCTCGTGGCTTGTAATCGGCTCGCTTCGACTGCAACCGGCAGAGTTTGCAAAGTTTGCCACGGCCCTGGCTTTGGCAAAATTCATGAGCATCTACGGATACGACATCAACAAATGGAAGCATTTTGCCGTTTCGCTTGCCATCATACTTGTGCCCATGCTGTTCATCGTACTTCAGCACGAGACGGGGTCTGCTCTTGTTTATCTGTCATTCTTCCTCGTATTCTATCGTGAAGGCATGACGGGAAGTGTTCTGTTCACCGGAGTTGCTATGGTGGTTTATTTCGTCATAGGCATTAAATTCAGCGACGTGATGATGTTCAACACGCCAACAAGTGTCGGCAAGTTCACCGTACTGCTGCTCGTCCAGCTGTTCACATCCGGACTGGTATATAGCTATTGCGACAACCGTCGTTTAGGCATGCATTTAGGTATAGGTAGCATTGCTGCCACGCTCCTGATATTACTGTTCTCTGTCTATGTCATTCCCTTCAACATCGTATGGGTCCAGCTCGGCATCTTTGCAGTAATCATAATAATCCTGCTATGGCAGGCAATGTCAAGCCGAGTACGCAATTACTGGTTGATAATAGCATTTGCCATCGGTTCAATGACATTCTTCTACAGTGCCGACTACGTGCTCAACCATGTTCTGGAAAAACACCAGCGCGTGCGCATCAACGTGCTGCTGGGACTAGAAGAAGACCTTAAGGGGGCCGGCTACAATGTCCACCAAAGTGAGATAGCCATCGGTTCAGGCGGGCTGGAAGGGAAAGGATTCCTCAATGGCACTCAGACTAAGCTGAAATACGTTCCTGAGCAAGACACCGACTTCATCTTCTGTACTGTTGGAGAGGAGGAAGGCTTCCTCGGGTCGGCCAGTGTTCTCATGCTGTTCCTGGCTCTTATCCTCCGGCTGATACATCTTTCCGAACGCCAGCCATATCACTTTGGAAAGGTGTACGGATATTGTGTGCTTTCCATTTTCATGTTTCATCTCTTCATCAATGTCGGGATGGTTTTGGGCCTTACGCCCGTCATCGGCATACCACTTCCTTTCTTCAGCTATGGAGGCTCATCGCTCTGGGGATTTACTCTGCTGCTCTTTATCTTCCTACGCATCGATGCCAGCAGGAACATGTCAAGAAACTGATATTTTATTTTATTCTACGCAACTTTATTCCCACATCAGACAAGCCTGGTAGAATTTCTCTTTTCATATTGTGTCGGATCTTGACCTGTATAGAGTCATTTTCTCGCAGTTGCAACGTGGTTAGGTCGAACATATATTGAAACAAGCTTATTCCACGGCCTAACACATCGCCTCTCTTGTTGGTAAGAGTGGCATAGAGAGTATCAGACAAGGTTTCTCCCGACGGGAAGATTTCCTGCTCTACGATTAGCGCGATTGCCATAAAAGGAAATTCACTGTTAATGCGCAACCCCACTTCCTCCTTGTAAGTTCCACATTCTTTCAGCTTCGGCAGGTGGAATACCAGTGTATCGTTGCGTTCCCATCCCGACGATTGCGTCTGTTCGTAGTGATTATATACGGTAGCACGGTCGCATGCTGTTAAAAGACATACGACCGCAACTATCGATGCTGCCACAAACCCTCTACTGCTCTTTATTGTCATCCTTAGCCTTCTGAACCGGTTTACGTGGTTTTTTCTTTTTTTTCTTCTTTGCCTTGTCGAAACGGCTGATGTCATCATCATGGAGTTCCACATGGGTCGAAGCTTTCTGCTCCTTATGTCCTTCTTCCGACAGTGTGTAGGGTTTTTCGCCCTTCTTGTTCATTTCGATGATTTCCTTTGCACGCTGAGCCGTTATTGTCTCCAGGTTAGCGGCTATGTTCTTGTCGGTAGAATATGTTACAAGTCCAGCAAGGATGTCGCTCTTGAAATGATAATAGTCACTGTCCTTAGTCTGTAGCACTATTTCCCTGCTCGGCATCTTCTTTCCAGCCTCCACATAGTCGTCAACCTCATAGTTCAAGCAGCATTTCAGTTTGGCACACATGCCGGCGAGCTTTTGAGGATTCAGCGAGATGTCCTGAAAACGTGCTGCACTGGTGCTCACACTGACAAAGTTCTTCATCCAGGTAGCACAGCAAAGCTCGCGCCCGCAAGGTCCCGTACCGCCTATACGTCCTGCTTCCTGACGTGCACCTATCTGTTTCATCTCTATGCGCACATGGAATGCCAGTGCCAGGTCTTTGATAAGCTGGCGGAAGTCAACACGCTCATCGGCAATATAGTAGAAAATGGCCTTATTGCCATCGCCCTGATATTCCACATCTCCAATCTTCATCTTCAGGCCGAGCCCCTTGGCAATCTCGCGACTCTCAATCATGGTGGAGTGCTCACGAGCCTTTGCCTCACGATACTTGTCCATATCGATTTGCCGTGCAATGCGGTAAATACGCTTAATATCATCTGCCGACTTCAGGTTTGCCTTCTTTATCTGCATTTTTACCAGACGTCCGGTAAGCGTGACAACACCGATGTCATGACCGGGACTTGCCTCAACAGCTACAATATCACCCTTCTTGAGAGGCAGGTTGTTCACGTTATGGTAATACCCTTTTCGGGTATGTTTGAACTGCACCTCCACAAGGTCTGTGGTCTGGTCGTTTCCGGGAACATCAGCAAGCCAGTCGTATGTATTTAATTGGCGGTCCTGCCTACCTACGGCACGTGAGCACAACCCACGGTCGCATCCCGTCATTATGTCATATTCCTTGTTTTCCACAATAAATTGTTTTATTTGTTATTATTTACCTTTCAATACGAGCACAATCATCTTTAGGGCAAAGTCGAAGAATACAATCTTTCCGTTTGCATTCTGGCTTATATCGCGAATGGCAAGATTTGCCAGGTCACAAATCTCTATGACATTCACCTCATTGACAAAACGTGCGAAATTGGCTGTGAAAAGCTCCTCTTCATGAGTCATGTACATCAATTCATTTTCTCCGAAGTTATACATAAAGCTTTCGCGTATCATTCTCATGAAATACGTCAGAAACCGTTTCTGCTTCTCACGTCCGAATGCGCTCAGTGTCTCGCTCCACCGCTTCAGGCCACGTATGTCACGCTGATATGCCAAGCGCATTAGGCTTTTGAACAGATTGAGAAACACCTCATTCTCGCCGTTAGCCTGCAACTCTTCCATTGCTTTCAGCCAACTGCCGTTGGCAAGCCGTGCGACCCTTGTGGCCATATCGTCGGAGAGTCCGCGCCGTTCAATGAGTGCCGCCCTTATACTATCACTGCCGATGCGCTTGACATCTATTCTCTGTACACGGCTGCGTATGGTCTCAAGTATTCTCTCCGGCTCGTTGCAAGCCATAATGAACAGAGTCTGCTGCGGAGGCTCCTCAATGAGCTTTAGAAGTTTGTTGGCACACTCGATGTTCATTCTCTCCGGCTGCCATATAACAGAGACCTTATATCCCCCCTGACTCGACTTCATCGAGAGTTTCTTCACGAGGCTGTCGCTCTCGCCGGCAGTGATTATAGCCTGTTGGTTTTCACCCCCCATGGCCTCAAGCCACTGCTCCATGCTGAAGTAAGGGCCTTGCATTAACATCTCGTGCCACTCACGCGAGAAGTCATCGCTGACTGGCTTGTGGTCGCTGCCCATCGACGGAAGTTTTATCGTAGGATAAGTAAAGTGAAGATCGGGGTGTTGCAATTTATCAAGCATAACCTTGCTGTTTGCGTTCTTCAACAGCAGATGGCTCGCAAAAGCGATGGCAAGTGCCATCTTTCCGCTGCCCACAGGACCGGTGAGCATAATGGCATGTGGCAGACGAGCTTCCTGCTCCATCTGGAGCAGTCGCTGCTTTACTTCTTCCTGTCCTATTACCTCACTGAAATCCATGTCTAAAGCAGTTGCTTTGCCACTTCAACAACAGAATTGACCGCCGAGACTGTGTAGAAGTGGATGTTCTTTACACCACGATTGTACAAATCACGGCACTGAGCCGTAGTCCACTCCACTCCGAGTTGCATCGCTTCGTCGTCGTTCTTACATTTCACTATCTCTTTTGCAAGAGCCTCAGGAATATCGCAGTGGAATGTCTTTGGCACCACTGTCAGCTGAGACAGTTTGGCAAAGGGCTTGATTCCCGGCACGATGGGTATCGTGATTCCCATCTGTCGCGCTTTTTCCACGAATGCGAAATATTTCTGGTTGTCAAAGAAAAGCTGTGTCACAGCATATTTTGCACCGAGGTCCTGCTTCTCTTTCAGATAATGCATATCCATATCAATATTCGGAGCCTCTTCGTGCTTCTCAGGATAGCAGGCCACTCCAAAGTCGAATGGCTTGCCCGGATTCTTTATCGGTGTCCCGTCGGCAAAAAAGCCTTCGTTGAAACGGGACACCTGACGTATCAAATCGGTTGTGTGAGCATGACCACCCGGTGTTGGAGTAAAATGCTTGTCATCCTTTGCCTTGTCTCCCCGAAGGAGCATTAGATTGCGGATGCCGAGAAACTGAAGGTCGAGCAGTTCGTATTCAATCTCCTCAATAGTGGTTCCGCTACATATAACATGCGGCTCAACGGGGATGTTATACTTGTTCTGTATAGCAGCAGCAATAGCTACCGTTCCCGGCCGCATACGTATGCGTGAGCGTTCAAACTGTCCGCTGGGCAGCTCCTTATACACAAACTCACTATGATGTGTAGTGATATTTATGAAGGCGGGGTTGAACTCCACCAACTTGTCAATGGTTCTGAACAAAGCATCAGTGCCATTGCCTTTCAAAGGAGGCAGCACCTCAAATGAAAACCTGCGCTCGTCGCTCTCCTCCGCTATGTAGTCGGCAACTGTCGTCATTTCTTTATCTTGTAGAGTTTGAAGCTCAGCGCAGGGATATTGTCATTGATTACCGCGCCCTTCTTTTGCGTCTCAATGCCTATCGTTCCGCTCTTTGGAACTATCTTGTTCGGGTTGTCGAGAGTATTCTCGTCGTCCTTGCCATTGTGCTGGAGTATGACAGTTTCGGCATTAGCAACTGCCGGCTTCAACCCTTGCAGGTTAAGGCTCACTGCCTGCGGCGCATCAGAGATGTTTACCACCTTTACTATCACCTCGTTCTTGTTCTTGTCGAAAACCGACGTAGCAAAAAGCCCGTCCTGGCCGTCCTGACCGGCAACCGGCTTTCCGTTCATTGTCAGAGCCAGCACGTTGGTACCGGGATTCATAGCATACATCTGCTGTACATAATAGCTGACGCTCTTGAACATGCGTGTATTGTCGTACCATATCAAGTCGGGACGCCACTGCCAACCACTAACATGGGCGAAGAGCGGTGCATAGGCAGTCATCCATACCACGTCGGCATTACGCTCATAGCCTGTCATCACAGCTGCCTCAAGGATGCTCGCCTCATAGTGGTTCCACTTCTTTCCCTTGCCATGACAGGCATACTCACCGGCAAACACCTTCGGTCCCTTACGGTCGTAGGAGTCGTAGCGCAGTCCGTGCGAACGGAACCAGTCTTCGTTACGGTAGAAATGTTCATCCACAAGGTCGGCCTTGAGCTGTTTCATTGCGACCCATCCCTTGTCGAACATCTTGCCTTCTGAATCGGGTCCGCTCGTTCCGACAATCTTTATGTCGGGATATTTTGCACGTATTGCTTTAATAAATGGTTCAAGACGCTTATAGTAGATGTCGTCCCACTGCTCGTTGCCCACGCCGATGAGTTTGAGGTTGAAAGGTTCTGGATGGCCCATCTCGGCACGTTTCTTACCCCACTCGCTGTTCACGTCGCCATTGGCAAACTCAATCAGGTCGAGACAGTCGTCGATATATGGCTGAAGCTGGTCAACAGGAACATGAGCACTCTCGTCGCGGTTCTGGAACTGGCAGGCCATTCCTACATTAAGCACAGGAAGCGGCTCGGCACCAATATCCTCAGAGAGAAGGAAAAACTCGTAGAATCCCAGTCCGTAACTCTGATAATAGTCGGGATAGTAGCGGTACTCGAAAGTTGACTCCCAGCGGTTGTGGTTCGTGGGTCGGTTCTCTACCGGACCTATGCTATTCTTCCACTGATAACGGGTCTCAAGATTATAGCTTTCAACAATGCAGCCACCGGGGAAGCGAAACACTCCTGGATGTGCATCCTCAAGAGCCTGTCCGAGATCACGTCGCAGACCGTTCTCGCGGTTCTTGTATGTGTTGACAGGAAAGAGCGAGATATGCTCCAATGCCACGGGATTGCCACTCGAAAGGAATATACGCAGCTGTGCGTTGTTGTGAGTCTTGGGCGACTTCAGAATCACCTCGTATTTTTTCCAGTCAGATGAAGAAACGTCAACCTTCGCGGTAACGAATTCCTGGTGCTCGCCCATCGACTGTTCGTCAATGAGCTGAACACGAATGGCACTATTGCCGTTCAGAGCTTTTGCCCAAACAGTGAAACGGTAGTCCTCGTTTTTCTCTACTCCAATGCCGAAGAAGCCCTCGTTCTGCAGACCTGTGCGCGTCTCGCGGTGCCCCGGATCACTGAGAACCACATAATGCGGACAACGCTCAAAAGGACCGTCGTTGCGCACTTCAACTTTTCCGAATGCTTTCCAACCCATCAGAGGGTCGCAGAACTCGAATGAACGGTTCTTGACAAGCTCACCATAGAGTCCACCGTCGGCAGCATAGTTGATATCTTCAAAAAAAAGACCATACATGGTTTTTTGCACTGGTGCTCCAAGTTTTTTTGTGTTAATGTCGAGCACATGTGTTTGTGCAGTCATGGCCGATGCCACTGTAAGCATCATACCACCGAGGACGTTTCTGATATTAATCGTCATAGCTTTTATTGTTATTTCAAGTTTCTTTTGAAGTGCAAAGATACGGATTTATTCTCAAACTGCCAAACGAATTACACAAAAAAGAGGCTTTACAGCCTCTTTATGTAGTCGGTAAGGGAATCGAACCCTTATGCCAAGATTGAGAATCTTGTATCCT
>CAMOEW010000065.1 GCA_946612625.1 uncultured Prevotella sp.
CCGCAGCCTCGTTACCATCACAGGTGATAAATTTCTTTTCTTTAGCCATTTGTTAATGCTTTAATAAATGTATTTGTTTAATTAAAAAGTATTTGGAGTTTGTTTCTCGTTCAATACAGGAACCCAAGCAGCCACAGAGGGATGAGGTTATCGCGCCCCACTTCAGTGTTATAACGCGCGTAAATGACGTCCTGAGAGTAGCGCTGCTTATGTTGTATCTGGGCATCGGCAATCTTAAACTTCATCTTGTCATCAACAGTATAGAAATTATCTCTGCCAGACTGATTTATTTTGTGGTCTTTCCACATTGTGTTGACGAAGAAGGTTTCCATTGCATCCTGCACTTCAACCTGAATAGGATAAATGGCATACATGAGGTTTGAGTTGTGCAGCATTACCTTTGAAGGCTTCTTAGGAAAAGTTTCGCCCACTGGGTAAATCATGTTTATAAGTCGTGCATCGGCAAGATACTTTATGTAGTTCATCACCGTAGCTCGGCTGGTCTCGATGTCGTTTGCCAAATTAGAAATGTTCGGAGCTTTGGGACCAGCCTCAGCAAGTTCATAGAACAACTTCTTTATCTTGGTAAGATACTTCAGTTCAATCTGCTTGATGAGCAGAATATCCACCTCAGTCATCATATTCATCGTCTTCAACAGATTCTCCGAATAGTTGCGTTGTTCCTGAAAGAAAGGATAGAATCCGTGATGTACGTAGTCACGAAAATAACGTGCCGGCGACACCTTTGGCAATATCTTCTTGACTATACGCTCGTGGTTGTTGATTATTTCTTCAAGGGTGTATGGCTTGAATTCGTTCCCCGTCAGAAGATTAATGAACTCTCGGAATGAGAATCCACGTAGGTTGTAGCTTTTCACGATGCCGTTCAGTTCAGGGTTCTCTTCCTTCAGCCGCATCACACTGCTGCCTGTAAACACAATTTTAAGTCCGGAATAAAGGTCGTAACATTTTTTCAGTTCTTTCACCCAGTCGGGCTGCTTAAACACCTGATCAATAAGCAACGTGCGACCTCCTTGGTGATAGAAATCACCTGCAAAGTCGGCAATACCCATTCCCTGAAAATAGAAGTTGTTCATATTAATATAGAGACACTGGCGGTCGTTCAAGTCAAAATTCTCTTTAGCATACTGCAAAAGGAAGGTTGTCTTGCCGACACCGCGCGTTCCCTTTATGCCAATCATACGATCGTTCCAGTCTATCTCGTCCATTAATATTCGACGTACCTTAGCGTTCGTATGCTCAACCAGGTAGCGGTGAGTTCTATAAAATGCCTCTATTTTCATTGATTTGTTTTAAAACATGCGCAAAGGTACAAAATAAATTGCAAATTGCAAAGTCTATTTAGCAAAACTTTCAAAATTGGGATTTTTTAACTTCACTTAAAGACTGACGAAATACTATTTCTGATTCAACAGATACTGTTTGAAGTCTTCGAAATTCTTCGACATGCCAACGCTTTGCTTCTTTCCTTTCATGAAGGCAGCAAGACGTTCGGGTATTTCTATTTCACTTCCAATGATTCTTTCTACCACATCCTTGAATTTAGCTGGATGTGCAGTTTCACAGAACACCCCTACCTCACCCTCTTTGAGCCCTTCCTTCAGGGCCCGGTAGCCGCAGGCTCCATGAGGATCGAGTATATATCCGGTCTCTTCATAGCAGCGACGCATAGTATCACTGATAGTCTGGTCGCTATATGTTGCTCCGCTGATGAGCGACGTTATTCTTTCGTGCGAACCACCGTAGAGTTCGTAAATACGTGCGAAGTTGCTCGGGTCGCCCACGTCCATGGCGTTCGCGAGTGTCTGTATGCTCGGGCGTGGACTATACTTGCCTGTTTGAAGATAATCATAGAAGACGTCGTTGGCATTGTTGGCAGCGATGAAACGCTTTATGGGCAATCCCATTTCATGACCGAAAAGGGCAGCACAGATGTTTCCAAAATTTCCGCTTGGAACACAGATTACAATTTGTCTATCCGACAATCTAATGTCTGACAATTCAGTCTTCATACGTGCATAAGCATTGAAATAGTAGAATGCCTGTGGCAGAAAACGTGCCACATTGATTGAGTTGGCTGATGTGAGTTTCATGTGACGGTTCAGCTCTTCGTCCATGAAAGCACTTTTAACGAGAGACTGACAGTCGTCGAAAACGCCATCCACCTCTATCGCCGTAATATTCTGCCCCAGAGTAGTAAACTGGCATTCCTGAATCTTGCTTACCTTTCCTTTTGGATAGAGCACATACACATGTATGCCTTCCACTCCGAGGAACCCGTTGGCAACAGCTGAGCCGGTATCACCCGATGTCGCCACAAGTACATTCACCTCGCCTTTATCCCCTTCCTGTCGGATGAAATACTGCAGAAGTCGGGCCATAAACCTTGCGCCAACGTCTTTGAAGGCAAGTGTAGGACCATGAAACAACTCGAGCGAATAGATATTGTCCTCCACCTTTTTCAACGGACAATCGAAGCTCAGAGTGTCATATACCAGATCCTGCAAGCTGTCGAGGTCGATGTCCTCGCCGAAGAATGCGCTTGCAACGTTGTAGGCTATATCCTGGAATGACATCTCCTGAATATTATCGAAGAATTCCTTAGGAAGTTTATGTATGCGTTCGGGCATATAGAGACCCTTATCTTCTGCCAACCCCTTGACAACTGCCTTTTCCAATGTTGCCATTGGCGCCTTTTTATTTGTGCTGTAATACCTCATTTACTTTACAATTTGAAATTTCACTATTTGACTATTTAATGGCCATGAACGTATTCATAAACTCGTTCAACCGCAACAAACCATATCCGCCACGGACACAGCTCTCCTCGTCGTAAGTTTCTACGTCGTCAGGCTCTATACCTCTATAATATATAATAAAAGGTACCGGCTCGTTGACGTGAATGCGCATTTCTACAGGAGTTGGATGGTCAGGAAGTATTGCAATACATACCGGCTCATGCCACTTTTCCACTTCTTTATATATTGGTTCTATCAGTCTGTGATCGAGATAGTTGATTGCACGCATCTTCAGCTTTAAGTCCCCATCGTGACCGGCTTCGTCAGTAGCCTCCACATGCACGAAAACGAAGTCTTGACGGCGCAGGGCTTCGATTGCCGCAGCTGCCTTACCTTCATAATTGGTGTCGGCAAGCCCTGTGGCACCTTTCACTTTGATGATATCCAGACCGGCGTAATGACCAATGCCCCTAATGAGGTCAACAGCACTAATCACACTGCCAGTCTTTACTTGCGGATATAGCTGCATCAGCGTCTGCATACTCGGACGGTAGCCTCCACTCCAAGGCCAGATGCTGTTTGCCTGCCGTTCTCCACGCTGCGCCCTTGATCGGTTATAGGGATGGTCGGACAGCAGCTGCTGCGATTTCAAAATCAGTTCATTGATGATATCAGCGGTTTCCTGTGCCGTCATTCTGACATGTTCGCCGCCTTCCGGGTCGGTATATATGTCATGTCTGTCTGCCCATCCCTCCTCCGCTTTTACCATCAATGGCCGCCACGGCTCATTTGGATGGTCGTGCGGCGGACTGCACACAATGTGCTTGTTTCCTCCCTTTATTACGAGAAGGTGTCGATACTGAATGCCAGTAATAAACTTCACTCGTTCGGAACCTAATTGCTTGTCGAGATATTTTATGAGCGTGTCGGCATCTTCGGTATGCAGGTTACCTCCATTGTGGGTGATTATCTTGCCATCGTCGATAGTGATAATATTACATCGGATGGCGAAGTCGTCATAGTCCATCTCGTAACCTATACTGGCAGCCTCGAGCGGCCCGCGCCCTTCATACACTTTATTGAGGTCGTAACCCATGATGGCAGTATTTGCCACTTCACTCCCCGGTGGAAATCCTTCAGGTACGGTTATCAGCCGCCCTGTACGCCCGTTTTTAGCCAACGCATCCATATACGGCTTGTCGGCTGTCTGCAGCGGTGTTTTACCTCCAAGACATTCCACATGATGGTCAGCCATGCCGTCACCTAATATTATTATATGCTTCATTTTGACTATATGTTTGCTATCGACATTATGTTTGCAAAAACTCCGGCGGCGGTGACGCTTGCTCCTGCACCGTAACCTTGAATCTGCATCGGGTATTCTTTGTAGCGTTCTGTAGTCAGCAGCACAATATTATTAGAGCCTTCCAATCCATAGAACGGATGACGTTCGCCCACGGCTTCCAGCGAGACGCTTGTCTTTCCCATCTCCATCCTCGCAACAAATCGCCACCGTTTATGTTCTGCCTCAATCACTTTTCGCTTGGCCTCGAAATCTTTGTCGAGTGTGGGCAATTTCTTCCAGAAATCGTCAATACTGCCTTCGAAGAAATCGTCGGGCATAAACAGATGTTTCTCTACGTCGTCTTGTTCCACTCTGTAGCCTGCCTCACGTGTGAGTATGACAAGCTTTCGTACTACATCCTTTCCGCACAAATCGATACGAGGATCTGGTTCACTGTATCCCTGTTCCTTTGCACGTCGTACTGTCTCAGAGAACGGCACATCGGCTGCTATCTCGTTGAAGATGAAGTTTAGCGTTCCGCTGAGCACAGCCTCTATTTTCAGAATCTTGTCACCTGAATTCTTCAGGTCGTTCATTGTTCCGATGATGGGCAGTCCTGCCCCGACATTTGTCTCGAACAAGAATTTAACACCGCGCCGCAAAGCAGTTTCTTTCAAGCGCTTATAGCTATCGTAGTCGCTCGATGCAGCTACCTTGTTGGCTGCCACAACCGAAATATTATGCTCAAGGAACGTCTGATACAGTTGTGCCACTTCACCGCTTGCGGTGCAATCAACGAATACCGAGTTAAAGATGTTCATACCGATCACTTCGTCGCGAAGATAGGCAATATTGCTGTCGGCTGCGCCTTTCAGTGCTTCACGATAGGAGGATAAGTCTATTCCGTCACGTGTAAAGATGGCTTTCTTACTGCTTGCAATTCCTACTACATTCAGTTTCAACCGTCTTGTCTCCATTAGCTCATCGTATTGTGTACGTATTTGCTCAATAAGATTTCCGCCCACAGTGCCAATTCCGCATATAAAGAGATTTAGAACCTTGTATTCCGAGAGGAAGAACGAGTCGTGAAGCACGTTGAGCGATTTCCTCAGTAGTTTGCTTTCTACTACGAACGAGATGTTTGTTTCGCTTGCACCCTGAGCACACGCAATAACACTTATACCGCTTCGTCCGAGTGTTCCGAACAATTTGCCGGCAATACCCGGAGTATGCTTCATGTTCTCACCTACGATGGCTATTGTTGCGAGCCCACATTCTGCGTGCATGGGAAACATGGCACCCGTTTCTATTTCCTTCGCAAACTCATCGTTAAGCACTCTTACGGCTTCATTCGCGTCTTCGTCGCGTACTCCGATGCTTGTTGAGTTTTCCGAAGAAGCCTGTGAGACCATGAACACGCTGATTCCATTGTCGGCCAATCGGGTGAAAATTCGACGGTTGACTCCAATCACGCCAACCATCGAAAGTCCAGTCACGGTTATCAATGTAGTTCCGCTAATACTCGATATACCTTTGATAGGCTTGCGGTCGTTCTCTATCTTTTGCTTTATTATCGTGCCTGGTTCATCGGGATTGAAGGTATTCTTAACCTTTATGGGGATGTTCTTTACACATACGGGATAGATTGTCGGCGGGTAGATTACCTTTGCCCCGAAGTTGCAAAGTTCCATTGCCTCGACATAGCTCAGTTCCTGTATGGTGTATGCAGTGTGTATTACACGTGGGTCGGCAGTCATGAATCCATTCACATCGGTCCATATTTCCAGCACTTCGGCATCAAGTGCGGCTGCAATGATACTTGCTGTGTAATCGCTGCCTCCTCGTCCAAGATTGGAGACCTCCCCCGTATCCTTATCACTACTGATAAACCCCGGGACAACAGCCACTTGCGGTATTTCGGCAAAGGTTTGCCTTACAAGCCGATTGGTCAGTTCTGAATCGAAGGTATGCTTCCCATATTTGAATTCGGTCTTGATGAATGTGCGTGCGTCATACCATGTTGCTTTGTTAATGAGCGTAGCCACGATTTGACTGCTGAGTCGCTCGCCATAGCTGACGATGGCATCTTGTGTCTTACTACTGAGGTCGCGAATGAGAAACACACCATAAAATATAGACCTCAGTTCCTCGAAGAGGCCATCAATGTTCTCTGCAAGAGCCTCACGTTTCCTCTCATCCTTGATGATGTCATTCACCATTGCATGGTGGCGTCCCACCATTCTGGCAAACTGTTCCTTATATGTCTCGTCACCACTAACAGCAAGCCGCGAGGTCTTTATCAGCTGGTCGGTAATACCTCCAAGTGCACTTACTACGACGATTACCTTGTCATCCTGACTCTCTACAATTTTCTTTAGGCTGAGGATGCTTTCTACGGAACCCACTGACGTTCCGCCAAATTTCATTACTTTCATGTTTCTATGTTGTTATTTCGCCGTGGGCTTAGTTTTTGAGTAGCCGTGTGAGGAAGTCGTCAAGGTCTTTATCGAGTCCTTCCATCAGTTCTGTGTCGATAATCACGGTGTCATCGTCAACCACATAGAGCTCTGCTATGTTCTCCTTATCGTCGTCTTCGAGCACAAACGAGTATGGTTTGAGAATCGACATGTTCTCCACCAGGCCTTTCTTCTTCTCGATACACTTTCGGATGATGTTAGTAATATCGCTGTAGAAATTGTCTTCCTTGTTATCTATCCACTGCTCTATGACAGCACGTGTGATTTCGTTGTCATCGTCGTCGAATGCGAGAATTTCTCCCGACTCCTGTGCGACACGGATGTGGATGTCGGTCATCAACGATGCTTCCTGACTGGCCGGGAACTTTTCGGCAACCTTGTTTATAAGTCGCTCGATTTGCTGCAAAGTCTGTTCTGTTGCTTTCATTTTCTTGTATTTAGCGGTACAAAATTAAGAAAAAACTTGGTTATGGCAAAATAAATCGAAAAAAAATTGAGTTTTTTGAGACTTTTGTTTGTTAATTCAAAAGTTAATGTTACCTTTGCAGAATAAAGTTGGAATATTATTCCAATCAAGGAAGATAAACTACATGGCAAACAGAATAGAGCATTCTGGTATAATTGAAAGTATCGGGGTCGATTGTATCCGTGTACGTATTGTGCAGACCTCTGCATGTTCTACGTGCAAGGTTTCTGGCCATTGCAATGCGTCGGAAAGCAAGGAGAAGACCGTCGATATTTTTAATGTTTCCGGAGCTGAATCTCTCCACGTTGGCGACGAGGTTACAGTCAGCGCGTCGATGGATGTTGCCGAGCGCGCTCTTCTTTATGGTTTCGGAATACCCTTTATGGTGCTCGTGGGAGTTCTCTTCGCAATGATGTGGCTTACTGGCAACGAGGGTTTGTCGGCATTGTGCGGACTGGTTGCGCTTTTGCCATATTACATTATTATATATATGTTCCGCGAACGGCTACGCAAACAGCTGGCTTTCCGCATCGATAGTTAATGACAGGAAGAAAATCATTTAATATAAACTAAAACAAATTTAAAACAAAACGGTATGAATTTCATTTTAATCGCAGTGATTGTGCTTGGAGCCATCGGACTCATAGCGGCAGTAGTGCTGTTTGTCTGCTCCAAGAAATTTGCTGTACAGGAAGACCCGCGTCTCCCCGAGGTGGTGGGCATTCTTCCCGGTGCAAACTGTGGTGGATGCGGTTTTGCAGGTTGCGGAGGTCTTGCCGACGCACTTGTCAAGGGTGCTGATGCCGGTTCTATCGAGGGGCTTTCATGTCCTGTTGGCGGACAGGAAGTAATGTCGAAGGTTGCCGACCTGCTCGGAATGGCCATAGCCAATGGCGAGCCAAAGGTTGCCGTAGTCAGATGTAGCGGAACGTGCGAACTACGTGCGAAGATAGCCGAGTACGACGGTCTGCAGACGTGTGCCGCCGTTCATGCCTGCGGTGCTGGCGAAACTGGTTGCGGCTTCGGCTGTTTGGGTTGCGGCGACTGTGTTGCCGCCTGCCAGTTCGATGCCATCCACATCAATCCCGAGACGGGCATCGCCGAGGTTGATGAGGAGAAGTGCGTTGCCTGTGGAGCCTGCGTCAAGGCATGTCCACGTAACATCATCGAGCTTCGCAAGAAAGGTCCGAAGGGTCGCCGCGTCTATGTGGGCTGCGTGAACAAGGACAAGGGACCTGTGGCAATGAAGGTCTGCAAGGCAGCATGTATCGGTTGCGGCAAGTGCCAGAAGGAGTGCAAGTTCGAGGCGATAACTATAGAGAACAATCTCTCGTATATCGACTTCGAGAAGTGCCGTCTGTGCAAGAAGTGTGTAGAAACCTGTCCCACCCATGTCATCCATGCGGTCAACTTCCCTGCACCTAAGCCGAAACCTGTCGTTGAACCAGAAAAGAAAGAGGAGTAAAAAGCATGAATTCAAGAACATTTAGAATCGGCGGTGTTCACCCTGAGGAGAACAAGCTCAGCCATGAAGTGGCAACCGTAGTTGCCGCCCTACCCAAACAGGCTATATTCCCGTTGTCACAGCATATCGGAGCCCCCGCCAAACCTATTGTCCAGAAGGGCGATAAAGTAAAGGTAGGCACAATGATTGCAGAGGCCGGCGGTTTTGTTTCCGCACCTATTTTCTCGTCAGTATCCGGCACGGTGTTCAAGATTGATACCGCCATCGATGCTACAGGCTACCGCAAGCCCGTGATTATTATCAATGTGGAAGGCGACGAGTGGGAAGAGAGCATCGACCGCAGCGACAAACTCGAATTAGTCAAGAATCATCCAGAGCTCACTCCCGAGGAGATTGTCAATCGCATCAAGGCAGCCGGAGTAGTAGGCATGGGCGGTGCATGTTTCCCCACGTTCATCAAGCTCACGCCACCGCCTACAGCCAAAGCAGAATGCGTGATTATCAACGCCGTAGAGTGTGAGCCATACATCACTGCCGACTACCGTCTGATGATGGAGAGGAGCGACGAGATACTCGTTGGGCTCGAGTTGCTGATGAAGGGTGCAAAGGTTACGAAAGGATATATCGGTATCGAGACAAACAAGCCCGCAGCTATCGACTTGTTAACAAAGAAAGCTGCAGAAAAATTTAATGGTTCTGAATATTCGGTGGAGGTTGTACCGCTGAAGCAGCGCTATCCTCAGGGAGGCGAGAAGCAACTTGTCGATGCAGTAATCCGTCGTCAGGTTCCTGCGCCGCCAGCCATACCAGTTAACGTTGGTGCTATTGTGCAGAACGTAGGCACTGCCGTTGCCGTATATGAGGCAGTGATGAAACACAAACCTCTGTTCGAACGCTACACCACGGTAACAGGCAAGCATCTGCAAAAGCCCGGCAACTTTCTTGTCCGCATGGGTACACCAATGAAAGACCTTATCGAGGTTTGCGGCGGAATGCCCGAAGGCGACAACAAAGTGCTTGCCGGCGGTCCGATGATGGGCAAGGCACTGACGAGCATCGAAGTGCCCATCTGCAAGGGCACCAACTCCGTCACCATTCTTTCCGGCGACGAAGCCCATCGCAAGGAAGCGCAGCCGTGCATACGCTGTGCCAAGTGCGTTGGGGCATGTCCAATGGGGCTTGAGCCTTATCTGCTGGCTAAGCTGTCGGCAGCCCACAACTGGGAGCGCGACGAGGCAGAAGACATTACCTCGTGCATCGAGTGCGGCTCTTGCCAGTTTACGTGTCCGGCTCACCGCCCGCTTCTCGACAATATCCGTCTTGGCAAATCGACGGTAATGGGCATTATCCGTGCTCGCAGTGCCAAGAAATAGCGATATTTAGTGCTTGGACAGTATAACGATTAAATAGTAAATAGTCAAATAGTAAAATAAAACAATGGGAAAATTAATAGTATCACTGTCACCCCATGCTCACGGAACCGACTCCGTTGAGAAAAACATGTATGGAGTGATTATAGCATTGGTGCCTGCCCTGATAGTGTCGCTCGTCTATTTCGGACTGGGTTCAGCCATCGTTCTTGCCACCAGCGTCATTGCCTGCGTCTTCTTCGAGTGGGCAATAACGAAGTACATTCTCGGTAGCGAACGGAACACAGTATGCGACGGTTCGGCCGCACTTACCGGTCTGCTGCTCGGCTTCAATCTGCCGTCCAACCTTCCTGTATGGATTATCATCATCGGTGCGCTCGTGGCCATCGGCGTTGGCAAGATGACGTTCGGAGGTCTTGGCAACAATCTGTTCAACCCTGCTCTCGTAGGACGCTGTTTCCTGTTAGTGAGTTTCCCGGCACAGATGACATCATGGCCCGTAGCAGGACAGTTGGGCAAGTATCTCGATGCAGAGACGGCAGCCACGCCCCTCTACTACATGAAGGAAGCCATCAAGACAGGCGACACAAGCTATCTGGATAACGTGCCCGACGCGACCTACCTGCTGTTAGGCAGCAACCCTGCAGGCGGTCTCGGCACTATCGGCGAGATATGTGCTGTTGCACTGATTCTCGGTGGTCTGTATATGCTTTGGAAGAAAATCATCACGTGGCACATTCCCGTAAGCATTATCCTCACGGTGTTCGTGTTCAGCGGTTTTATGCACATCATCTCACCCGCTTACGCCGACCCTTTCACAGAGATTCTTTCCGGCGGTCTGATGCTCGGAGCAATCTTCATGGCCACCGACTATGTAACCTCGCCAATGTGTGCCAAGGGACAGATTATCTATGGCATTGCCATCGGTTTCCTGACTGTGGTAATCCGCAACTGGGGCAGCTATCCCGAAGGAATGTCGTTTGCCATTCTCATTATGAATGGCTTCACACCACTTATCAACGCATACGTCAAGCCAAAGCGCTTCGGCGAGGTTCCAGCTAAAAATTAAAAGTTTTGAATTAAGAATTAAGAAAAAGGATGGAAAAGCTGAAATCTTCAATACAGAACATGGTACTGGTGCTTACTGGCGTTGCCATAATCACCGGTGGAATCCTTGCATACGTTAACGACCTTACGAGCGGTCCTATTGCCGTCCAGAAAGAGCAGGCTCTTGCCGACGGTATCAAGAGCGTCATGGGCGGCGGCGAGCTGAAGGTTGCAAAAACAGACACCGTAAAGCAGAACGATCCCAAGGGCAAGGAAATGACATTCATCGTATATCAGACTCAAGATGCAGGCGGTCGCGACCTCGGTGCTGCCGTTCAGAGCACTACCGGCGGTTTCGGTGGCGACCTGAAGGTGCTCGTGGGTTTCGATCCAAAGGGAAATATTCTGGGCTATACGCTTCTTGAACATGCCGAAACCCCGGGACTTGGAGCCAAGGCCGACAAGTGGTTCCAGAAAGAAGGCAAGGGTAATATTATCGGGCAGAATCCCGCCACTCCGCTTGTTGTGAAAAAAGACGGCGGACAGATAGATGCCATAACCGCATCTACCATCACCAGCCGTGCCTTCCTGCTCGCTATCAACAATGCATACAATGCCTATAAGGCAACGCCGGTTGACGGCTCCACCGGTGCAACCCCACAAACGAAGGAGGAATAAAACACTATGAGTTACATAAGTATTATAAAAAATGGAATCATCAAGGAGAACCCTACGTTTGTCCTGATGCTCGGCATGTGTCCTACACTTGCCACTACCACCAGTGCCATCAACGGATTGTCGATGGGACTTGCCACAATGTTCGTGCTCATCTGCTCCAACGTGGTAATATCGCTAATAAAGAATCTCACTCCCGACAAGGTGCGAATCCCGGTGTTCATCGTTGTGATTGCATCGTTCGTCACTCTGCTCCAGATGGTCATGCAGGCTTATTTACCTGACATCTACGCATCGCTCGGATTGTTCATTCCGCTTATTGTTGTCAATTGCATCATCCTTGGACGTGCCGAGGCTTTTGCAGCAAAGAACGGAGCTGTCGATTCACTGATGGATGGTATCGGCATCGGTCTTGGATTCACCTTCGGTCTTACACTGCTTGGCATCTGCCGCGAGGTGCTCGGTGCAGGCAGCATCTTCGGTCTCACGCTCATACCTGAGACCTACAACATGCTGATGTTCGTACTGCCACCGGGAGCATTCATCACTCTGGGTTTCCTCGTAGCTATAGTCAACAAAGTAAGGAGCTAATCGATAGTAATTGTAAATTGTAAAAAGCAAACAGATTCTATGGAATATATATTGATTTTCATTTCAGCGATATTTGTCAACAACATTATCCTGAGTCAGTTCCTCGGCATCTGCCCGTTTCTCGGAGTATCAAAGAAGATTGACACGTCGCTGGGTATGTCGGCCGCCGTTGCCTTCGTAATGACGCTTGCAACCATTGTAACATGGCTTATTCAGACCTATGTGCTCAATCCTTTCTCATTGGGCTATCTCCAGACCATTGCCTTCATCCTCGTGATTGCAGCCCTCGTCCAGATGGTCGAAATCATCTTGAAGAAAGTGTCGCCAGCCCTCTATCAGGCATTAGGCATTTTCCTTCCGCTGATTACCACCAACTGTGCCGTACTCGGCGTTGCCATTCTCGTGATTCAGAAAGACTTCTCGCTCGTCCAGAGCGTTGTCTATGCCTTCTCTACAGCCATTGGCTTTGGAGTGGCGCTGACGGTATTTGCCGGAATGCGCGAACAAATGGAGTTGAGCGACATCCCCAAGGGCATGCGCGGCACAGCCATTACCCTGGTTTCTGCCGGTCTGCTCAGTCTTGCTTTCATGGGATTCTCGGGAGTTGACGGCGGACTGAAGATTCTCTTCGGACTCGATTAACCCACTTAACTTCAGTACATGCGATGCACGCATGACTAATAAGCATTGAGGGCGTGGCCAAAAGTTGGCTCGCCCTCAATGCTTCATCTCAAAGTTCCGAACGGCAGCATTTCCGCAGTTTCAGAATTCCCGTCGTTCCGAACGACAGCATTTCCGCAATTTCAGAATTCCCG
>CAMOEW010000066.1 GCA_946612625.1 uncultured Prevotella sp.
CACCGCACTCGTCGATGTATTTCTTCTCCTTGGCATCGAGATAGAACTCGCAGGCATACCCTAAGTCGTGGGCCTTCTTGTTGGCAAAGAGTGATGCGGCATAGTTGCCACCCACCTTGTATATACCTGTGCCGAGGGGGGCAGAGCGGTCGTGGTCGCGAATGATGACGTAGGGATTGGTAGCGAATCCACCCTTGAAGTATGGGCCTACCGGTGTCACAAAGATTAGGAAGCAATACTCAGTGGCGGGATGAACGCCCACCTGTGCACTGGTTCCGATGAGCAGCGGACGGATGTACAGTGTTGCACCGCTCTCGTAAGTGGGGATATACTCCTGGTTGAGCCGTACCACCTTCTTGACCATTTCAGTGAACAGCTCGGTTGATATCTCAGGCATCAGAATGCCTCGGCACGTTGACTGCAGACGCTTTGCATTCTCGTCAACACGGAATACGCGCACCTTGCCGTCCTTGCAGCGATATGCTTTCAGACCTTCGAATGCTTCCTGTCCATAGTGCAGACAGGTGGCAGCCATGTGCAGCTTCAGATACTCGTCACTGCATACTTCAATCTCTCCCCATTTACCGTCGCGATAATAGCAACGTACATTGTAATCTGTGGGCATGTAGCCGAACGACAGATTAGCCCAGTCTAAATTCTTCATATATTTTATTTTTTATAGCTCAATAATTATAATTGAGCGCAAAAGTAATCAAAATATCGCTAATCAGCAATATTTTTAAGCAAAAAGTTTATAATCTGGTATTATTTATTGCTGTCGGCAAGTATTTTCTTGATTTCGTCGTCAGTTTTCGTGAGTTTGTCGCGACACAGCTTAATCAGGCGTTGGGCGGTCTTCAGTTCTGTGGTCAGCTCGTCGATGTCGAGCTCGTCGTTCTCCATCTTTCTTACGATGTCTTCGAGCTGAATCATCGCCTGTTCATATTTCACTTCCTTTTCCATATTTGTGTTTTTATTCTTTCCTCGTAAATTAATCCGTTGTCCTGACAGTAGAGCTAAATGTTCCCTTCGCCAGTCTCGTTGTTATCGTGTCGCCGTTTTTTAGCATCGAAGTGTCTTTCAGCGCTTTGCCGTTGTAGAGCGTAATACTGTAGCCTCGTTTAAGAAGCAGTTCCGGATTGAGTGCCTTTGCCTTCTGTTCCAGCATCTCTATGCGGTGGCGTTCTGCTGTCAGCTTACGCCAAATCATGGGTTGCAGGTTGCCGGCGAGAAGGTCTAAACTGTTTCTCTCTCTGAACAGCCGTTGCTGTATGGCGTCGTTCATGCGTGTGGCTTTACGCTCCAAGCGCATCTCCTGACGGCTTTTCACGAGAGAGAATTGGCGAGGGATGATTTCTACAAACCTCGACAGCGTCATTCTTTCACGCTGCATCTTCTCATTTACTGTAGTTGTTATAGCAAGTTGCGCGTCGTTGATGCGCTGGAGCACGGCGAGCAGATGGTCGATGAGCAGGTCGGCGACAGCTGTTGGGGTTTTCACCCTCTGGTGGGAAACCATGTCGAGAATACATTCGTCGCGGTCGTGGCCGATACCGGTTATGATGGGAAGTGGGAAGTTGGCCACGTTTTCGGCAAGCGCGAGGGTGTCGAAACCCGACATGTCGCTTGTGGCTCCACCACCTCTTATTATCACCACGGCATCAAAGTCGTCGGCGCAAGAATATATGGTGTTGAGCGCATCGATGATGCTGGATTCTACCTGTTCGCCCTGCATGACGGCTGGGAATAGGGTGGGACGGAACTTCAGACCGTAGGCATTCTCGTCTAAATGACGGCAGAAGTCGCCATAGCCGGCAGCATCGGCGCTTGAGATTACTGCAATCCTCTGTGCAAACATCGGCAGAGAGAGCTCTTTCTGAAGGTCGAAAACCCCTTCGGCCTGCAGAACCTTGATTATCTCCATGCGTCGGCGCACCATGTCGCCAAGGCTATAGGTGGGGTCGATGTCGGTGACAATCCAAGAGAAACCGTAAGCTTCGTGGAACTGTGGATAAACTTTCAGAAGGACCTTCAGTCCGGCGTGAATCGTCTGTCCTGTGGTTCGCTCAAATCCCGGACGAATCATCATCCACTTGTTTTTCCAGCAGCGTGCCGAGGCACGAGCTATCGGAGTGTTGCTGCGTTCGTCTTTCTGAATGAGGTCGAGATAGAGATGCCCCTTGTTTTCGCGGGCCTCAGAGAGTTCTGCCTCTACCCAGTATTCGCAATCCATCGACAACTCGATGGTCTCGCGTACCATCGAGTTCAGTTCAAACAGAGATAAAGAGTGCCTTTCCATTTTTCCTTTCCTACATTATTCTTGATATCATTTAGGAGAAGCTGATTCCGCTCCCATCAGATAGGCATCCCAGAAATTGGGAATGCCATATCCCATGATGTTGTTTGGCATTCCGCAGTTGTCGCCCGACTGTCTTACTAAGGAGATAATCTCCTTGGCCGACTTCGAAGGCAGGGCCTGCCAAAGACATGCTATCATTCCGCTAATAATCGGGGTAGCAAACGAGGTGCCGATGTCGGTGAGTATGGTGCCACGGCCGGAGATGAGTGCTGCGGGACTGCCCAGAGCCATGACGTCGGGCTTGACGCGACCGTCCTGAGTAGGTCCGATGCCACTGAATGGAGCATTGGTGTGGGTCTCGGTCACGGCACCTACGGTCAGTATGTCGTCGGCATCTGCCGGAAAGGTGATTTTCTTCCACGGTCCCATGCCGGTATTGCCGGCACTGCTTACCATCACTATTCCTTTGCCGGCAAGCATTGATGCGGTGTTGGAGATAAGCGTGGAATGGCCGTCCATCTCAGCGTAGGTGTGGTCGTGGTGGGGCTTGTCGAAGTCGTTGTAGCCCAGACTCGACGATACGATGTCGGCACCGACGCTGTCGGCAAACTCGGCGGCCATTGCCCAGTAGTCTTCTTCGACAGGCTGCTCGCTCTGCTGGTCTTCGCAGCGCAGCAGCCAATAGGTGGCATCGGGAGCCGTGCCTACATAGAAGTGGGGCTTGTCAACAGCCATTGTTGAGAGTACGCGGGTGCCGTGGTCGGTTTCACTGAACATGTCGGCCGACTTCGGATATACGAAGTCTTGTGAACCGGCAATGTTTGCGTTCATGAATACCGGTATCTTGTCGGCATTAAGAAATCCTCCGTCAAGAACGGCGATGGTAATTCCCTTGCCGCGCATACCGATATCGTGAAGACGAATGCCGTTCAACATGCGTATCTGTCCGGCTGCCGTGGCATAGTCGCTTGTTGCAACAGAGTCCCATTCCCTGAACTCACGGTGGTAGCGCGTCTTTATGGTAGAAGGGATGATGCTGTCGGGGGAAATCCATACAACCTCGCATTTCTTCACAAACGGCAATACGGCAAGCCGGCTGATAATGCTGGTGTCGCTGGTGTGTACAATGGCAGTGTTGTTCCATTTACTCGTGCCAACCACGGTGCTCTTGGGGGTGTTGAGCTTGTAGATGTATTTATAGCTTACCGGAAGGTCGGTGGAGTCGATGGAAAGCCCTTGGCGAAAACGGCGGTTGATGCTCTCTTTCGACAGAAATTCCTGAGGCTTGTCAATGCGGTAGCCTGTGCCGTGCTTGTCGGTAAAGGTGAAGCGGTAGATATAGTTCTTGGGAGCGGGATATTTTATCTTGTGGGCATTTCCGTCGGTGGTGTCGGCAAGGGCTGTTGCGCTTCCGAAGATAAGAACGGCTGCCGAAAGTGTGAGGATATGTAGTAACGTTCGCATCATTTCCAGTTAGTGACTGTTTTTAGTGTGCAAAGTTACGAAAAAATATTCATTTAGTTGTAATTTAACAAAAAAAATACTACCTTTGCACACGAAAATATGTCAAAGTAGGATGTCTAGCAATAAACAATCGACACTCGAACTTGGAACTAAGCCTGTTGGCACGCTGCTGTGGCAGTATGCCCTGCCTGCAATTGTGGCGATGACGGCTTCAAGCCTGTACAATATCATCGACCGTGCAATGATTGGGCAGATTGTGGGTCCGGAAGCCATTGCCGGTCTCGGCATCACTTTCCCACTGATGAATCTCGGTGCTGCCTTCGGTGCTGCCGTTGGTATAGGTGCCTCGACGTGCATTAGCGTAAAGCTGGGGCAGCGCGACTATCCCACGGCAGAAAACCTGCTGGGAAATACCGTAACGCTCAATCTCATCGTAGGATTCCTGTTCATGACAGTGTGTTTTATCTTCCTCGATCCCATACTGCTATTCTTCGGAGCAAGCAAGGTTACGCTGCCTTACGCTCGCGAGTTTATGGAGGTGATACTCGCCGGGAATATGATCACCCACATGTATTTCGGAATGAACGCAGTCCTGAGGGCGGCTGGAAAGCCGCGCCACGCCATGTATGCCACGCTATTCACCGTCGCTATGAACATCGTGCTCGTGGTGGCATTCGTGTGGTGGTTCAGATGGGGCATTAGGGGAGCAGCGCTCGCCACGATATTCAGTCAGACGATGGCTCTCTGCTGGCAGATGTGGATATTCTCTGACTCAAATGAGTTGTTGCATCTGAAACGTGGTATCTACAAACTGAAGGCAGACCTGGTGAAGAACATCATTTCGATAGGTATATCACCATTCCTTATGAATGCCACAGCCTGCATCGTGGTGATATTCATGAATAACCAGTTTGTGCGTTATGGAGGCGACATGGCTGTTGGAGCTTACTCGATAGCCAATTCGATAGCGATGGTCTTCTTCATGTTCGTAATCGGTGTTAATCAGGGTATGCAGCCCATTGCAGGATATAACTACGGTGCCGAGAAGTACGACCGCATGTTGCGAGTGCTATGGCTTGCCATCGGAGCTGCTACGGCAATCCTGTCTGTGGGATGGGGGATGTCGATGGTATTCCCACGGCAGATTGCACGTATTTTTACCACCGATTCTACGCTTATTGATATGTCGGCAAGGGGCATACGACTGAATATGCTGGTGTTCTTTGTCGTGGCTGGGCAGGCTGTGATAACAAACTTCTTCCAATGTATTGGAAAGGTGAAGATCAGTATCTTCCTTTCGCTGTCACGACAGCTCATACTGCTCATTCCTCTTGCATATATACTGCCGTGGTTTATCGGATTAGACGGTGTGTGGTATTCAATGGCGGTGAGCGATTTTCTTTCGGCAGCAATGACATGGCCACTGCTGTTCTGGTTCTTGAAAAAACATATGGCTTATGGAAAATAAGAAGGTGATAATAAATGTGGGACGCCAATTCGCTTCTGGCGGGCGCTATATCGCAGGAAAGTTGAGCGAGGAGTTCGGATGCCGATATTGCGACAAGGAAATACTCGACATGGCTGCGCAGGAAAGTGGATTCTCAAAGGCTTTCTTTAAGAAAAACGACGAGAAGAAGAATTTCTTCCGCTCGCTCTTCCACATGCATGCACCATTGATGTCGGACGATAATTTCTACGACAACAAGTTTTCAGACGAGGGGCTGTTCCAGTTTCAGTGCGAGGCCATACGCAAGGCGGCGGAAGAAGCCAGCTGTGTATTCATAGGACGCTGTGCCGACTATGTGCTGCGTGATGAACCGTGTGCTGTAAGCATCTTTCTTTCGGCAAGCATGAAAGACCGTGTGGAACGGACTATCCGGCGCCACAACGTTGACGAGCCGACGGCGCGGAAGATTATAGCGAAGAAAGACTCGTCGCGCTCGTCGTTCTACAACTACTATACCGGCAAGAAATGGGGAGCGGCCGAGAGCTATGACTTATGTTTAAACACATCTGTGCTTGGACTGGACGAGTCGGTGAGGTTTATTTCCGATTTTATAAGAACGAAATTCAAATAATAAAAAAAATATATCACGTTATGAAAAATATTGTAATTACCGGAGGTGCCGGCTTCATCGGAAGCCATGTGGTGCGCCTTTTCGTGAACAAGTATCCAGAGTATCACATCATCAATCTCGACAAGCTGACGTATGCCGGCAACTTGGCCAATCTGAAGGATGTGGAAAACAAATCCAACTATGAGTTTGTGAAGATGGACATCTGCGACTTTGACGCCTTCTATAAGTTGATGCAGGAGAAAAAGGTTGACGGTATTATACATCTTGCCGCTGAAAGTCATGTGGATCGCTCTATCAAGGATCCTTTCACGTTCGCCAAGACAAATGTGATGGGAACGCTGAGCCTGCTGCAGGCTGCCAAGCTCTACTGGGAGAGCCTGCCTGAGAAGTATGAGGGCAAGCGCTTCTATCATATCTCTACAGACGAGGTGTATGGCGCTCTCGAACTCACTCATCCCGACGGTATCGAGCCTCCGTTCACCACAACGGCTTCTTCTGCTGAACACCATCTGGCATATGGCGACAAGTTCTTCTTGGAGACAACCAAGTACCAGCCACATTCGCCCTACTCAGCCTCGAAAGCGTCAAGCGACCACTTCGTACGTGCCTTCCACGATACCTATGGTATGCCCGTAGTGGTGACTAATTGCTCGAACAATTACGGACCTTACCAGTTTCCGGAGAAGTTGATACCGCTCTTTATCAACAACATCCGTCACCGCAAGCCGCTGCCTGTCTATGGTAAGGGCGAGAATGTGCGCGACTGGCTGTTTGTGGAGGATCATGCTCGTGCTATCGACCTCATCTTCCACAATGGCAAAATAGCTGACACGTACAACATCGGTGGATTCAACGAGTGGAAGAATATCGATATAATCAAGGTGCTCATAAATACTGTTGACCGCCTTCTCGGACGCAAGGAGGGCGAGGACATGGATCTCATCACCTATGTTACCGACCGTGCCGGTCACGACCTGCGCTATGCAATAGATTCGAGCAAGCTGCAGAAAGAACTGGGCTGGGAGCCCTCGCTGCAGTTTGAGGAGGGAATAGAAAAAACCGTCCGTTGGTATCTCGACAATCAGGAGTGGCTCGACAATGTCACCTCGGGCGACTACCAGAAATATTACGACAATATGTACGCAAACCGCTAATCTGATGAAGAAAATATTATTATTAGGCTCAGGAGAACTGGGCAAGGAATTTGTTATTGCCGCCATGCGTGCCGGCCAGTATGTCATCGCTTGCGACCGCTACGATAATGCCCCTGCCATGCAGGTGGCCGACGAGCGCGAGGTGTTCTCAATGCTTGACGGCGATGCTCTGGAGGCTGTAGTGAAGAAACATCAACCCGACATCATCGTGCCCGAAATAGAGGCTATCCGTACGGAGCGCCTCTTTAAGTTCGAGGAAGAGGGCATTCAGGTTGTGCCCTCGGCACGTGCCGTCAACTACACCATGAATCGTCGTGCCATCCGTGACCTCGCCTCGAAGGAGTTAGGACTGCGCACTGCCAAATACTTTTATGCCAAGACTTTCGACGAGTTTAAGAAGGCTGCCGACGAGATTGGCTTCCCCTGTGTGGTAAAGCCGCTGATGTCGTCGAGTGGTCATGGACAGAGCTATGTACACAACGACGAGGAACTGGCTGAGGCTTTCCGTGAGGCGATGGAGGAAGGACGAGGCGATGTGAAGGAGGTAATAATCGAGGAGTTCATTGATTTCGACTCAGAGTTTACCCTGCTAACCGTTACCCAGCAGCATGGATGGCCCACGCTTTTCTGCCCACCAATCGGACATGTGCAGAAGGGGGGCGACTACCGTGAGTCGTGGCAACCATATAAGATTTCCGACGAGGCATTGAAGCAAGCACAGCACATGGCTGATCAGGTGACGAAGGCACTTACGGGTGCCGGTATCTGGGGCGTTGAGTTCTTCCTCACCAAGCAGGGCGAGGTTATTTTCTCAGAACTGTCGCCGCGTCCGCACGACACAGGCATGGTTACATTGGGACACACAACTAACCTCTCAGAGTTTGAACTCCATTTCCGTGCAGTCATGGGTCTGCCTATTCCTGCCATACATCTGGAGCATGCTGGAGCCTCGGCTGTTATCCTGTCGCCCATTGAAGCCAATACGCCTGTTGACCGTTCACTGCTGCCCTACAATTTAGACGAGGCTTTGAAGGAGGATCGCACGCGTATCCGCATCTTCGGGAAACCAGAGGCTCACAAGGGGCGCCGCATGGGTGTCGTCCTGTGCTATGGTGAGGTGGGCGACGATGTCAATGCACTGCGTGACAAGGCCAAGCGATTGGCTAAGACGGTGCTGGGTACAGAACCCTATATGAAGAAATAATCCTCGGTAATGGTCAAGAACGTCCAAGCGTTACGTTTTGTTTTTATCATGCTGGTCGTGTTGTCGCACATCATCGGCAAGTCGTTCGACTTTGGCGGTGAGTGCGGCGTATCCTTTTTCTTCATGCTGAGTGGCTTTATATTGTCATATGCTTATGGAGAGAAGGTGCTGGCAAGAACGTTTGGTCAGCGTCGGTTCATCCTGAGGCAACTTTCAAAGTTTTATCCTTTGCATGTGTTGCTGTTCGTCATGATGATTGTTATGGATGCGCGTCTTGGCAATTTCTATAGTTGGGACAAAATGGCGGCTAATCTGTTGTTACTGCAAAGCTGGGTGCCAAGTGACGACTTCTATTTTGCAGGCAACGGAGTGTCGTGGTTCTTGTCTGACTTGTTGTTCTTCTACATCGTGTTCCCAACGGTTTTCCGCATACTGGTAAGTGTGTCATGCCAGCGATTGCTGATGGGGGCAGTCGTGATACTTGCGTTATATGGATATCTGGCGATTTCCATCCCTGCAGGTTTTATCAATCCTCTCTTATACGTAGCTCCATGGACGCGACTGCTGGATTTCTCTATTGGAATACTCCTATTCAGATTTTACACATCGGCAGATGGAGTGTCTTTCCGTTCCTGGCTTAGTAGGCTGACGTCTGTCGGACTGACATGTATGGAGTTGGCATTGGTTATGGCTGTAGTCGCTTCATTCTTTGTCTATGAGAACGTCTCGTTGCGCTTCCGCTGTGCGGCGTTGTTTTGGTTTGTACTGCCTGCTGTGATTTTCATCTTTGTCGCATCAGACAAACTGAAGGGTATAGTTACGCAGTTTCAGCATAGTTCAATTATGCAGTGGTTGGGTAATGTCAGTCTGGAGATTTATCTTATCCATTGTGTTTGCATGCGTTGTCTTTATAGCGCACTGACTTTTTGTGGTATTGACGAAGAGACCAGACTCTCTCCTATGATACTTGTATTGACTTTAGGCCTGATTATCGTAGTGTCTTATTTGACGCAACGCTATTTCGTAGCCCCAATTTCTTCCAGATTAGTAAAGTGTATAAGATGGTCATGATAGGAAAACTTATTGATTTGCCGAAACATGTCGATCCGCGTGGCAATCTGACGGTAGCGGAGCAGATGAAAAATGTGCCTTTCGACATTGCCAGAGTTTATTGGACGTATGATATTCCTTCGGGTGAGCGGCGAGGCGGACACGCTCATCGCACTTGCAAGGAGGTTATCATTGCTGTCAGTGGTTCATTCGATGTCGTTCTGGACAATGGGCGTGGCAACAAGGAGGTGCATCACATGAATCATCCTTATCAAGGGCTGTATGTAGGCACCAACGTATGGCGGACGCTGGAAGACTTCTCCAGTGGTGCCGTCTGTCTTGTGCTGGCTTCTGAGCTGTTCGATGAGCAGGAATATATCTATGACTACGACGAGTTCCTACTGTTGACAAAGCATGTTTGAGATAGTAAAATATACGGCAGAGCACAGAGACGAGTGGAACCGCTTCGTGGCACAGTCGAAGAACGGCACGTTTCTTTTCAATCGGGACTACATGGACTATCATGCCGACCGGTTCGATGATTGCTCACTAATGATTTACGATAATGAGCAGAATCTATATGCCGTGCTGCCTGCCAATAGAGAAAGGAATACACTCTATTCGCATCGGGGATTGTCGTATGGCGGACTGGTGATGTCTGAGCAAACCACGACGGCTGCTGTCTGTACGCTGTTTGATGAATTAAACGGGTGGCTGCGAGGCATAGGCGTCAGGAGCGTGGTGTACAAACCAGTACCGTGGATATATCATCGTATTCCTGCTGAAGAGGACTTGTATGCAGTATTCCTTAAGTGTCGGGCACGTTTGTCTGGTCGGGACGTCTCGTCAACGATTATTCCTGCTCGCCCGGTGAAGTGGAAGCGTGACCGTAGATATGCTGCCAACAAGGCGAGAAGGAATGGGATAAGCGTGGCCTATTCAGAAGATTATGATTCCTTTTGGCATATTCTTTCGGACAATCTGCTCCAAAAGTTTGGAGCAAAACCTGTTCATACGCTTGACGAGATTGGGCTTTTGCATAGCCGTTTCCCTGATTGCATCCGGTTGTGGGCGGCATACGGGGATATGGGGGAATTATTGGCCGGAACTGTTCTTTATGTCTCCGAACGTGTGGTTCACTCTCAGTATATCTCGGCATCGCCTGATGGAAAACGTCTTCATGCTGTCGATGCCTTATATGAACATCTTATCCATCAGGTCTATGCCGATGCTGATTTTATAGATCTGGGCACGTCAAACATGCCGCACAGTAGTGCCTTGCATGATTCTCTTATCTATCAGAAGGAGGGCTTTGGAGGGCGTGCCGTCTGCTACGATACTTACGAATGGGAAGTGTTATGAGATAATTTAAAGGCAATAGATGCACTTTATTTTTCCGGCAGTCCAAATGTACAGGGGTATTGGAGCAATTGGTAAAGTAGTGTGGATGCCATTCGCTCATGTCCCTTATTGTTAGGGTGAAGACGGTCGTTTTCATGACCGAAATAGTCCTGACATTCATGCATCGGGAATAATCCTGAGGAGGCATTCCAGTCGATTACAGGTACAGCCCACACATTGCCGGCCTCTTTGATGCAATCTACGTAGTCGTCGATAAACAATCCGAGGCGGTTGGCGTAATCCTCTGTTGCCTGCCAGTTTTTATCGCTGGCATAGAAACGGGCACGGTGGATGGGGGTGAGAAGGATAATCTGCTTATCGGGATACATGCGCTTCAAAGAATCGAGCGTAATATTGATACGGCCGCGGAAAGTCTGCATATCGAACTCTGGTGTGCGGTGCTTGCGAAGTACGTTGTGTTTGCTGCTGCCTCCGTGTGCATAGAGAACGGAATCTTCAGAATACCGATACCATTCGCCAAGTGGCACATCGTGGTTGTAGTCGTTGGTGCCGGCAAAGATGAAAATAGCATCAAAAGCGTCGCCGTGTTCTTTCTTCAGTTTGTTTGCTTGATTGATAATATCGGTCCACTGACGACCGCTGATGCCATATACATAAGGAGTGATGTCAAGCCATTCCTGAAGGTAGCCCCAGTATTTCTTTTGTGAAGCTTTGTTGCGAGGGTCGGTAATTGAGTCGCCGAAATAAGCAACACGCTTACCCTGCCAGGGATGTGATAGCAATGAATGTGATAATGATGGTAGGGCAACAGACAGGGCCATTGCCATACATACGATTCTATTTCTCATCTGTGACATGTTTGTTCATTAGTATTCTACTACCGACGGCAAATCTTTGGCCTGATTTATCATTTCCTGAATTTCACTGACGGAAGGGACACGCTTGGTCAGATTCTTCTGGGTGTTTACCTCTTCAAGTTTTTTCTGGAGGTTCTCTGCAACACGATGCTTCAATTCCTTTACTGTGTCAACACCGGATGCTTCAAGAAGTTCGGAAAACTGTGGTCCAACACCGTTGATTCTGAACAAATCGCAATGGTTGGTCCACTTCATAATCAGTCTGCCACTAATGCCCGTGGATGCCTCCAAAGCCTTGCGCCCAGAGGATTTGGCACATTTCTCAAGAAGTTCTACGTCGTTCTTTATGCCTGCTGCGATGAGCTTTTCTGCATAAACTTCACCAACACCTTCAATGTCAATTACCTTGTAAGCCATAATCTTTATGTTTTAAAGTTAATAATATGGTATATGTACTGTGTACATCGTTGCAAATTTACGATTTTTTTTTCGGCTTCTTACAAGTTTTAGAAACTTTTTCATTGTTTGCTTGCTTAAAAATAATTAATTTTCTTTGTTTGGTATGTTATTTGCCTTATCTTTGTAACCGGATTTTCGGCGATATATTTATTAAAAAGAAGACTAATATGAATTACAATGAATTTGAAAGAGCGATTTCTTCAAGTGAAAGACAGCTCTCTATGTCAGAGGATTTTCCCGTGTTGATGCGGAAAGTCTATGTTTGGATGACCTTGGCGCTTGCACTTACGGGACTTACAGCTTACGGAATTGCAACAAGCCCGGGGGCTTTGCAACTCGTTTATGGAAACCAGATGGTAATGTGGGGACTCATTATTGCCGAGTTCGTTTTGGTGTTTGCTGTAAGTGCTGCAATCAATCGGCTATCGCTTACAACTGCAACATTCCTATTCGTGCTATATTCGGTTATAAACGGTGCTACTCTCTCGTATATATTTATATTATATACAGCATCGTCAATTTCGAATGTATTCTTTATTACTGCTGGAACGTTTGCAGTAATGGCTTTCGTAGGTTATACAACCAAGGCCGATCTCACATCATTGGGCAAGATTCTGTTGATGGGACTTATTGGCATAATTATAGCTACGCTTGTCAATGTGTTCTTTATAAAAAGTAGTGGTTTTGATTTGATTTTAAGCTACGCAGGTGTGATAATATTCGTGGGACTCGTTGCTTATGACTCGCAGAAGATAAAAGAAATGCTCATGGCGGCACCAGATGCGAGTGAGGGCTACCAGAAATTAGCTCTGTTGGGAGCATTGTCATTATACCTCGATTTTATAAACCTTTTCATTTATTTGCTGCGGATTTTCGGAGACAGACGTGAGTAAACAACCTCTTTTGTCAACTAATCCGAAAACTTTCATATATTTTTGAAAAAAAAGTCTGAAA
>CAMOEW010000067.1 GCA_946612625.1 uncultured Prevotella sp.
GATTAAGTGCGGGGCTTGCCCACTGTTTTTTGTTGGGGCTGTCTGGGTATTTCTGGCTCTCAAGGCATACGCTTACATGCTTGGGGTAAAGAACGCCGAACTTGCCTGGAACACCATTGCCTTGGAAATTGCCGGTATATACCTGTACACCTGGCTCGTTGGTGAACATCTCCATGAAGATGCCGGTTTTAGGAGAGTAGAGGCTTGCGCATACCTGAGTATCATCGCCCTTGCCGTCCTTGTAGGTGTTCAGACACCAGTTGTGATCGTAGCCAGTGGCATTCTTTATATATACATACGATGTATCCATTTTTTCACCGATTGCGGCAGGTGTACGGAAATCCATCGGTGTTCCTTCTACCGAAGTAATCTCGCCTGTAGTCATGTAAGAAGCGTCTGAGGGTGTGAAGTTGTCGGCGTTGACGTATAGAATCATGTCGGTACCCTCTTTAGACAGGTCGCCGTTTAGGTTGTAGTAATTGTGATTGGTTTGGTTGATGATAGTTGGCTTCGTAGTTGTTGCCTCCCATGTAATGTCAAGAGTGTTGTCGGCTTTCACCGTATAGGTTGTTATAGCCGTAACTTCGCCCGGGAAACCATTTTCGCCATCGGGAGCGATAATTTGAAGCTTCAGAACAGAGTCATTAGCCTCGATAACATCATACACTTGGTGCATCCATCCTGTGTTCCCTCCACCGTGCAGACAGTGTTTCGCACCATTACCACAGTCATTCTGGCGAAGCTGATAAACTGTATCGTTTATGGTTATCTTACCGTCGTTAATGCGGTTGGCATAGCGTCCAACGCTTGCGCCGTAGTCAGAGGGGGAGTTGATTGTGTCGGCATATTGAGCCAGGTTGTCGTAACCCAACACTACGTCTGTGGGTTTGTTGTCCTTGTCGGGAACAACAAGTGACACTACTCTACCACCGTAGTTCGTGATACATACCTCCATGCCGTTTTGATTTTTGAGAGTGTACAATTTGACAGGTTTCTCATTGATAGTACTATCAAATTTTGCTGGATCAAGACCGGATATGGTCTTTGTACTCTGTTCAGCAGGCGATGCGCAAGCGGCTAACATTGCAAGAGTAATGCCACCGTAGATAACACATTTTAGGTTCTTCATTGTTTATTGTTTTTAGTAATTAAATAATTTTGCTTTATTTTGGGTGTAAAATTACAATTTAATTTTGAATAAAACAAATTTTATGGCAATATTTTTTATTGAAGTGTGCAAATCACACTATTCTTGCAATCCTATTTGTGTGAAATACTATTTTGGGGGATATGTTGTTTCGTTAAATATAAAAAAGAAGAGGACGTTTTTAAAATGTCCTCTTCCGTTATGTAGGTTGATTTTGTCACACTGCGTAGTGTGTGCTTTTTGTCAGCACAGCCTGCGTGAACCGTCGCCGATAACTACGTCGTAAACTTTTGGCTCGTGACCGTATTTTTCGTTGAACTTCTTCTTTGCTGTATCAATGAATTTCTTGTAGAGGTCGTTGCGTACAAGGTTGATGGTGCAGCCGCCAAAGCCACCGCCCATGATGCGCGAACCTGTTACTTCGCATTCCTTAGCAATGTCGTTTAGGAAATCAAGTTCTTCGCAGCTCACTTCGTAGTCTTTCGACAGACCTTCGTGAGTCTTGTACATCATCTCGCCAACCTTTTCGTAGTCTCCTTCGGTAAGAGCATCGCAGACTGCAAGCACTCGGTCTTTCTCGCCGAGAACGAACTTGGCACGGCTGTAGTCTTCAGCGCCTACCTCGTTCTTAACTTCTTCAAGCTGTTCCCAAGTGCAGTCACGCAATGTTTCGAACTTGTCCTCTGGATGCTTGGCTGCAATGTGCTTAACTACATTCTCGCATGAATTGCGTCGGTCGTTGTAAGGCGAACCTGCCAGCTGGTGCTTCACCACGGAGTCGAGCAGCACGAGACGGTAGCCATCTGGCTTGAAGGGGAAGTATTCAAACTCGCGGCTGCGGCAGTCGAGGCGCATCAGACAGCCTGCCTTGCCGAATACGCTTGCAAACTGATCCATGATACCACAGTTCACACCGCAGTAGTTATGCTCTGTTGCTTGTCCAGCGAGCACCATGTTCCACTGAGAAACTTTATTCTCTCCGAAGATGTCGTTCAGACCGCAGGCAAAACAGCTCTCCATGGCAGCCGATGAGGACATACCGGCACCCAGTGGCACATCACCTGCGAAAGCTATGTTGAAGCCTTTCACGGGAACGCCCAGTTTCTTCATCTCTAGTGCGATACCATAGATGTAGCGTGCCCATGATGCCTTCGGCCCTGCCGGATCGCCAAGTTTAAAGTCAACACGATCTTTAAGGTCGATGGCGTATGCCATCACTGTGTCTTCTGTATCGTTGGCACGCATCTCGGCAACGATTCCTTTATCTACTGCTCCAGGGAACACGAATCCACCGTTATAGTCGGTGTGTTCGCCAATGAGGTTAATACGGCCTGGAGAAGCATATACATTTCCTGTTTTTCCGTCGAAGTGCTTGATGAAGCGGCTTCTAACAAATTCAATATCTACCATATTATTTAATTTTTATGTTTTATATTTTTGTTATTCAATGCCAATCTTTGAGCCCCAGTTGCAGAACCAGATGATGTATGCGTAGAACACGAACATAAGGCACATAGCGATGATTACTCCCGTTGCGTCAACCATGGCGCCCATTACCGGCATGAGCATAGCAGCACCGATAACGCCGGTGTTGATGACACCTGAAGCGGCTTTAGTGTGGCGGCCCAGCTTCTGCAATCCAAGATTGAATATGAGGGGCCACATTACAGAGTGGAACAGGCCTGCGGCAAGCATCAGCCAGATACCGATCATGCTGCTTGCAAATACAAGCGACAAAGCGATACATGCAGCACCGAGGCACAGACATGCCGTGAGCAATTTTCGAGGCTCGAACTTAGCAAGTATGGCAGCACCGGCAAAACGACCAACCATCATTCCGCCCCAATAGAATGCCAGATATGATGTAACAATGTCAGAATCGTTAATTCCAAGCTCGCGGAAACGGTAGGGCAACATCGAAGGAACTCCAATCTCTACACCCATGTACATAAATATTCCGAGTGCTCCGAGCCACACGTGAGGATAAGCAAACACACTGGATTTCTCCACCAGTTTCTCGCCTGCTTCTTCGCTCTGCTTACCTTCATCAATCTTCGGCAGTTTCAGAAATACAAGGATGAGACAGATTAGCAGAGTGAAGATTCCAAGTCCGAGGAACGGACCTGGCACCAGCTCGGGAGCCGGCTCCTTGCCTGCAATAATTACGGTTGTGATAAAGATAGGAGCAACCGTTGTTGCAACTGAGTTAAGAGCCTGTGAGAGTGTCATGCGGAATGCACCTTTCTCTGGTGAACCGAGCACCATCACGTAAGGGTTTGCTACATTTTGCAGCATCACTACTCCCATGGCCACGAGGCACATTGAACTGAGGAATACTGCATAGACATTGCCTTGGGCTGTAATAGCTGCATCAATACCTAACGAGTTGATAACGAAACCTATACCTGCAACAGCTAAACCAAGAATAAGTGTTCCTTTGTAACCAATCTTGCTCATGAGGAGTGAGAAAGGAATTGCAAGCAGATAGGCACCGTAGAAGGCTGAGTTAACATACTGACCCTGTTGGGCTGTGAGGTCGAAAGCTTTCGAACAGAAAGCAATCATTGAGTTGTTCATGGTTGTGATGAATCCGATGAGGAAGCATACAATGAACACAACGATTAGTGCGAACGTATAGTTCGGGGTTTGTTTTTGTGACATTATTCTTTATTTTTTATTTTAAGTCTATCCTACGCTGGGTGGTTAGGTTCTTAATAATCTTATTCCACCCCGAACTTATAGATAGTTTTCTGTTTGTACTGCTCTGTGGGACGCAGTATGACACTTGGGAAATATGGACGGTTTGGTGAGTCGGGGAAATGCTGGCATTCGAAGCAAATAGCCGAGCGGCGTGGGAATGTGGTACCATGCTGTCCTGCATATCCGTCGGCCCAGTTGTCGGTATAGACTTGAACGCCCGGTTCAGTGGTATATACTTCCATTGTGCGTCCGCTCTTAGGATCACGTATCTTGGCTGCAAAGCTTAATTCTCCCTCTTCTTTCTTGTTTAGCACGAAGCAGTGGTCATAGCCTGCACCGTTCTTTATCTGCTGGTCGTCGGCATCAATATCCCTGCCCACAGGCTTTGATGTGCGGAAGTCGAATGGTGTTCCCTCAACTTTGAGTATTTCGCCTGTCGGAATAGATGTATTGTCGATGGGGATGAAGAAGTCGGCGTTGATTTCGCATTCAAGGTCGTCGATGGTAGGTGTGGGGTTTGCAATTCCTGCCAGACTGAAGAATCCGTGATGGGTCAGGTTGATGATAGTTTTTTTGTTTGTTGTGGCGAGGTATTCGATAACCAGTTCATTATCATCGGTGAATGTGAATTCTACGGTAACATCAATTTCGCCAGTGAATCCTTCTTCTCCGTACGAACTCTTGCGATGAAGCGCAAGTGAGCGCGGTCCCATCTGCCGTGCATCCCAAATACGTGTGTGGAATCCTGTTGGACCTCCATGCAGTGCATTCGGTCCGTTGTTGATGGCCAGCTGGTATTCTTTGCCGTTGAGCGTGAACATTCCCTTGGCAATGCGGTTTCCGAATCGTCCGATAAGTGTAGATAGAAATGGTTCCGGTGAGTTGATTACGTCTTGAATGTTGTCGTGTCCTTGAATGACGTTGGCAACGTTGCCATCCCTGTCAGGAACCATGATTGCACAGATTGCGCCTCCATAGTTTGTTATTGCCACTTCAAATCCTTTACGGTTGCGGAGAATGTAAAGGTCTGTTTTCTTGCCATTGACAGTGGCCTGAAAGTCTCGTCTGTTCAGACCACAAAGATTCGCATTTTCTGTAGTATTTGCCATATCTTTGTTTTATTAGTTACTGATGTTGATGCAAAGTAACTCAAAAAAAACGATATAAGCAAGCGAAAAAGCGAAAAAAACTCAAAATAGAGTATTAAAAATGTTTAAATGCATTTTTTCAAGAACTCTCCCACAATATAGTTGCTGCCTCCTATAAAGATGAAGTCGTCGTGTTTGGCAGCGTGCTGAGCTGCTTTGTATGCTTCTTCCACTGTGTGGAACGTTGCGCCGTAGATACCTCTTTGCAGAGCCAGTAGCCTCAGAGTCTCTTCCGGTATGGAGCGGCTGTTGTTGGCTCGTGTGAAATAGTAGAGCGCGTTTGCGGGCAGCAGTTTCACCACGCTTTCGATGTCTTTGTCGTTAACCATTCCGAAGACGATGTGCATCTGTGCACATTTGATATTTTCGAGCATTTGGCTGATATATTGCCATCCTGCAACGTTGTGTGCTGTATCGCATACCACGCGCGGACTAAGCTTTACCATCTGCCAGCGTCCCATAAGTCCTGTGAGTTCTGTGATGTGTGTCAAAGAGTATTTCAACTCCTCTGTAAGCGTCTCTATAGGTCTGCCGGGTGTAATGTCTGCAAGATATCCCATCTTTGCCAGGTATTTCAGTGCTATAAGCACGGTATTGATGTTTTTCTCTTGATAGGTTCCTCCCAGCTCGCATGGAATAATTCCCAGATCAATTGTTTTGGTAGTCAGTCCTCCTTCGGGATTGTTTTCTACTGAAAGCACCTCGCGCTCATCTTCTGCAAAATGTATGGGTGCTTCCATTTCCTCTGCTTTTGCAATGAACACCGGTCGCGTTTCATCCAAGCTCTCTCCGATGATTATCGGTACGTTCTTCTTTATTATTCCTGCTTTTTCGGATGCTATTTTCGCAAGCGTGTCGCCGAGAAACTGTGTATGGTCGTAGCTTATGTTGGTGATTATCGATAGGATAGGGGTAATTATATTCGTGCAGTCGAGTCTGCCTCCGAGCCCCACTTCGACGACGGCAATGTCCACGTCATTATCGGCAAAATATTTGAATGCCAAGGCTGTGGTGACTTCGAAGAACGATGGATGCAACGGCTCGAAGAAGCTCTTTTCATCTTCTACGAATTCTACCACATACTGTTCGTCGATGGGTTTCCCGTTGATCCGTATTCGTTCCTTGAAATCCACGAGATGCGGCGATGTGTAGAGACCGACTTTGTAACCGCATTGCTGGAGCATTGCTGAAATCATGTGTGAGCACGAGCCTTTTCCGTTAGTTCCGGCAATATGTATGCTTCTGAACTTTCGGTGAGGATGTTCGAAATGCTCATCCAATGCCAGGGTGTTGTCCAAGCCCGGCTTGTATCCTTCGGCTCCCTGTCGTTCAAACATGGGCATCTGGTTGAACAGATATTCAGTGGTCTCTTGATAGTTCATGTGTTATGAGAAATAGTTCTTGAACTTCTTGAATATTGACTGCTTTGTCGAGGCATCTCCTTTGAAATTGTCGCTGTTGCGGAAACTCTCTATGGCCTCTTTCTCATCCCTGCTGAGAGTCTTTGGTATATACACGCTGATGTTTACTACCATGTCGCCGGTGCCTGAGCCATAGCCCTGTACGGCAGGCAGTCCTTTTCCGCGCAGACGCAACGTCTTGCCGGGCTGTGTTCCTCCTTCGAGCTTTATCTTCAGTTTACGTCCGCTGATGGTAGGAATTTCTACTTCGCCTCCGAGTGCTGCTGTAGGGAAGTCGAGCAGCAGATTGTATATCAGGTTATTACCGTCGCGAACGAATGTGTCGTTGTCTTCTTCTTCTACGAGCACTTGAATATCGCCCGGAATGCCGTTGTTATGTCCTGCATTTCCTTTTCCCGGAACGTTTACTATCATGCCTTCGGCAACGCCGGCGGGTATTTTAATCTCAACCACTTCCTCGCCTTTCTGCACACCTGTGCCTCCGCATTCCTTGCATTTGTTCTTTATCACTTTTCCGCGACCTTCGCATGTGGGGCATATTCCCTGTGTCTGCATCATTCCGAAGATGCTCTGCGTGGTGTGTGTGATAATGCCAGAACCGTGGCATGTTGGGCAGTCGTCCATCAGTCCGCCGTCGGCAGAGCCTGTACCTCCGCAGTGTGAGCACGCCACGTCTTTGCGCAGCTTGAATTTCTTAGTCACTCCGAGCGATACGTCTTCAAGTGTCAGTTTCACCTTCAGCCGCAAGTCGCTTCCGCGGTGCTTTTGCGGTCGGCGGCGTGAGCTGCTTCCGAATCCTCCGAATCCTGCTCCTCCTCCGAATACGTCGCCAAACATCGAGAAGATGTCGTCCATGTTCATGCTTGCGCCGAATCCTCCGAATCCTGCACCTGCCGGGCCGTCGAATCCGAACTGGTCGTACTGCTGTCGTTTCTGTGGGTCGTGCAGCACGTCGTAAGCTTCTGCTGCCTCCTTGAATTTCTCCTCGGCATTCTTGTCGCCGGGATTGCGATCGGGGTGATATTTGATTGCTATGGTGCGATAAGCCTTCTTTATCTGGTCTTCGGTAGCGTTTTTGTCAACACCGAGCACCTCATAGTAGTCTCTCTTCTGTGCCATTTTATTGTCCTACAGCCACTTTTGCGTGGCGAATTACTTTGTCGTTCAGTTTATATCCGGTTTGTATGCAGTCAATCACCTTTCCTTTTTTGTCGTCGCCCATGCCGGGAACCATAGCCACAGCCTCGTGCTCGTCGGTGTTGAAGTCGGCGTCAGCAGTTTCTATCTGGTTAACCCCGAGGCCCGACAATGTTTTCATGAACTTGTGGTAAATCAGTTCCATTCCCTCCTTGAGCACCTTCGGGTCGTCGGTTTTTTCTCCGTTTTTGATGGCCAGTTCCATGTCGTCGAGAACGGGCAGTATGGCTGTGATGGTCTTTTCGCTGCCGTTGAGAATAAGCTCGGCTTTTTCCTTCAGCGTGCGCTTACGGTAGTTGTCGAACTCGGCAACCGAGCGTATGTATTTGTCTTTGTAAATCTCTATTTGCTCTTCTAATGTCGGCTCCTTGGTGGTCTCCTCGTTGTCCTCCTTGCTTTCTTCTGTCTTTTCGGTTTCAGCTGTCACTTCGGTTTCCTCTGCCGTTTTGTCAGTTTCCTGGTTCAGGTTCTCTTCTTCCTGATTCATTTCCATATCTTTTTCTTCCATAATCGCGTTGTTTTAATTGATTTGAAGTTTTGATGCAAACATCGTGCCACTACTCGTACATCTTTGCTTTCAGCTCCTTAATGTTCTCGTCGTATATGTAGTCGTCGTATGTCATGAGCTTGTCGATGGTTCCCTTTGGTGTCAGCTCGATGATTCTGTCGGCAACGGTATTTATGAACTCATGGTCGTGGCTTGCAAAGAGTATGTTTCCCTTGAATGTCACGAGGTTGTTGTTGAATGCCTGGATTGATTCAAGGTCAAGATGGTTTGTCGGAGTGTCGAGAATAAGGCAGTTGGCGTTCTTCAGTTGCATACGTGCAATCATGCAGCGCATCTTCTCGCCTCCTGAGAGCACGTTGACGTGCTTCATCACATCCTCTTCCTTGAACAGCATTCGTCCCAGGAACGATTTCATTGTCACCTCGTTGCCCGGTCCCCACTGCGACAGCCAGTCCACCAGGTTCATCTCACTCTGGAAGAATTCTGTATTGTCGAGCGGCAGATATGCTGTCGTGATGGTCACTCCCCATTTGTATTCTCCAGCGTCAGCCTTGCGGTTGCCGTTGATAATCTCAAAGAGTGCGGTCATTGCCTTTGGATTATGGCTCAGGAAGACGGTCTTCTGTCCTTTCTCGATTGTGAAGTTTACGTTGTCGAAGAGCACTGTTCCGTCGGCGTCCGTGGCTTTCAGTCCTTCCACTTCGAGAATCTGCGTTCCCGGTTCGCGCTCCATTTGGAATATGATGCCTGGATATTTTCGTGTTGACGGCGTTATTTCTTCTACGTTCAGTTTCTCAAGCATCTTCTTTCGCGATGTGGTCTGCTTCGATTTTGCCACGTTTGCCGAGAATCGGCGTATGAATTCCTCCAGCTGCTTGCGTTTCTCCTCGGCACGCATCTTCTGGTTTTGTGCCTGACGCAGTGCCAGCTGCGAGCTTTCATACCAGAACGAGTAGTTTCCTGCGAACAGTGTCACCTTTCCGAAGTCGATATCCACGGTCTGCGTGCTGACGGCATCGAGGAAGTGTCGGTCGTGGCTTACCACGAGCACACATTGCTCCATGTTCGACAGATATTCTTCAAGCCATTGCACGGTGTCGAGGTCAAGGTCGTTGGTAGGCTCGTCGAGTAGCAGGTTGTCGGGATGCCCGAAGAGAGCTTTTGCAAGCATCACGCGCACTTTCTCGTTGTTCGATATCTCACTCATCTGCTTATAGTGCTGAGTCTCTTGTACTCCAAGGTTCTGCAACAGCTGTGCTGCCTCGCTCTCTGCCTCCCATCCGTTCATCTCGGCGAAGGCCATTTCAAGCTCTGCAGCCCTGTTTCCGTCGTCCTCTGTCATTTCCTCTTTGGCATAAAGAGCTTCGCGCTCTTTCATGTTCTGCCATAGTGGCTGATGTCCCATCAGCACGGTGTCCATCACTGTGTGGGCGTCGTATTTGAAGTGGTCCTGCTCAAGCACGCTGAGTCGTTCACCCGGTGCCATTTCCACGCTTCCCTTGTTTGGCTCCAGTTCACCGCTGATAGCTCTCAGCAGTGTTGACTTTCCTGCTCCGTTTGCACCGATAATGCCGTAGATGTTTCCACTTGTAAACTTCAGATTCACGTCTTTATAGAGAACCTTCTTTCCGAATTGTATTGCCAGATTCGTTACTGTTATCATTTCTTTTTGACCTTATTATATTATTGGGGTGCAAAGGTACGAAAATATTCTGAGACATCCAAATTGAATGCCCAAAAAATAAGAAAACCGGAAATAATGGTTGCAAATTGAAAAAAAAGTTGTACCTTTGCCGCACTTTTCATATATAGGCAGTGCTCCGGTCTGCCGCCGGCATTTGATGATGCGGGAGGAAAGTCCGGGCAGCGCAGGGCATCCCACTTCCGAAAATAGAAGCTATTGGCGACAGTAGGGTAGTGGCAGAAGAAAACGACCGCCCGTAAGGGTAAGGGTGAGAAGGTGGTGTAAGAGACCACCAGCCGTTGGGTGATCAGCGGGCTGTGCCATCTGGGAGCTGCAAGTTCATGTAAACCGTCGTCTGAGGGTAGCCCGCCCGATGTTCTCCGTAACTACGATGGAGGGTAGAACGCTTGAGGTGCAGGGTGACTTGCATCGTAGATAAATGGCAGACACCTCTCAAGAGGTAACAGAACCCGGCTTATAGGAGCACTGCCTCTTTTTATTGTTTCTTATCTGTTTGTCAGTTGGTGTATGATAGAGAGGGTTCGTAAGTTCATCGATACCGATATATGGGGAATATCATCCGGCGATGTGTCGCCGATGCGGTTCTTCATGTATGAGATTCTGAAGGTAATACTCCTTGCCGTCCGTTTCTTCACCACAAAGCGTGTGGTCAGTCATGCTGCCGCTCTTACCTATAGTTCGCTGCTTGCCATCGTGCCAATTTGTGCCGTTGTCTTTGCCATTGCCCGTGGCTTCGGCTACAACAAGTATATCGAGGTGTGGTTTCGCGATGCGCTCTCTTCTCAGCCCGATGTTGCCGATGTGATAGTCGGTTTCGTCAACAGTTATCTTGTCCATACCAGGAGTGGAGTATTTCTTGGTATCGGACTGATATTCATGCTATATACTGTTCTGATGCTTGTCAGCAATATCGAGCAGACGTTCAATGAAATCTGGCAGGTGAAAAAGTCGCGTTCGTTCTTCCGCACGTTCACCGACTATCTCGCAATGTTCTTCCTTATGCCGATATTCCTTGTGCTCTCTGGCGGTCTCACTATCTTCATGGCTACGATAGCCGAAAGCACTCCCGACTATCTGCTTCTCGGCCCTGTCATCCGTTTTGTGATAGCAGCCTCGCCCTATCTGTTTATGTCGGCTGTTTTCGTTGCATTGTATATGTTCATGCCCAACACCCACGTGCGCTTCCGAAATGTCATTGTGCCGGGTCTGATTGCCGGCATTGCGATGCAGGCTTTGCAGTATGTGTATGTCAACTCTCAGATTTTCCTGTCGAGCTATAATGCCATCTACGGTTCGTTTGCCGCCCTTCCGCTGTTCATGCTCTGGGTGCAGATTTCATGGACTATCTGTCTGTTCGGTGCCGAGCTGTGCTATGCCAGCCAGAATCTCGACTATTACGCCTACGATGCTCGCACCTCCGACGTAAGTCATCGATATCGTATGCTTCTGTGCGGCATACTGATGAGTATCATCTGTCGCCGTTTCGACAATGGTCAGGAGCCGCTCACCGCCATGCAGTTGTCGAAAGAGGCCGGCATTCCCATCCGCATCACCAACGATCTGCTCTATCAGTTAGAGGATGCCCGTATGCTTATTGAGATAGTGTCCGACGAGAAGGGCGACAACTCTCGCTTTGTCCCAGCCGAGAATGTCGAGCACCTCAGTCTTGGCCACATGATCGACCGTTTGGAGTCGTTGGGAAAGTGGCGCATCGACCTCTCTCTGTCGAAGCGCTATTCCGCTCTTCTGCTCAAGGCTCTCAAGGCTCGCAGCGACTATCTTCGTAACTGCAGGGACATTCTGTTGAAGGATTTGTAAATCGGCAGGTGAAATGCTCGCTTGCCATTATTTTTTGTGCCAATAATTTTGTGAATACAAACTAATTGGCTATCTTTGTGGCCAAATATATTAATTTTCTCACATAAAAACTTTATAAAACTATGAAGAAGCTATTTGTTCTTATTGCCTTGTGCATGGCTACTGCTGCACAGGCAACTATCTTGAGAGTAAGCAACGCCACCAACAGCGGAGCACCGTACAAAACTATCCCCGCAGCCATCGAGGCAGCACAGGAGGGCGACACCATCATTGTGGACGGATCGTCCATAGAATATAATGACCGTTCCAACACCAGTGGTTTTGAGAATATCGACAAAAGACTTGTGTTCATTGGTCCGGGCTATCTTTTGACCGAGAACGGTGTGAAAATGAATGGCGATCTGCCCGCAACAATTAGCCGTGCGTGGCATGTCAACGCTTCTGGTATCATCATTATGGGCTTCAACTTCACTGCTGGAATTGATGTTTACGGCTCCAACGTCGTCATCACTCGTTGCAAGCTTGACGCACTGGTGGAGATTAGGAATACAGCAACCAACGTAGTGCTTCATCAGAATCTGATTGGCAATTTTGTCAATCCATCAAACTATAATGAATGGAAAGGCTACAACTCACAAATAACTAACAATATTTTCACCAAGGAGATAACCTCAAGTACAGGCTTGCTCCGTGGATTCCGCGAGTCGCGTATAGCTTATAACACTTTCACTCAGTATTCTTCTGGAAGTTATGTTCCCATTTCCGACATCTCGGGCTGCACCATTGAAAACAATATTTTCTGCGGCGACGGCGTGACGGGCGACGGCAATACCATAGTCAACAACTACGTGTACACCAATTCTGGTACTAATGCAAGTCCGTTGGCCAATTGCACCACCGACCTGGAAATACAGAACGTTTTGAAATCGGATACCGACTTCCCCTCCGACAAGGGAGCTTTTGCCGGTGACGACCCGTACGTCATTTCGGGTGTTCCTGCCGGTCCTACCATCGAGAACATCAGTGTGCCGGCCACTGTTGAGCAGGGCGGTACGCTGAACGTGACCATCAAACTCGGTATCCAAAAATAACCTGCAGTCACTATGAGAAGACTTCTTACAGTGTTGCTTGCAGCCATCGTGTCAACTACGGTCGTGCTGGCGCAGGGCGGGACGGGGACTACCCAGCTCGTCGGTGCCGAGT
>CAMOEW010000068.1 GCA_946612625.1 uncultured Prevotella sp.
ATGGTTCCGCCTATGAGCCAGGGATACATGGTGATGGAAGCGCAGTAGTTGGCCAAGCTGGTCTCGTCGTTCTTATATATGAAATGATGTGTTAGCAGGTCAATGTAGCGATCAGCCAATTCCTTCCCATACATCTTCTTTATACGGTCGGTCAATAGACGACGATTCAGACGGATAAAGCTGGCCTTTGGAAGCTCGCCGATGAGCGTGGCGATGTTTTTGTGCTCCACGTTGGCATTAGCATCATACTTTGAGCCGGTAGCAGCGTTGGCAGCATCACAATATTCGGAGAGAAATTTCATCTTCTCCATTGTCTCGCGGTCTTCGGTGTGGCGTTGCCGATACAGCATAAACGACTTCGCTACCTTATAAAAACCTTCGCGCATTAGAGCCTCTTCCACCTCGTTTTGAATATCCTCGACCTTGATACCCTCATGGATGTCAAGATGGCTCAGGATTTTCGACAGGCATCCCAGGTCTGTAGGTTCATCAACTGACTCGAATGCCTTGATGATGGCATTCATGATTTTGTCTAACGAGAAACGGTCGGAACTACCGTCGCGTTTCGTGATTGTAAAGCTTCTCATTTCCATGCTTTTGTTAAATTTACGGGAAAATAATTACTGTAAATATTTCAGAAATATTTCCCGTTTCGGCAAACTTCCTATCTATTATTATTACTTATGATTATCTTTTTTTGCAAACCGAAATCGATTGCAAAGATACAATAAAATCCGATAACGCGTATCGGATTTTGCAGATTTTTTTTGTAAAAAACTTAAAGTTTTCTTAAAGCTTTACAGTCGAAATATCGACTAGTCTGTTAACTATTGCATAAACGGTAAGGCCGGCAGTGCTATGTATCTGTAGCTTACGGGCAATGTTTCTCCTGTGCGTAATTACGGTGTTTACAGAAATACACAAATGGTCTGCAATTTCCTTGTTCGACATTCCCTGAACTAAACTCACTATAACATCGCGCTCTCTATCGGAAAGCGTTTCGGCATTGTCTTGCCCGTTTTTGAAAACCATTGCCGAAATATTTTTTGTCACATCTTCTTTTTTCGTATATTCTTCAAGCAGACGTATGGCCGGCACAAATATCTTGTCTTCCACCATAGAATGCTGTCGAAGCCACTCTTCGTTGTTATAAATATCGTAGAGTGTGGCCGTCAGTTTATTATTCAGATATGTGTCGGCCGGCAGATATTTAATAATCATAAGCTTCAGCTCCTTCAGCTTCTTATCGGCTGCACCGTGGTGCTTCGAGAAAGTCTCTATGTTGTAGTCGCCCACCTGCACACCATTCAGCAGTGCCTCAACGTATGGGAAGAGAGTCTTGTGTTCATACATCATGTGACGCTTGATCTCATGGGAATATTCATCGTAGAATTTCAGAATAATCTTCCCGACGCTGTCAGCGGGAGATATGCTCTCTTCCAGTTCCTTGCGTATGAACGGCAGCTGGAAGTCGAGATAGTAAGCATGGCTTGCCTTAAGGTAATGCAACAGCGTGGGTATCGACAGCGACTCGTCAACCTCGAAGTCAGAATAGCCATTTATGGTGAAGTTCACAATTGCGAGGAAAGTGGCAGTATCAACTCCATTGTCGGCACATGTCTCACGTACAGTCTTATCGCCGAAGCCGAGATTGATGCCGAAGCTGCCGAGAGTCTGCAGCAATGCATAGTTGTCTTTGATGAGCGTGATCATCTTGTCGTCAGCCTCGTAAATTTTCTGATTTTTCATCCCTATACATTATTATATATTAGCAGCTGCAAAGTTAATCATTTTCTGGTGAATCCACAAAATTATCTTTCAGTTTTTTTACATTGCACACTTTGCATCCATTCTACGGCGCGGTTCTGCGACTCAGTGAAACGCCAGTGCCCGCTTGACGGTGTGATATCGATGATCTTCGGGGCTTTAATCTCATTGAGCATACCGCAGATGCTGGTAGGTGAGCACGTGTCATCGTTGTAACCGTAGCTGTAGAAGCCTGGCAATGTCAGCATACGTGCGAAATTGGTTACGTCGTAATACTGTAGCGTCTGTTCGACTTTCTCCCTTCTGAAGTCCTTCAGGTTGCCGTCATTGTATAATGTTGTAAAGAATTTCGGCCATCCTCCGGCACGTCCGTGTAAAAAACCCGTCAGGTCGTTCAGTGCCGGATAGAACGACACTAATGCCGTAACCTTATCACTAAGTGCAGCGGTAACTACGGTGAGTGCACCACCCTGCGAGCCGCCTGTTACGAATGCATTGATTCCGTCCCAGTCGGGCAGCGAGCATAGATAGTCCATACAGCGTACGACTCCAGCATATACATCCTTATAATAATATGTATCGCGATTTTCAATGCCCTGTTTGACGTAGCCTTCGCACTTCTGTTTGCGCATCGTCTCGTATTCTGCATCTGAGAGACGGGGATCGTTGCCATGTATCTCCATTTTCAGATATATGTATCCACGTTGGGCATAATAGTCGGCAGGTTCCACCTTCTTGCTGCCTGCACCCGGCAGACAGAGCACCACCGGATGAGGCTTGCCATCGCGTGGACGTGTCAGGTATCCGTACATCCATTTCTCCTTACCTACGTGCAGGCGCACCAGCTTCGTCTCAACCTGGTCGTTGGTCCACTCTGGAGCGTCCCACACATCCGGCTCAAGTGCAGTTTTGCGGGCCTCGACGACTGCTTTCGTCCAGAAATCGAAGAAGTCAGACGGCATCCGTGCATAAGTTTTTATCTTGTCGGGGGCAAAACCTACTTTCAACAGGTCTTTATAAGTTCTTCCATCAACACTGAAACTCCACTCCACAGCCATAAAGCCAGGTTCTGTCATCGTACCCATGTCGATTTCGAGCCGACCACTCTTTAGTGGTGCTTTTTGCCACTCATTTGGCAACAGCATCTCCGGACCAGTACGATAGCTGACCTCTGCTTCAAGGGGCAGTCCGTGGTTAAGTGCCACAATCTCTACCTTGGCCGTGTCACCTATACGGTAAAGTCGGTCTGGATGATTGGTCGTGGCAATGGTTTCAATACTAGCCCTGCGCTGAGCAGAGAACTCCTGTGGAAACTTTTGTGCTGCAGCCTGTGTTGAGGCTATCAACATCATAATAACAGTCAGTAGAAAATTTGTTTTCATATATTATCAGTTAACAGCCACTTATTCACCTATCATCGCCAAGAAATCATCCTCGCCAACTATCGGAACACCAAGTTTCTCAGCTTTCTGTAGTTTCGAAGGACCCATGTTAGCACCGGCAAGTATGAACGATGTCTTGCTGCTAATGCTTCCAACGTTCTTGCCTCCATGCTGCTCAATCAAAACCTTATATTCGTCACGACTATGACGTTCGAACATTCCACTGATGACTATCGACTTTCCGGAAAGACGGTCTGACCGTCCCGAAAGCTGTTCGTCACTCAGCGACATCTGCAGTCCATACCGACGCAAGCGTTTCACTATTTCTATGTTTTCGGGCGTATGGAAATATGTTATCACACTCTCGGCAATCACTTCGCCTATACCCTCCACTTCCTGCAGTTCTTCGAGACCAGCAGAACTGAGAGCGTCGATATTCTTAAAATGTCGTGCAAGTAACTTCGCTGATGTCTCGCCTACGAAACGTATCCCCAAGGCATATACTACCCGCTCGAATGGTACTTTTTTAGAATCCTCGATACTTTTTATCACCTTACGCGCTGACTTCTCGCGGCTGCCATCACCGTTAATCTGATCAACACGTATTTCGTAGAGATCGGCAATATTATAAATAATGTGGTGACGATAGTAGTCGTCAACGGTCTCCGGCCCAAGGCTATCAATATTCATTGCCTTGCGAGATATGAAATGTTCTATGCGCCCTTTTATTTGTGGGGGGCATCCTGAATCGTTTGGACAGTAGTATGCTGCCTCGCCCTCATATCTTACAAGTTCAGCCCCGCATTCCGGACAATGTCGGATAAAGCAAATGGGTTTGGCATCGGCAGCACGCGAATCCTTGTCAACACCCACAATCTTCGGAATAATTTCTCCGCCCTTCTCGACAAACACATAGTCGCCCTCATGCAGATCCATTGTCTGAATGAAGTCGGCATTGTTCAGTGTAGCACGCTTCACCGTAGTTCCTGCCAGCTGCACTGGCTCCATATTCGCCACTGGGGTGACGGCTCCCGTGCGCCCGACCTGATAGGTAACTTCATTCAGACGGGTACGTACACGTTCTGCCTTGAACTTATATGCTATCGCCCAGCGTGGACTCTTGGCCGTAAATCCCAATTGGCGCTGCTGACGCAGCGAGTTCACCTTAAGTACAATGCCATCGGTAGCCACGGGCAGATGCTTGCGCTCCTTATCCCAAAAATTTATATAGTCGTATATATCTTTCAGTGACCTGGCTTTCCTCATACCCTCGCTAATCTTAAATCCCCACTGACGTGCAGCCTCAAGATTCTCGTAGTGGCCGTCGCTTGGAATGTCGTCGCCAAGAAGATAATACAGATATGCATCAAGCTGACGGCTTGCAACGAGTGCCGACGATTGGCTCTTCAAAGTCCCACTGGCAGCATTGCGAGGGTTAGCAAACAGAGGCTCGCCAGCTTCCGCGCGCTCCTGATTGAGGCGTTCAAACACCTTCCAAGGCATGAGTATCTCACCACGAATCTCAAACTCGTGTGGGAATGACGGAGAGAATAGGTCAACAGAATTGCCATTCAGAACAAGCGGAATGCTTCGTATGGTCTTCACATTGTCTGTCACCACATCTCCAACCACGCCATCACCTCGTGTCACTGCCTGTGTCAGACGGCCATCAACATATGTAAGACTAATCGACAATCCGTCGTATTTCATTTCGCAGCACACCTCGAACGGCTCTCCGCCGAGCGCTTTCTCCACACTTTCATACCAAGATGCCACGTCCTGTTCATTGTACGTGTTGGCAAGCGAAAGCATGGGATACTTATGCGCTACCTGCACGAACTCCTTATTCAAGTCGCTGCCCACTCGCTGAGTGGGCGAACTATCATCGGCAAGTTCAGGATGGCGCGTTTCCAAATCCTGAAGCTCATGCATCATCATGTCGAACTCCTGGTCACTAATAACAGGTTGATTCAACACATAGTAACGGTAGTTATGGCTATGTAGTTCCTCACGCAGTTTCAGTATTCTCTCTTTCTCGTCCATTGTTTTTATTATATATTTCTGCCCATTTTTATATTATTATCTTGCAAAAATATGGTAAAATTCCGAACAACGAAAATATAACGGCATAAATTTTCTTAATTCAGTTATTTTTGACAGTACATATATTCTGAGTAAAAAATTGGTATGTTAATCTTCCAAAAACATGATGAAGTTTCAGCATTATTTCGTATCTTTGCACAAAAACGAAAATGAACAAATCGATTTATATCCTTACATTGGCTGCGCTTTTCTGCATGTCCAATGCTTATTCACAACAGAACACAGGAACAAGGAGCGATCCAACCATAGAAAGCCGCATTGAAAATACACTCAGCCGCATGACTCTCGACGAGAAAGTAGGGCAGATGCTCCAGCTCACAATCGACGTGCTTGGCAAAGGAGCAGGCGACAATTTCATGTTAGACCGCGACAAACTCCACAAGGCTATCACTACATACAAGATCGGCTCGGTATTAAATGCTCCCGGACCTGTGGCCCTCTCGCCCACGCGCTGGCGCGAAGTGATTGGCGAGATACAAGAATTATCGTTGAAGGCGACCGGCATACCATGTATCTATGGTCTCGACCAAAACCATGGTGGTACATATACGTTGGGTGGAACGCTGTTTCCCCAAAACATCAATATGGGAGCCTCGTTCAATCCTCGACTTTCCGAGGAAGCTGGCCGTATCACAGCATACGAGACACGTGCATCCGACTGCCCATGGACTTTTTCGCCCACCGTCGATTTATCAAGAGACCCACGGTGGCCTCGCGTATGGGAGAATTATGGCGAGGATGCGCTGGTGAATGCCGTGATGGGCTCGGCCACCGTGCAAGGTTTCCAAGGTTCTGACCCTAACCATATAGACGCATACCACATCGCAGCCTGCATGAAGCATTATCTTGGCTACGGCTCACCACGTACTGGCAAAGATCGCACACCGGCTTACATTCCAGAATATGAGCTGCGCGAAAAGTGCTTTGCACCATACAAGGCAATGGTCGAAGCTGGTGCTCTGTCTATCATGATCAACTCAGGAAGTGTCAACGGTATACCAGTACACTCTAGCCACAAGTTCATAACCGAATGGCTCAAAGAAGGCCTGAAATGGGACGGCATGGTTGTCACCGACTGGGCAGACATTAACAATCTCTTCCAGCGCGAGCACGTAGCACGCGACAAAAAAGATGCCATCCGCATAGCCATCAATGCCGGCGTTGACATGTCGATGGACCCATACGACACCAACTTCTGTACGCTGCTGAAGGAGCTGGTGCAGGAAGGCCGTATATCAATGACCCGCATCGACGATGCCGTGCGGCGTATCCTGCGACTGAAATTCCGCTTAGGACTGTTCGACCGTCCAGACACGGGCGACGACAAGCGATACAGGAACTTCGGGTCTGCACAGTTTGCGGCAACAGCACTCAAGGCTGCCGTTGAAAGTGAGATTCTACTCAAGAATGAAGACGGAGTGCTACCTCTGAGAAAAGGAATGCGTATTCTCGTGACCGGTCCCAATGCCAACCAGATGCGATGTCTGAACGGCGGTTGGAGCTATACATGGCAAGGACATCTTACCGACCGCTATGCCTCACAATACAACACCATATATGAAGCAATAGCCAAAGAGTTCGGTCAAGAGAACGTTACACTCTGTCAAGGTGTTACCTACGTTGCCGAAGGCAAGTATTTCGAGGAGAACGATCCCGATATAGAGTCAGCAGTCAAAGCTGCTGCCAATGTGGATGTCATCATTGCATGTATCGGTGAAAACTCATATACCGAGACTCCAGGCAATCTTGACGACCTTTCACTCTCAGCCAATCAGAAAAACCTGGTAAAGGCTCTGAGTAAAACGGGCAAACCCATCGTACTTATACTCAACGAGGGGCGACCCCGACTGATTGGCGACATTGTGCCACTGGCGAAGGCTGTGGTCAATATCCTGTTGCCTGGAAATTACGGTGGCGACGCTCTTGCCAAGTTACTTGCAGGCGAGGAGAATTTCTCAGCACGTTTGCCATACACTTATCCAAAGCATCAGTCTGCTCTCTTCAACTACGACTATCGAGTCAGCGAGGAGCAGGGCACCATGGATGGAGCCTATGATTATGATGCCAAGGTTGACGTGCAGTGGCCCTTCGGCTATGGGCAAAGCTACACAACGTTCGCTTACAGCAACCTGCGCGTTACAAAGACACAGTTCTCTGCCGACGATGTTCTGAAGGTATATGTTGACGTAACCAATACAGGTTCGTGCAAGGGCAGTGAAGCTGTGCTACTCTACAGCCGTGACATGGTGGCAAGTATTGTTCCCGAGAATCACAGGCTAAGGGCATTCGACAAAGTGGAACTCAAACCTGGCGAGACAACAACAGTTTCGTTCATTTTGCCGGCAACAAATCTTGCATTCGTCGGTCCCGACGGCAGATGGCATCTTGAAAGTGGAGATTTCAGCCTCACTGTAGGAAACCAGATTATAAAAATAACATGCACAAAAGATCACGTTTGGGAATAGCACCACGGTCACTATGCGTCAGTATGCTCACAGCAATACTGACCATCCTTACCCTTCCATCTTTCACGCAGCAATTGGCATTTCCCGGAGCCGAGGGTTTCGGAGCCTACGCCAGCGGCGGGCGTGGAGGAACAGTAGTTCACGTCACCAACCTGAACCCTTCAGGCGAAGGCTCACTTGCAGAAGCAGTGAGTCGTTCAAACCGAATCGTTGTTTTCGACGTAGGCGGTGTCATCAATCTCTCTGGACATGACCCCATAAAAGTAAGCGATAGCATTACCATAGCAGGACAAACGGCTCCCGGCGAGGGCATCACTATCTATGGCAACCGGCTGCTGATAAAATCGGAAAACGTCATCATGCGATACATCCGCATACGTGGAAGCATCAAGATGAGCCGAGGCAGCTGTCCACTCGTGTGCGACAGTGCACGCAACCTGATTATCGACCACTGCAGCATCTCATGGGGACGGTGGGACTGCTGCCACATCAAGAATGCCAGCGACGTTACATGGCAGAACTGCATCATTGCCGAAGGCATTGACCCACAGCGTTTCGGAGCATTCACCGACGGTACACGCAATTGGACCATCACACACTGTTTATGGGCTTCACAGAAGAGTCGCAACCCGAAACTCAAATGTTACGTACAACAAATAAACAACGTTGTTTTCAACTACGGCTCAGGATCTATAGGAGGGCATTCGGCCGGAAACCACTATCAAGATGTCATTGGCAACTACTACATTTCGAGTCACGTGACAGGAAAGGACAATCACTGGAAAATGTGGACTGAGACCGACCACTTGTACATGAGAGGCAATTACACCGACACCAACTGCGACGGCAGGCTCAACGGAATTCTAATAACGGAATATCCCCAGACAGCCACTCCAATGTCAGAGCCATCAATGCATCCAAAGTGTCCTGTAACAATTGAAAGCGCAGAAGCAGCCTACTATACTATAATAGCTCACTGCGGAGCATCACTGCACCGCGATGTACACGATAATAGGGTGATTCGCCAGCTGAAAGCACTGGGCAGAGAGGGTGGCTTCATTGACAATGAAAATGACATAGGAGGTATTGGTTCACTCAAAGGTGGCAAACATCCCAAAGATAACGATAAGGACGGAATACCAGATGTCTGGGAGCGCAAGCACGGACTCAATCCCTACAATCCTTCTGATGCCATGACCGATGCCGACGGTGACGGATATGCGAACATTGAGAACTATATCAATTCGCTTGTTCCATAACTTACTACGAATATGAAACTGCGACACCTATGGTTTTTTATGCGCATAATATGGCGTGTACGCCGGCCGAGCAAGATTGCAGATATGCCGGCAGAGGCCGTTCCTGGCATTTTGCGCAACGGATATGCCGCCGTCACCTTCTTCGGGCATATTCTGACAAGCTCGAAGAAAGACGCATGGTCGCTCAACAAACAATTTGATGCGCTGAAGAACCACGAGATGATCCATTTGCGGCAGGCGCAGTCAACAGCCGACTCATGGGTAGTATTCTATACCATGTATTTCCGATTCTGGCTTCACGCCCGCCGCGCCCGACATAAATATCCAAACGCCGGCTACCACCTGAACCCTTTCGAAATGGAGGCATACTGCCACATGCACAACTTGCACTATCTCGACCAAAATAAAAATGGTGCCACAGAATGGCGCTACTACGCCCGAATGACCCTCGACGAGAGAATAGCATTCCTACGCAATGGTCGGTCCGTCATAGAAATACAGAATAAACCAAAATGAAAAATGCTGTCTCAAAGAGCGACAGCATTTTTACAACTTCCGGTTTACTGAATCTCCCATCCTACTGCCGACGCTCCAAGAATGGCAGCCGATGCGCCGTCGAGGCCACTGACGAGAAACTGTGCCTTTCCACGGAAGATAGGCATCACATGCTCGTTGTAGCTCTCGACAATGGGATGCATGATAAGGTCACCCGCCTTAACCATTCCACCGAAGAAGATAAATGCCTCGGGTGATGAGAAGGCAGCAAAGTCTGCACATGCTTCGCCAAGCATACGTCCAGTGAACTTATATATCTCGTTGGCAAGCTTGTCGCCCTTACCTGCAGCAATGGAAACATCGAGCGAGGTGATATCCTCGGGATTCATCTCGCGCAGTATCGACGGCTCGGTGGTTGTCGCAAGTAGTTCGCGTGCCGTGCGCGCAACACCAGTGGCCGAGCAATATGCCTCAAGACATCCTTTACGTCCGCAGCCGCACAGACGCCCTTCCGTGCCCCTCACCATGGTGACGTGTCCCAGCTCACCGGCAAATCCGTCGTGGCCATAGAGTAGCTGTCCGTTGACCACGATACCACTGCCTACTCCAGTACCAAGAGTAATGACAATGAAGTTCTTCATACCACGCGCAACACCATAAACCATCTCGCCAAGTGCAGCAGCATTAGCATCGTTGGTGAGAGCCACTGGAATACCTCCAAGCCTCTCGCTAAACATGTCGGCAAGAGGAACAATACCATTGTGGGCCCATGTCAGATTAGGGGCATACTCTATCGTGCCTTTATAGTAATTGGCGTTAGGAGCACCTATACCCATAGCCTTGATGGTCTGAATGCCCCCCACTTGTTCGATGATAATGCCAAGAGCCTCTACACAAGCGTCAACATATGCCTCAGCAGTACCGAACCCGGCAGTCTTAATCGCAGTGGTAGCCTTTATCTCGCCACGACTATCAACAATACCAAACACAGAATTCGTCCCGCCCAAATCTAAACCTATAACATAAGGTTTCATATTAGCTTTATTTTCCATAAACGATAAATTAAATCTTGATCTTTTGTTTGACAAAGGTAAACAAAAAAGGCGAATAGACAAAGATTTGCACAGAAAAATTGCATAATTAGTAAAAAAATGACTACCTTTGCAGTCGATATGGCATTTCATCTACCTATTAACATCCTGGATTTCGTATTCAAGGGTATGCTCATCGGAATAATCGTGTCAGCTCCGATGGGACCCGTTGGTGTGCTCTGCGTGCAGCGTACACTAAACAAGGGACGATGGTACGGGTTCGCCACAGGTCTGGGCGCTGCCTGCAGCGACATCTTCTATGCCGCCGTGACAGCATTCGGCATGAGTTTCGTAATGGACTTCATCAACAATGACCGCAACCGTTTCTACCTGCAGCTTGCCGGTGGCATAATGCTCCTTGTCTTCGGTATCTACAGCTATCGTAGCGACCCCACGAAAAACATACGCAAGCCCGGCCAAAACAAAGGAACGCTATTCCATAATGGCATGACAGCATTTCTGGTGACATTCTCCAATCCGCTGATAATATTCCTGTTCATGACACTCTATGCAACTATGGCGTTTGTTATTACCGACCATCCATTCGAAATGCTTGTAGGATTTCTCAGCATCGTTGCAGGGGCAATGCTCTGGTGGTGGGGATTGACATGGCTTATCGACAAGGTGAGGGAGAAGTTCGACGACAACGGAATCAAACTAATCAACCAGATAATAGGATTCTTCGTGATACTGGGTTCCATCATTATATTATTCGGAACGCTGACTAATATTTACAGGTTTTAGGAGCAAAGAGAAGATATGTTTATTGCACAAGAATTAAGAAAGAAGAATATTGCCGAATACCTGCTCTATATGTGGCAGATAGAAGACACAATACGTGCCTACGGTTGCTCTCTGACACGCATCAGACGCGAATATATCGCCCGTTTCGACTACGACGATGAACAACTTGAGGATGAGACCGACTGGTTTGGTAACCTCATACGCATGATGAACGAAGAAGGCTGCCGAGAAAAAGGACATCTTCAGATTAACCGCGTAACGATGCAAGCCTTAACCGATCTGCACTCGCAATTGCTCTCAAGCACCAAGTTTCCGTTCTACAACGCAGAATACTACAAAGTGTTACCGTTCATCGTAGAACTACGCAACCGTGGTGCCAACAAGGAAGAAAACGAGATTGAGACTTGCTTCAATTCGCTCTACGGCGTGATGATGCTCCGTCTGCAGAAGAAAGAGATAACGCCAAACACACAACATGCAGTAAAGGAAATAACCACCCTCGTCGGTATGCTGTCGGATTATTATAAGAAGGACAAGGAAGAAGGGCTGAAGTTTGAGGACAATTAAATGATAAATATGTAATTATAAAATTATGAATATACTGATTACCGGCTGCAACGGCCAATTAGGAAACGAAATGCAGGTGCTGGAACGAGAGAATCAACAGCATAATTATTTTAATACAGACGTGGCAGAGCTGGACATCACCAACCAACTTGCAGTAGAACAGTATGTAGCCGAGAACAATATCGATGGCATTGTGAACTGCGCTGCCTACACGGCCGTAGATAAGGCAGAGGACAACAAGGAGATTGCAACGACACTCAATACCGTGGCACCATCGTATCTCGCCGCTGCCATAGAAAAACGCGACGGATGGATGATACAGATTTCCACCGACTATGTGTTCAACGGAAAGTCGCACACCCCATACGTCGAGACCGACACACCGTGTCCCGACAGCGTATATGGCTCTACCAAGCTTGCTGGAGAACTCGGTGTATCAAAATTCTGCCGAAAAACGATGATTATACGAACAGCATGGCTCTACTCAACCTTTGGCAACAACTTCGTTAAAACGATGATACGCTTAGGAAAGGAGAAGCAGGAGCTGGGAGTAATTTTCGACCAAATAGGCACGCCGACATACGCACACGATCTGGCATCGGTAATTTTCACTACTATCAACAAAGGTATTGTACCGGGGGTTTATCACTTCTCTAACGAGGGAGTCATCTCGTGGTACGACTTCACCAAGGCCATCCACCGCATCGCTGGCATCA
>CAMOEW010000069.1 GCA_946612625.1 uncultured Prevotella sp.
TTGCTATGGCAAGCGACCATAGGTCGAGCGGAGAGGCTTGGCGGGTTCTGGTGGTCTTTTCGCAGAAAAATGTTTTAGTGACGTAAGTCGTGCGCGTGAACTTCAGTTAGTGGCTACTTCAGTATCACACCGCCGTTGGGCTGGATGGTGATTTTGGCCTGTCCGTGCTTGTTGAACTTGAGCTGGCGGAGCTGCGGACCCTTCTTCGTGTCGTCAACGTAGTAGTCAACGGTCTTGTCGGCCCACTCCTGCATCGTGATGGTCAGTGTTTTGGGCTGCGGCTCAGCGTTCAACCCGGCTACGTACCAGTCTCTATCATGTTTGCGAGCGATGACGACGTATCGTCCGGGATAGCCGTCGATAAATCGGATGTCGCTCCATGTGGTGGGGACGTGGCGCAGGAAGTCGAGCTCAAACTGCGGTAGCTCACCGAGGTTGTTGGGCTGCATGGCAATACACTGGACGGCTGTTTGGTTGGTGATGGCCGAGGCCATCTCGAAGATGTCGGTAGTGTAGCGGCGGTGGCGGCTCTTGTTGTCACGACTCAAATACTTGTTCATGATGGTTCCGCCCCAGTCCATCGCTCCTACAGTGTTACGGATGAAGGGATGCAGACAGAGTTCGAAAGCCTGACTCTTGGCATGTCCTTCACTGAAGAAGACGTTCTCAGATGCCAGCACAGCCTCAGATGCCACATAGTTAGGATACATCACCTCCCAGCCGCGCGGGATAGTACAGCCGTGGAAGATGACCTGCAGACCATAGCGGTTGGCATCGAAGAGAATGTCCTCGTAGAGCTGCATCGTCGGCTGCTTGTCGCCGCCGAAGAAATCGACCTTGATGCCCTTGACGCCTATCTTCTGCAACCAAGCCATCTCGCGGTCGCGGGCAATGGCCGTTGACATACAGTCGCGTGGCGTCTGCGGAGCATCGTTTTCGTAGCCGTTCGAGTTGTACCACAACATTAGGCTGACACCCTTCGACTGAGCGTACTCCGACAGCTGCTCAATGCGCTCGCGACCGATGCGCTGATCCCACCAGTTATCGACGAGGCAGTATTCGAAGCCCATCTTGGCGGCGAGGTCAACAAACTGCACTTGGTCGTTGTAGTTGATGCTTTCGTCCTGCCATACGAGCCACGACCATGTGTAGCGACCGGGCTTGTACTGGTAGGAGGGTTGGTATTTGGGTTTGACAAGGTCGTGGCTGACAGAGGTCTCTACGATAGGTTTTAATGTAGTGCCGACGGTGATGGTGCGCCAAGGCGTGGCGTAGGGTAGGGGAATGCCTGCCGTGGCCGTGCCGACACCGTTGTTCTCGCCTGGCTGAGGGAACGCGATGGTATAGCCGTTCTGTGAATGGAAGTCGCTCAGATGACTACCCACGTAGCTACCGTCAACGCCAGTCTCGCTGATGAGTACCCAGGCGGCAGGAGTTTTAAACAGACAGGGAAACGTATAACCCTGGCCGAATTGCGACTGCTGAGCCATCGGCTGGTCTATCTTGTAGTCCTCCTCGTAGCTTGGCTTCGTGCGCTCCCAGCCGGTCATCGGTCCTATTTGCGGACAGAGGAAGGTGGTGGTACCGTCGGGCAGACGGAACGACGACACCTCGCGGCTGACGACGGCGCACTTGGGGTTGTCGGTTTTGGGGCGTAGCAGACGGTAGCGGTATGCAACGTCGTTGTTACTCACATGTATATTGACTACCATTTCCTGCCCCTTTGCGTTACTGAACGTCAGAGTGGTGCGATTGGCATCGACGCTGGCATACGACTGCTTAGTCTGGCGCATCCGATATTCATAATAGGTCTTGCTGGGTTCAGACTGGGTGATGGTCAGTCCGTGTGTGAAATCGGCATAGTCGGTCACTATGCCTAAGCGCGAGGGTTGCAGTATGGTCTGTCCGTCGTATTTGACGGCGTAGGTGGCCATTCCCTCGTTGTCGCTAATTGTCACAGCAAGCCGTCCGTCGGGCGAGCTTATGGTATGGTTGTCGGCCGTCGCGGTGAAGGCCGTCAGCAACGTGGCTGCCATTGTCAGTAGTTTCTTCTGATACATAAATGTAGTAATATTAGAGTTAACGCTGCAAAGTCGTCATATGAAAGCAGTTGGTGGTATTCTCTGTCAGCCAGAGCTACCACCAACTCGCGGTTTGGATTGAACAATTATTTTGCTGGCTGTGCCGGAGCTTTCGGTGCTGCCGGTGCAGCTTCTTTTGCATCTGCGTTGGCAGCAGGCTTTGTCTGGCTTGCACCAAAGCCCGGAGTATTGTTAGGGTTGGTAACAGGATTCTCAATGCCCTCCATAACCGACTGTGTGCTGGTGGCCTGTGGAGCAACATGTGCGCAGAAGACACTGATTACAACCATTGCGGCAGCGAGTGTCCATGTAGCTTTCTCGATGAAATCAGTTGTCTTGCGTACGCCTGCCATCTGGTTATACGAGGCGAAGTTGGAAGCCAGACCGCCGCCTTTGGATTCCTGGATGAGTACGATACCAATCATCAGTAATGACGCGATCACCATGAAGATGATCAATAACATGTAAATTCCCATTTTTTCTATTTTTTATTACTATTTATAATTAATTTCTCTAAAAATCGAATTTGGTCTGCAAAGTAAGCATTTTTTTTTGGATGCTGCAAATTTAAACGCTTAATAATTTGTAAAGCCTTCAAATAATTACCCTGTTTTATGTAAATACGGGCTAACGTCTCGGTGAAAAAGCCTTCGTCGGCTTCATTTTCGTCATTTTCCTCAGTTTTTTCCTCTTGTTGGAGTTCCGGGAGTTCTGGGAGAATTATTTTACCTTCTTGTTCGAGAAAATTGTCTATTAGGTCTTGTCCTTTGAGCGTAGGCTTGTCGTCAGAGTTGTCGTTTTCCTGCTGTTCGTTTTCGCATTCCATCAGATACGCCACATAGTCAACGGTGGCATCTGCCGGTGTCGGTTTCCTCTTTACCTTGGCTTTGCTTTCGTCCTCCTCTTCTGTTGGAATGGATTCAAGGAAGTTGTCGATGAGTGTCGTGGTGCGGTCGCCGTCGGCACTTACTTTTGCCGACTGGCTCTTGTGTTTTGGTATCTGGTAGTGTGCTGCCTCGATGAGTGAGAATATCACTTTTCGGTCAGTGATGAAAATAGCGGCTCGGCGCAGCTCCTCGTCGAACGACGGGTCGTGGAGCAGATAAAGATTTTGCAGCATCAGTAGTCTTGCTGTTTGGAAGTAAGGATATAGTGCCACCATTGATCTCAGCTCATAGAGCGTGTCTTTGTCGAGTGTCTCGGGATGTTTTATGAGTGATACTATATCCATGTTTCCTAAATATTTACCAGTTGGCAACTGTTGCATTGAATATCTGGTCGCAAAGATCCTTAATCATCTGCGTGACGAGTTCTTCCTGTACGTCGTTTAGCGACTGTGTGGTCTCATATGTCGTCTGTGCTGTGAATTGCCGTTCAAAGTCTTCCTCGTGGTTGATATTGTTGGTGAACCTCACATTAACAGTCATCGACAGTTCCGTCTGTGCCGAATATCCTTCGCTCGATACCGACTTGTTCCGCTGTTCGTATCTTGTGATCTCACCCTCCACTTTCAGGTCTCCGTTACGTTTCACCTGTATCAGTCTTGTATGGTTAGCATATTGGTCTTTCAGCTGGTTGTTGAACATCGGTCCCATAGGACCCCATACGTATGCCGTGCGGAGTGGGAAGTCGTTTATTTGTATTGTTTTGGTCTTGCTGTAGTCGATGCTCGACGCATTGAACTTATAGCTTACGGAACATGCCGTGAGCATCATCGCTACGCAGAAGAGCATCGCCTTATTTATCTTGATCCAGTCCATATTGCTTCAATCTTCTGTATAGTGTACGGTCGCTGATTCCGAGTTCCTGTGCAGCTTTCTTTCTGTTGCCATTATTACGTTCGAGTGCTTTCTCTAGCATCTGCCGTCCCATTTCCCCGAGGTTCAGGCTTTCGGGTTCTTTTTCCGGTTCCACATATTCCTCCGCCACTGCATCCTCAGTGATATTCATTGGCGTCGGATTTGTAGTAATGGGTGGGATATTTGCCGGCACGCTCTGTATGGGAGCAGGCAGCGGACTTGTCTGAGCAGCCGGAATGGTTGTGGTGTGGTGCTGCACGTCGTCGAGCTGTTTTTTCAGCTGGCTCATTTCCCTCCTCATGTCATTGACGTTACCTCTGAGTTCGAACAGAATCTTGTAGAGTATTTCTCTTTCGTTTTCAAAAGAGTGCTCATTGTCGCGATGTATTGTCGCGAGTTGTGTGCTCTCTGTATCTTGTGGGATGAATTTTGAGAGAATTTCGGGCGTAATGTTCCGTTCTGTTGACAAGATTGAGATTTGCTCAGTGATATTCTTCAGCTGTCTCACGTTGCCAGGCCATTTGTATTTCAGAAGCATCTGCTTGGCCTCATCATTGAGCACCACTTTTTCCATACGATATTTCTCGGCCATCTGCATGGCAAAGAGTCTGAACAGCAACACTATGTCCTCACCACGGTCTCGCAATGGCGGCATCTGAAGCGGAACTCCGTTCAGTCGGTAGTACAGGTCTTCGCGGAAACGCCCGTTGCTGATTGCCTGCCTTATGTTAACGTTTGTGGCTGCAACGATGCGCACGTCAGTCTTTCTCACCTCCGTTGCTCCTACGGGTATGTATTCTCCCTTTTCAAGCACTCTGAGCAATCGTGTCTGTGTTGCAAGCGGCAGTTCTCCGACTTCGTCGAGGAAGAGCGTGCCCTTGTTGGCTGCTCCGAAGTATCCCGGTGAGTCGTTGATGGCTCCCGTGAACGAGCCCTTGACGTGTCCGAAGAGCTCCGAGTCGATTGTTCCTTCAGGAATTGAGCCGCAGTTGATGGCGAAGTATTTCTCTCTTCTCCGTGGCGAGTTGTCGTGTATCAGCCTTGGAATGATTTCCTTTCCCACTCCGCTTTCGCCCACAATAAGCACGCTGAGATCGGTCGGTGCCACTTGTATTGCGACATCGAGCACATGGTTCAGCGCATCGCAGTTTCCTACGATATTATAGCGCTGTTTTATATTGCGAAGTTCTTCCTTGTTCATTTAGCTGACAAAATTACACATTTTTTTTCTAACGTCTGCAATTTTGGCACAAATTAACTTTTTGGCTCTTCCTTTTTCCTCGGTATGTCCTTAGCTCTTGGTACTGCAAACCTTACTTTCTCGCTGTCGTCGCGTTTTTCGTGGTATAGCTTTGGCAACGGGTTTTCTAAAGGTTCGTCGTATCTGATGCGGTTTCTATATATATCGATGGCGGTGTAAATTGCCTGACGGAACGACTGTTCGTCGGCAACACCCTTTCCGGCAATGTCGTAAGCAGTTCCGTGGTCGGGCGACGTGCGCACGATGGGCAGTCCGGCGGTGTAATTCACTCCGTTTTCCAGAGCGAGGGTTTTAAATGGAGCCAATCCCTGGTCGTGATACATAGCGAGCACTCCGTCAAATCTTATGTATGCTCCGCTACCAAAGAATCCGTCGGTAGCATACGGACCGAATGCCTGTATGTCCTTGTCGGCCAGCTCTTCGATGGCAGGCGTGATAATTGTCTGCTCCTCTGATCCGAGCACACCTCCGTCGCCTGCGTGCGGATTTAGCGATAGCACTGCTATACGCGGTTTCTGTATGTTGAAGTCTCGCCGCAGACTTTCATGGAATATTGTTGCTTTCTCAATAATAACCTCTTTGGTTATAGCCTTCGGTACGTCTCTGATGGGCAGATGCGTCGTTACGAGAGCCACTCTGAGCGAATCGTTCATCAGAATCATGAGGGCTTTCTTCCCGTCGCCCAGGCTTGTCTCAATGTATTCAGTATGACCGGGAAAATTGAATGCCTCGCTGTGGATGTTGTTTTTGTTGATGGGTGCAGTTACAAGCACGTCGTAAAGTCCGCTGCGGTAGTCGGTCATTGCACGGTCGAGAGCCTTTAGTGCGGCTTCTCCGGCTTCTTTCGATGGTTGTCCCATTTCAATCTTCACGTCGCCGTCGAATGTCGTGAGCATATTCACTCTGCCGTTTTGTGCGTCCTCTGCTTTGCTGATAATGCTGAAGTTAGAGTCTATACCGAGTGCCTTGCTATGGTATGCTGCAGCCTTTGGCGATCCGTATATGATAGGAGTGCAGAGTTCGAGTATTTCCGGTTCAGCAAATGTTTTCAGAATCACTTCATATCCGATTCCGTTGGTATCTCCGTGGGTGATGGCCACGCGTATCATTTTTTCTTCCATTTTCTGTTTCTATTTTGCCTTATACGTTCTTAATATGTTCTCAATCCTTTGTAGCATTGCTTCCTTATTGTGTCCCGGTGCATAAACGAAACCTTCGGCAACGATTATTATCCGGTGAGCCTTATCTCTTCTTACATGGCTGATGAAGGGTCCGCCCATGGCGTCGCTCGTCATTTCCCACGAACCTCTGATTTCCGTAACACTGTCGCCATTTACCAGTATCTTACGCTGTTGCAGCCCTTGTTTCACTGTTCTTACGTACATCGAGTCGTTCTCACCCTTGATGTTCTGTTGCATCACCGAGTCGCGCTTTCTTATAACTTCTTCTGCATCTACTCTGTCGCCGGTGTACGCATATACCACTATATGATGGTTGTTGTCGTTCCAACGGTCGGAATACCAGCGGAACTTTTCCGCTCGCTTCCTCAGCGTCATGTCCGATGGCAGTGCCAGCGGCACGTCTGCGGCATTCTCTTTCCCACCTGTTTTGTTTGTGCAGGTAGTGAGCAGTGCAACGACAGCAGCTGCCATTATGCTGGTTTTCATGCTTGTGCATTTTTTTTTGCCGTCGAGAGCAGCCCGCAAGCTGCAAGTATGTCTTGCCCCCGGCTGGCACGTATGGTGGTGAACACTCCATGGGCTGTAAGATAGTCGCGCATTGCTTCCATCCGTTTCTCGTCGGAACCTGGAAGTTCTACGCCTGGAATCGCATGGAACCTTATCAGATTGACCCTGCATTCCAGTCCCTTCAGTAGTTTGATTATTTCGCGTGCATGAAGTGTGGTGTCGTTCATGCCTGCAAAACAGATGTATTCGAACGAGCATCTGCGCTGGTGGCTGAAGTCGTATTCCTTCAGCAGTTCTACTATCTCCTCGATTGTCATCTGCCCTTCTGCTGGCATCAGCATTCTGCGCTGTTCGTGTATTGGGGAATGCATTGAAATAGCCAAGTGGCACAGGCTTTCGTCGAGGAATCTTTTCAGTTTATTTCTTATTCCTACCGAACTTACCGTTATTCGTTTCGGGCTCCATGCAAATCCCCAATCGGCTGTGAGCACTTCTGTAGCTCTCAGCACCGCATCGAGGTTGTCCATCGGCTCTCCCTGCCCCATGAACACGATGTTCGTCAGACTTTCGGATTCTGGCAGCGAGATTATCTGGTTCAGTATGTCGGCAGCCGTGATGTTTCCTTCGAATCCTTGTTTTCCAGTCTGGCAGAATGCGCAGTTCATCTTGCATCCCACCTGACATGACACGCAAAGTGTTGCCCTGTCGCTGTCAGGAATATACACTGTTTCTACAAATTTATCTTTTACGGACACCGGGAAGAGATATTTAATTGTTCCGTCCTTGCTTTGCTGGCAGTCTTGAGGTTCTGCAGCCCCTACGCTATATTCCTGTGCCAGCCTTTCGCGGTTTTGTTTTGAGATGTTCGTCATCATCCCGATGTCTCTTGCATGTTTACGGTACAGCCACTGCGTTATCTGTTTAGATGTGAACGCAGGCATTCCCATCTCCGTAGCGACGGTTTCCAGCTCCGTGGGAGTCATTCCAAGTAGTGTTTTTTTTGCTGTGTCCATAAAAAGGTTCCGATGTTTCTCGACTGTTTCGGGTTGCAAAGTTACTCTAAATCGAGAGAAAAACCAAATAAAATTTGGATTTTATCACTATTTGCAGTACCTTTGCCTAAAATTTCGAGCTATATGAGAGGAAAAATAGACTGCTTCATATCAGGCAGCAACATTATAGATACATCAACATTGGTTTCTCAGCTTAACGAGAGCAAGACTGTACAGAATGTAAGGCTTATTAAAGGAGCTGTGATGAGCAGTGAGTCGGTGTTCGATATTGCCGGGGATGCTTCTGCCGACTATGTCCTGCTGTTCACTAAGGCCACTCCTGTTACCCTCGGCATGTCGGCACTTGAACGTATGCTCCGCGTAGCCGACGACTCAAATGCCTCGCTCCTCTACAGCGACCACTACTCGATAGAACACGGACGGCGCGTTGCTCATCCTGTCATCGACTATCAGGTGGGCTCTCTCCGCGACGATTTCGACTTCGGTTCTCTGCTGCTCATCCGCACGTCGCTGCTTCACAAGTATTCTACTCAGGACGTCGAGCACAACTATCAGTATGCCGGTCTCTACGACCTGCGGTTGTTTCTCAGCCGTGAGGGTACAGTGGTTCATCTCAACGAGTATTTATATACAGAGGAAGAACTCGATCTGCGCGTATCCGGCGAGAAACAGTTCGACTATGTCAATCCCCGTAATCGCGATGTACAGATTGAGATGGAGCAGGCAGTGACGGCCCATCTTGCCGAAATAGGTGCCAAGATTAACACGTCACAGTATCTTGACCCCGACTATGGCGAACAGGACTTCCCCGTCGAGGCCACTGTGGTCATTCCGGTTCGCAACCGTGCCAAGACCATTGCCGACGCTGTCAAGAGTGCTCTCTCGCAGGAGGCTTCGTTCAAATATAATGTAATCGTTGTTGACAATCATTCCGACGATGGAACGACAGAGATTCTTGAGCGTCTCTCGACGCTCGATGCCAGACTTATTGTGATTAATCCCGACCGTAGTGACCTTGGTATCGGCGGATGCTGGAACATGGCTGTCAACGACGAGCGTTGCGGTCGCTTTGCAGTCCAGCTCGACAGCGACGACCTGTATTCGTCGCCCAAAACATTGCAGACCATCGTCGATGCGTTCTACAAGCAGAAGGCAGCGATGGTGGTAGGTTCCTACCGTATGTGCGACTTCGAGCTGAACACCCTTCCTCCCGGGCTTATCGACCATAGCGAGTGGACTGAAGAAAACGGCCCCAACAATGCCCTTCGTATCAACGGTCTTGGTGCTCCCCGAGCATTTTTCACCCCTTTGTTGCGCCAGATACAGTTTCCCAATACGAGCTATGGTGAGGACTATGCTCTTGGTCTTATTTTCTCACGCCTCTACCGCATCGGACGCATCTACAGTGAGCTCTATCTGTGCCGCCGCTGGGGAGGCAATAGTGATGCTGCCCTGACCATCGACAAAATAAATGCCAATAATCTGTATAAAGACCGTCTCCGTACGCTCGAAGTCAAGGCTCGCCAGCAGTTGAATGCAGGCAAGCAGAGTTTGCTTCCCCACTCTCAGCTTCAGCGTTTTTTCATCCGTCAGATTGAGACGTGGGATGCCGTTCGAGAGCGTTACCGCGACCTACAGAACGTCCAGACCAAAGAGCTCGCAGGCGATACGTTTACCGTCGAGGCGCAGTGGAATCCTTCACGCATAGGTTCTACGGGAGCCAAGATTGACCGACAGTCGATAGCCTCGCGTCCCTGTTTCCTTTGTGAGCAGAACCGTCCAGCCGAGCAGATGAAGCGCACCATCGACGGACGCTACGAGTTGCTGGTCAATCCGTTTCCCATACTGCCCATACATTTCACCATACCAACCTTGCGCCACCAGCCTCAGCAGATTAAGTCGATGTACGGCGAGATTCATCGTCTGCTGACCGATTATCCCGAACTTACCGTGCTCTACAATGGTCCGCGTTGCGGAGCCTCGGCTCCCGACCATGCCCATCTTCAGGCAGGCACTACGGGCATCCTGCCTCTTCAGAAGTCGTGGCAGCGTCTTGCCCGTGGGCTTGACGAAGTAGTTGTTAGGGAGGATGGCAGCGGAATCTGGTATGTTCACGATTATCCTTGTGCAGCCTTTTTGATAAAGAGCCACACTCAGACGGGCGACGAGAAGCTGTTCCGCATGTTGTATGATGCTCTTGAGAGTTGCCAGACAGCCACAAGCTCTCCTGCTGAGGAGCCAATGATGAACATCGTCAGCTGGCGGCACGATAACGACTTCCTGAGCGTGGTATTTCCTCGCCGTAAGCACCGTCCCGACTGCTATACAGCCAATGGTGACAAGCAATTTATCATCAGTCCTGGAGCTGTGGATATGGCGGGGCTCATCATCACTCCTCGCGAAGACGATTTCCGACGTCTCACACCCGAGATAGCATTTGCCATCTATCGTGAAGTGTCGATTACACCCAGCCAGACGCAGTCAGTCGTCAGTATCCTGAAAGACAAGCAGGCCGTCTATGAATCAATGTCGGCAGCCTCTGGCTCTCAGTTCAGCCGCGAACCCGACGTTACCGTAGGCATCGTGAGCGCGTCGAAGATAAGTTTCTCGCTCAATGCCCCCTATATTGCCAAAGGCGAGACTATCAAGGGCAGTCAGACCGTTGAGTTCTCCGAAGGTGGCATCCTCTGGTGCGGCAGCCAATACCGCGAACTGACGTTCACTCCCCAATGTGCCGGTGCATCGTTCTCGTTAAACGATGTTACCATCGGTGTTGGTTTCCACTGGGAACGCCGCGAAACTCAGACTTTCCTCGGCACGTTGCGCCTTGTGGTAGAGTCCGACAAGATTACCGCCATCAATGTCCTGCCCGTCGAGCAATACCTTGCCAGCGTCATTTCCAGCGAAATGCGTGCCACGTCGGCTGTAGAGCTGCTCAAAGCCCATGCCGTCATCTCGCGCTCATGGCTTCTCGCTCAAATCGACAAGCGCCGTAAACTGAGCAATCGTCCTAACGGATTCTTCTCGTTCATAAAGAAAGACGACGAACTGATACGCTGGTACGACCGTGAAGACCATACTATCTTCGACGTGTGTGCTGACGACCATTGCC
>CAMOEW010000070.1 GCA_946612625.1 uncultured Prevotella sp.
ACGGCAAATAAATGAAAACGCCAAAGAAACTGGGGATATTTTTCAGTTTTTAATACATTATTTTTTGATGTTTGACATAAATTGCATAACTTTGCCACTTAAAATAAGAATATGGTAAAAAGATTTATTTATACAGTGGTAATCTTCTTTGCGGCTATAGTGGTTTTGGCTGTGCCTGCAAAGCGAGGACAATGGATAACAATTACTGTTGCCGACGGCAGTAAGACAGAAGCAGAACTTATCGGCGACGAAAATGGCCATTGCTGGCAAACGGCCGATGGCAGGCTGTATGTGCCTGATACCGAAGTGAATGGGTGGAGAGAGATAGACAAGAACGACTTTGAAAGGAGACAGGCAGAGAGTATTGCCAAAAGAAACTCCATACGTCTGGGTAGGCTGAGAAAAGCGTCATCGCGAAGGGAAGTGTTCGGCGAACCGACCGACTACACTGGGAACCATAAGGCACTGATTATTCTCGTCAACTATACCGACGTAAGTTTTAAAGAGGCAAATGACCGGGAGTTCTTCAACAGAATGACAAACGAGAAGGGTTTCCTGTCGGGCAGGTTCAACGGTTCTATACACGACTATTTCTACGACCAGAGCAATGGATTGCTTGATCTCCATTTCGATGTCGTGGGCCCGGTAACTTTGTCGCATGAGACGAAGTACTACGGGGCTAACGACAATGACGGCATCGACCTGCGGGCAGGCGAGATGATTGCCGAGGCGTGCATGCTGATAAAGGACAGCGTTGACTTTTCTCTCTACGACTGGGACGGCGACGGCGAGATTGAGAACCTTTATGTGGTCTATGCGGGCTATGGCGAAGCCGACAACAGCTATACCAAGCCAAACACCATCTGGCCCCACCAATGGGAGCTGAGCGTAAGCGACTATGGCAAGAAACTGCAGATAGACAACACCCTTATTGACACCTACGCCTGTGGCAGCGAGCTGAACGCGTCGGGAGCAACCATCGGTATAGGAACGATGTGCCATGAGTTCAGTCACTGCCTGGGGCTGCCCGACTTATACAATACTCAGAAAAGCAACACCTACACTACAATCGACAGCTGGTCGCTGATGAGCTACGGGCTGTATAACAACGGCGGCTATACACCACCTTCATATACGTCGCATGAACGCTATTTCTGTGGCTGGCAGAAGCCCGTTGAACTATACAACGACACGACCGTCACCGGCATGGCGTCGATAAGCGACTATGGCGACACATACATTTACCACAACCCGGCATGTAATGACGAGTATATCATTATCTCAAACATCCGGAAAAAAGGCTGGGACAGATATGCTGCAGGCAGCGGAATGATGATTATGCACATCGACTATGACTACAACGCATGGGCGGCGAACGCGCCGAACAACGACGGCAGCCACGAGCGCTGCACCTTGTATCTGGCGAAAAACAGAACAAAGAACATTGGGTCAAGTAGCACCGACTTGTGGGGTGGTAGCAACACGTCGTTTAGTGACACGTCAGACACCCCGGCAAGATTCTACAATCCTGACAGCGACGGCAACTACCTTGCCCATATTGAGATCAGCGACATAACATCGTATTCAGACGGCACGATGGGCTTTACGTTCAAAAACCACAATATCAAGGCGGATGCCATCCGCGACGTTAAGACACGTCGTGTCAACAGCGACAACAGCATATATACTCCCGACGGGCGAAGAGTTGACAGAGTGTCGAAAAAAGGGTTGTATATCGTCGGTGGCAGGAAAGTGGTTCTATAGTTTCTTTAAACTTTCAACATATTGCCAAAGCCTCAGGTAAAACGGATGCCGTGTCAGGGTCTTGGCGTCGCCCAGAATTATCAGCTTCATACGCGCACGGGTGATGGCAACATTCATTCGTCGCAGGTCGCGCAGAAAACCAATTTGCCCCTCGGCATTTGAGCGTACAAGCGATATTATAATGATGTCGCGCTCCTGGCCTTGAAAACCATCGACGGTGTTCACGCTTATAAATCTGCGGAAAGGCTTGAAGAATGCTTCTTGTCTCAGCCTCGACCTCAGATACTGCACTTGTGCCCTGTATGGGGAAATGACACCCACATCGAGCCTCTCGTCGAGAAATCGTTCCTTGCCGATTCTCCGGATATATGTCTCAAGTGTCTGTAGTGTCAGTTCAGCCTCCTCTTTATTCACTCGTCCGAATGTTTCTCCTACAAAGGCTTCCCCTGCTTGTGTCGCGTCGGGCGAAACCACCCATTCCATCGGGATGTCAAGGTCGAGAATGCTGCGGTATTTCACTTCCGGCGCACTCTCTACCTTACCTTGATAGAACCAGTCGGAAGAAAAGCGCATTATCTCGTCGTTCATACGATACTGCACCCTCAGCAGAGTGACGCATTCTGGCTTGTTCTCGACAATACGTTCCATAAGCGTCTTGCCCAGACCTGCTTTCATCGCCGCAACGCTTTTCACTGTTGGGGGCAACTGGCAATGGTCGCCGGCGAGAACCACGCGTGACACTCTGCGCATGGGAATCCAGCAGGCTGCCTCCAGTGCCTGTGCTGCTTCGTCGATGAACAGTGTGCTGAATTTCATTCCATCAAGCAGCCGGTTGTCGGCACCGACCAGTGTCGAGGCAATTACGCGTGCCTCGCTGAACAGGTCGTTCTTGATTTTGAGTTCCAGTTCTATGGCGCGTCCTTTAAGTGTTTCAAGCCGCTGATGGTATTTCTCGTCGCCACGCTTGCGGCTGCCTCGCATCTCGCGAATAGCCTTTCTTATTGCCCACAGATGTGGGTAGTCGGGATGATTTTCAAAGCGCCGTTCGTAAGTGAACGACAGCATCTTGTCGTTCACTCGTGTGGGGTTTCCAAGCCGTAAGACGTTGATGCCGCGATCTACCAGTTTCTCGCTGATCCAATCCACTGCCATGTTGCTTTGCGCGCATACGAGCACCTGGCTCTCGCGCATCAGTGTCTCGCGGATAGCCTCGACGAGTGTCGTGGTCTTTCCCGTTCCAGGTGGGCCGTGCACTATAGCCACATCCTTTGCTTTCAATACTTCGTTGACGGCTTTTTCCTGCACGGCATTGAGATATGGAAACTTCATCGGTGCGAATGAAAAGGTTTCAGGCTTTTGTTTGGTGTAGAAAAGGTCGCGCAGATAGCCCAGCCGTCCCTTGCCTTTTATTGCACGATCGAGCGCGGCGAACATTGCTCGATATGAAGTCTCGTCGAATGAGAGCATCACCCCCGGATTAGCCGTGTTCTCAAGAGTCGCCACCTTCTGCGGGTCGGCAACGCTGACAACCATGCGGTCGCCATCGACATAGTTGACGGTGGCGGTAAAAAGCTGTTTCTCGCCGAAAAACATCACGGTTTTGCCAAACTCGAAGTTATGCTCAACATCGGTGTCGGTGGTGCGGTGTACCTCGACCACAAGCTGGTTAAGAGAGTTGAAGTAACTCCTGCCAACCTTCAGAGGCCACCAGGCATCGCCCCTCTTTACAAGACGGGCGATGCCTGTTTCCTCTGTCTGCCTGCGGAAGGCTTCTTTCTCTGTGTTATACTCAAGTTGTAACAGCAGACGCTGTTGTGTGAGTGCCTGTACCGGTGAGGTTGTATTCACTGCATTTATTTTATGACGACCTTCTTTCCGCCAATGATGTTTATGCCTTTTTGCGGCGTAAGCAGTCGTTGGCCGGAGATGTTGTATATTGGTTTTTCTTCTCTGTTATTCTTTATACGTGTAGTGTCGCTGATTCCCGACGTTTCCGTTTCTGGCAGCTCATCTACGAAGCAGCATACGAACTTGCGCTGCAGGCTGATGTTGCCTTCGCTTGCACTGACAACGAATGCTGCCACCCCTTTTTCTGCCGATGTTTCTGCTACGCTTGCATTTCCTTCTGTGACAGTTGCAGAGATGATGTCATCAGAGCTTACGATGCTGTAATTTGCATTCTTGTATCCGGCGAAGTATTGTGCCAGCGGTATGCTCACGCTTTCGCCTTTCTTGATGATGAAGTGCGGATGTGCCATAAACTCGAGGAACTGCTCCAGGTCTGTGTGGTTGGCAAGCAGTGTCTCGGCATTGTTGTTGGCCACGTTCTTGTCGAGTCCGCAAGCATCTTCAAACCAGTCGGGCATACCATCCTGGTCGCTGTCATATCCGGCAGGTCGGATTGCCTGCGTAATATTAAGTCCTGCAAAGCCCTCAGAGTCGCTCTCCTTGTCGATGATTCCTTTCTTTCCGCTGCGGCTGCCGATGGTGCTGGTGGTGCCGTTAAGTGTCTCTGAAATCATTCTCGCATCGTGGTTGTCGATGAACGGCATGTTGCAGCCAACGTCGCTGAGCACATTCTTCAGTGCTGCCTCGGCACTTTCAATCACAGCCTGACTCTCGAAGAATGGCTGAGCCACGAACACTGTCCAGTCGTAAGTCTGCTTCGCATTGATGGCGTACGTCTCGTTGAGGGCATCGTGCGTAAGACTGCCGTCGAGGTTTTCGCGAATGTTTCCGTTCACGTAGTATGCCTGGCTTCCTGTTCCGGTTCCCTCCAGGTCGGCAGTAAGCAGTACCTTCTTTGTCGTGGCGGGTCCCATCTTGTAGTAGTTGTTCACGAAGTTTCCTTCGTGTGTGCCACCGTCGGTTGCGCGGTTGCCCCAGTTATAGACCACATTGTTGAACATATCGTGATGTCCGGCGTATGCCCCACCTCCGTCGAGTCCTCCCGACATGCTCCAGTTGCGTCCTTCGTTGTGGGCAAGCAGATTGTGGTGATACGAGCCGTAGTCGCCGCCGATGGTGGCAGCATAGCCGTGCTGAACTGTCGCGCCCTTGTCCTCAACGTAGTTTTTGTGTCCTGCCTGATTGAGTGTCTCGCTGATGAGTGTCTTCTGCAGAGTTACGTTTTTCGCATTGCGCGACGAGAAAGCCTCGTCGATAGTCCAGCTTACCGAGCAGTGATCCATGATGGAGTGGTCGTTGCCAGCCATTCCGATGCCGTCGCTGGTGCGTGGGTTGGGCGAGACGCCGTCCCAGTCGTCACCGCCACCGATACGTGCACGGATAAATTGTGTGATACCGTCGCTTCCCATTCCGAAGGGAGCACCAGTGAGCATGATACCATTGCCGGGGGCAGTCTGTCCGGCAATAGTGACATACTTGTCAGAACATGTCAGACGCCCTTTGAGCGTTATTACTCCTGCAACGTCGAAGACAATAGTGCGCGGCCCGCTGACCTTGGTGATTCCGTAGCGGAACGTTCCCGGCTGCGGATTATCCACGTCGTCGTCAAGTGATGTGACATGATATACGCTGCCTCCGCGTCCGCCGATGGCATATCTGCCGTAGCCCTCGGCACCGGCAAAAGCGTCGCGTCGCGGACGGAAGCTCCATTCGTTGCCCTGATAGATGTTTCCTGAAGCATCCTCTTCGTCAACACGCCAGTAATAGGTCTTCAAGGCCGAAAGTCCCGACACCTGATGCTCTGCTGCCGTCGGGGTGCCGATAGGCTCAAGGTTGCCGGCTGCATTCCCGAGGAAGACATGATGCTTGACGGCCGAGCTGGCAGCAGTCCAGGCAAGGGTGATTGTGCCGTTGTCGGCGTTGGCATGTTCGTCGTTATTGGCTGGGTAGGGGTCGGCAGCAGTAGTCACAGGGTTGGGACGGTCGAACACCAGCGAATTGACGAACAGGGTGGTGGTGTTGTATCCCTGCTTGTAGTCAAAGGCAGGGTCGGGCACTGTCTCGTATCTCACCGTTACAGCCTGTCCTTCGGTTGCCTGAAAGACAATATACGACATTCCTGCGTCGGAGGGCTTTTGTGCACGATTGGACTGAACCACCTCCGACTGTTTCTCAATGCCGTCAACAGATACTTTCAGTTTCGGCGCATTATACCCGTCGGTGTTGTTGTGATATGCCATCAGTGAGTGGCTGCCTGTGGAAAGCCCTTCTATCTTCACGGTAATGGCAACGGCACCTGCTTGTACCTGTGGGGTTTCGCCGTTCTCATAGCCATAGACGGCGATTCCGTCGCCGATAAGCTTAGAGTAGCGCTGTACGCCGTCTTTCCACCAGTTGCCTTTTACTGCGCCGCCGGCTGAGTCGGCGGCTCTTTGAATGGTTATGGTGACGCCATCCACAGTCTTGGATATTACTCCCGTCTCTGTTCCCACAGGCCAGGCAGTGAATCCTGTCTCTGTCAGGCGGTCTTCAGCCCAGTTCGTAGTGTTGTTGAAGTCGATTTTCTGGGCAGTTGCGCTCATAACCGAGACTAAAGCCATACTAAGCAGCATTGTTTTTCTTTTCATATCCGTAGTTGTTAATCCTTGATTTCTTCGCGGCAAAATTACAACAAAAAATTGAAACTCAAGCGAAAATCAGAAAAAACGTTCTTTGAAGCCCTGTTAATTGGCCGGACATTGTGTTCAGAACGAGATTTCTTCTTTCCTGTGTGCAAAGTTACGAAACGCTGCGGCGTCGTTGGCGCAAATTGGCGCGATTTGGCGCGAATTGGCGCAAATTGGCGCGATTTGGCGCGAATTGGCGCAATTTGGCGCAATTGTATTCGCGGAAATGCCGTCGTCAGGAGCGGCGCGGATTCCCCGGTTGCGGAAATGCTGTCGTCAGGAGCGATGCGGATTCCTGAGTTTCGGAAATGCCGTCGTCAGGAGCGATGCGAATTCCTGAGTTGCGGAAATACTGTCGTCAGGAGCGATGCGAATTCCCCGGTGGCGGAAATGTCATTGCTCCACGTCGATGGAATATTTTTCGTTGTTTCCCTGTCCCGAGAGTCACCCCACCGCGAGGTTGCCCTTTGAGTGCCCTATACGTACCCCCCCCGAAGGGAAGGGGGGGGGTAGTATAAGGCGCCTCAGAAGGGGGCATCCTCGGGTGCCGGCCGAAGAGTTGCTGCTGCTGCGGCGGCCGACAGGAAAAGACCGGATCGAAAAAACTCAAATAGATTTGTTTTTTTGCCAACTTATTCGTATCTTTGCAGCCGAATTATGCCGTTTCATCGTTTAGATAGCAGTATTCTGCCTCCCGAAAGGTTCACTTTCCCCTTCAGCTATGAACCTCATCCGCTTTGCGTCAAGGCCGCCGAGGAGGTAGCCAGACATCTTTCGTCGATGACACTTACCGAAGGAAAGATGTTCGGAGTTCTTGTTGTCAACGACCCAGACGGAAAACTTGGTTTCCTGGCTGCCTATTCGGGACTGCTCGAGGGAAGGAACGACTGGCCGTGGTTTGTACCTCCTGTATTCGATGCTCAGCAGCCCGAAGGCTATTTCAAGCATGAAGAGGCGGTGATATCGATGCTCAACGACGAAATAAAATCACTGGAACAATCGGAGGAATACCACAATCTCGTCGAAGCCGTAGAGGTGCTGAAAGAGAAGGCACGAACGGAGATTTCTGCCTTCAGGCTGCAGATGTCAGAAGCCAAGAAGCGACGCGACGACATACGCAGTTCACAAAGTTCACAAAGTTCGCAAAGTTCGCAAAACCTTATTCGCGAGAGTCAGTTCATGAAAGCCACTCTCCACAGGATGAAGCTGAAATTTGCCGATGAAATCGCCCAAAAAGAGCAACAGCTGAAAGAGTTTCTCAATACTGTCGCACAGAAGAAGACAGAGCGCCGACAGCGTTCTGATGCGCTGCAGCGGTGGCTGTTCACACAATACAGCATGTTAAATGCCTATGGCGAACGCAGAAATCTCATCGACATATTTGCAGACGTCGTGCACAGGCTGCCACCTGCCGGAAGTGGCGACTGTTGTGCTCCAAAGCTGTTGCAATATGCTTATTCCAACAACATGAAACCCCGGTGTATGGCAGAGTTCTGGTGGGGCATGGAACCCAACAACGAACTGCGTCGCCATAAGCATTTCTATCCTGCGTGTCAGGGCAAGTGCCATCCCATCCTCACACACATGCTTCGCGGGCTTAACGTTGACGACAACCCGTTGGAGAAATATCATGTAGCAGAACCGGAGATTGTCTATGAAGACGAATGGCTGATAGTGGTCAACAAGCCGCATGGTGTGCTGTCGGTTCCGGGACGCGGGAACACCATTTCTATGACCGACGTCATGAAAGACAAGTATGGCAATGTGATGCCAATCCATCGGCTCGACATGGCTACGTCGGGCTTGCTGATGTTTGCCAAGGGCACCGAATCACTCAGGGCTTTTAGCAGGCTGTTCGAACAACGGATGATCAGGAAGCGCTACATAGCAGTGCTCAGCCGCCCCTTGCTGTCAGCCAAGGGACGTATCTCGTTGCCTTTGTCTGCCGACAGGGACGAGCGTCCGCGACAGAAGGTTGATTATGAAAATGGCAAGGAAGCGATAACCGACTATGAGTTAGTCTCCGACAACGACGGACATCCTATTGTAGCACTTTATCCGCACACCGGCCGCACGCATCAATTGAGGGTACACTGTGCTCACGTCCTTGGCCTCGACTCTCCGATAATGGGTGATGAACTGTATGGTAAACGCGGAAAATTGCTATCTCTACATTCCGAAAGCATAGAGTTTGACCACCCTTTTACCGGAAAACATACATTAATTAATGCTAAAATGCCAAAAATTGAATAGAAAGGCTCACTGTTTCTGAAAATATTTGGTAATTTTGCAGTCAAAATCATATCGTATTATCAACTTTAAAAGTTTTTTGAAGATTATGAAGATTGAAAAAATCCACGCAAGAGAGATTCTGGATTCTCGTGGAAATCCAACCGTTGAAGTAGATGTAGTATTGGAGAATGGCGTAATGGGACGCGCTGCCGTTCCATCAGGCGCATCAACAGGTGAGAACGAGGCTCTGGAACTTCGCGATGGCGACAAGAACCGCTATCTCGGCAAGGGTACTCTGAAGGCTGTTGACAACGTCAACAATGTTATTGCTCCTGCCCTGAAGGGCGACTGCGTGCTCGATCAGCGTGCTCTTGACTACAAGATGCTGGCTCTCGACGGCACTCCAACCAAGTCGAAGCTCGGCGCCAATGCTATCCTCGGCGTTTCGCTGGCTGCTGCCAAGGCTGCTGCCAACGCTCTGGGGCTGCCTCTGTATCGTTACATCGGCGGTTGCAATACCTATACACTGCCTGTTCCTATGATGAACATCATCAACGGCGGTGCTCACTCTGATGCTCCTATCGCTTTCCAGGAGTTCATGATCCGTCCGGTAAGCGCTCCTTCAATCCGTGAGGCTATCCGCATGGGTGCTGAGGTATTCCACAACCTTGCCAAGTTGCTCAAGGCTCGCGGCCTTTCTACAGCTGTCGGCGATGAGGGTGGTTTCGCTCCTGCTCTCGACGGTATCGAGGATGCTCTGCAGATTATCTGCGACGCAATCAAGGCAGCAGGCTATGAGCCGGGCAAGGATGTTAAGATTGCCATGGACTGCGCTGCCAGCGAGTTTGCCGTACAGGAGAACGGAGAGTGGTTCTACGATTATAAGCAGCTGAAGAACGGCAAGAAGAAGGATCCTAACGGCAAGAAGCTCACTGCTGATGAGCAGATCGCATTCCTGGAGCACCTTATCGACACTTATCCTATCGATTCCATCGAGGACGGTCTGGACGAGAACGACTGGGACAACTGGGTTAAGCTTACCGCAAAGGTTGGAAACAAGTGCCAGCTCGTGGGCGACGACCTCTTCGTAACAAACACCAAGTTCCTGGAGAAAGGTATCAAGATGGGTGCTGCCAACTCTATCCTTATCAAGGTTAACCAGATTGGTTCGCTCACCGAGACTCTCGAGGCTATCGAGATGGCTCACCGTCACGGCTACACCACCGTTACCAGCCACCGTTCCGGTGAGACTGAGGATGCTACTATCGCCGACATCGCTGTTGCCACAAACTCAGGTCAGATTAAGACTGGTTCGATGAGCCGCACCGACCGTATGGCTAAGTACAACCAGCTCATCCGCATCGAGGAGGAACTTGGCAGCGTAGCCAAGTATGCTTACAACAAGCTGAAGTAAGCGTTTCTTCGACTTGAATTTTTTGATAACTATAAGAAAGGGTAACTGTTACTGTAAGTGGTAACTGTTACCCTTTCTCATTTCTTCTCGCACTTCAGTTAGTTATTGATAGCATGAACACTGATATGGTTGTTGTTGTTCATATCGGTATTAGTTTTCTCAAACATTCTTCTTTAGTCTCATGATTTTGAACTACCTTTGCACACATAATTTATATTAGAGACTATCCTATGGCAAAGATTAAAGTTCAAAATACAGAGATTACAATTGTTTCTCATAATGACGATGACTACA
>CAMOEW010000071.1 GCA_946612625.1 uncultured Prevotella sp.
CCCGCACGGCAGTTTAGCAAACTGCTGGTTTCAGCCACTCACCCAAACTTCCTTACCGGTGTTCTTACCGCAGCGCTTTCTCTCAAACGCGGTGCAAAGGTAATGCATTTTTCTTAATCCACCAAATATTTCTAAAACTTTTTTTCTAAAAAAGTGAAAGAATTCTATTTGATACAGTTTGTTACGGGTGGAATGTATCAATACATACCTCTTGTTGCAGATTACAACAGGCGAAATGTTTAAATCCTGCAGTAGAGTCGCAGATTGCAGCAGACGAAATGCATATATACAGTCGTGCCGTCGCTGATTGCGACGGCACGACTGTATATAGAATAAATAATTTGTAAACTACAGGATTGTTTTCACAGCGTCGAGCATGCCCTTGTCCTGAATGAGGTCGAGGTACTGCTTAACAAGAGCGGTGAGACCCTTGATCTTGTTGAGGTCTTCACTCCAGATGAATTCTGCGCCAAGAACTCCTTCTGCTACTTTCTGAGTATCTCCTGTAGCCCAAAGTTCCTTAAGCAAATCCATAATCTTCTGATCGTCGTTGGGAACAATCTCTACACCGTCGGCACGCTTGCCACCTTTATAGTAGGTGATGATTGCAGATAGACCGAACACGAGTCCCTTCGGCAGTTCACCCTTGCGCTCAAGATACGTCTTAACACCGGGCAGGTCGCGAGCGCAGAACTTCGGGAACGAGTTGAGCATGATGCTGGTCACCTGATGGTCAACATACGGGTTGTCGAAGCGCTCAAGCACGTCGGCAGCAAATTTCTGCAACTCTTCCATCGGGAGGTCGAGGGTCTGCATCAGCTCATCGAACTGTACCTTGTGGATATACTTGCCGATAACCTCATGGTTGCATGCATCGCGAACGATATTCACGCCACTGAGGAAAGCAACTGGTGAGAGCACGGTGTGAGGGCCGTTGAGCAGAGTAACCTTACGCTTGTGGTACGGCTCTTCTGATGGTACGAACAGCACGTGCAGACCGGCCTTATCTGCCGGGAATTCCTTGGCAATCTCTTTCGGAGCCTCGATAACCCAGAGGTGGAATGTCTCTGCCTGAACAACGAGGTTGTCGCGATAAGAGATTTTCTCCTGAATCTCAGCAATCTCCTTGCGTGGGAATCCAGGCACGATGCGGTCAACGAGAGTGGCATATACTCCGCAGCACTCATCAAACCATTTCTTGAAGTCTGCAGGCAGTTTCCACAGCTCAATATATTTGTTGATACAATCTTTCAGAACGTGGCCGTTGAGGAAAATAAGTTCGCACGGGAAGATGATTAGGCCTTTCGTCGGGTCACCGTTGAAAGTCTGCCAACGACGATAAAGCAGCTGAACGAGCTTTCCGGGATAAGAAGATGCCGGAGCGTCTTCAAGCTTGCAGGCGGGATCGAATGCAATGCCTGCCTCTGTGGTATTGGAGATTACAAAGCGAATCTCGGGCTGATCGGCAAGAGCCATGAAGGCAGCGTTCTGAGTGTATGGATTCAGTGCGCGGCTGATAACGTCGATACGCTCCAACGTGTTCACCGGCTTTCCGTTCTCACGACCCTGCAGGTTAACATGATACAGACAGTCCTGACCGTTGAGCCACTCTGCCATACCTTTATCGATAGGCTGTACGACAACTACAGAACCATTGAAGTCTGTCTTCTGATCCATATTCCAGATAATCCAATCAACGAAAGCACGGAGGAAATTTCCCTCTCCGAACTGGATAACCTTTTCCGGCATCACGCTCTTTGGCGCGAATTGTTTGTTTAACGGTTTCATAAATCTTTTGCTTGTTTTAGAAGTTATAATTATTACATTTTGTGCAAAGGTAATGCTTTTAATTGAGAATTGAGAATTGAGAATTGAGAATTTCTATGCACTTAACGAAAATTAAGTATTGAAGCAGCTTTTTTCTTTCGTCCAAACAGGTCGCTGAAGTTAGAGAAGTCTTTCTTCATTATGAGCCCTATTCCCTGGGTATTCAGGCTCGACTTTGTGAAATAGCGGTCATTGGTTTGATTATACACTTTCACTGCAAAATTTCCGTTGGGATGGAGCAGATAGCGCACATCGAAATCGCCAATGAACGACGGCGAGGCCGACGTAGTGCGGTCGCGGTATCCGAACTGCCCGTTGATGAGCAGGCGGTTATTGAGCAGACGTCCGCTGAGAAGTCCCTCATATTCGGCATTGTTCCATCCCTCATCGCCCGTGGAAATATTTGCGCCGAAATTCCAGTTATTGCTTTTAATCACCGACGACAGCACATTGTTGATTTGTGAGGATATGGTTCCACTCAACAGACTCTGCATTGCAAGCGAAGTACTGTTCTGCTGACTCTCACGATTTCCTGCGTTGTTGGCAGCCAGTGGATAAAAGCGTCCGATTCCGAGCAGGTAGAGCACCTGCTGATTCATTTCATCTTGGGAGTTGATTACCGAGCGTACCATCTGCTTCTCATCGCTACTCACGGTTGGCATGTCAATGTCGAAATCCACTTGAGGCGACTTCGTCTGCCCTGAGATATTCATCAGGCAGTTCACCCTTACGGTATTCGATGAAAAGCTGTTGCCGATATTCAGGTCGGAGAGCGACACCCCGCTGACGGAATGTACAGCCTGGAGGTTGAGGACGGCCTCGTACGGATCGCCGCCAAAGGCTATGGTTCCTCCACTGCTGAACTGGAAGTTCTTCCTAATCAAGTCTTGTATAGTTATGCCATACGTCCCCTGCTCCACCTCGTATGTACCAAACAAGTTGAACGAGCCTTTGTTATAGTATGTGGCGCGCAACACGCCGTTGCCGTTCAGCGTTATGTAGTCGCTGGTACGACTGTCCATGAGCAGCTTCAACGTGGCATCATGCGTACAGTTAATCGACAGGTTTAGATGTATGTCAGTAGGTATGTCGTGCATACGACTCTGAAAGTCATTCTTTCTTGTTGATTCTGCAGGTTTCTTGAATGTAACGTCGTTCCACTCTATAAATTCCTGCTTCGTTATGGCATCAGGATTCGACGCATTATAGACAAACACCGAATTCTTCTGCGGAGTTATGTCAGCATTGATTACCACTTCACCGCTACGGCCGTGAATGTCAACACTGCCGGTGGCAAATACCGTACCATAAAAGGTATCGTCGCCGAAGTCTGTGAAGTCGTAAGACAAAAGGTTGTCGGCCTCGACCCCGAGGTCGTAGGTAAGCCGGGTAAGATGCTTATGATGTATAGCACCGCTGAGCAGTCCTACATTATTATATTTATCAGCTACAGGCACTCTGTTTAACATTATCTCGTCGGGGACAAGGTGTACAGAATCGTGCAACAGACGGTATGTTGTGTTAAGCGGCTTTACGTCGGCTTCGCCATCTACGACGACATCGCCGGTGAGATTTATGGTGCTCAACGGTCCGGCAAGCCTGACAGAACCATTTACATTCCCCTCGATACGGCCAAGGAAACTCTTCGTAAACGAATGCATAAAATCAAGACGAGTGCCTGCTGCCATTATGTCGAGGTCGATGTATTCTCGTGTAGGCGATACGTAGCCGTGGATTTTCGTAAGTGCTCCCGGGCCGTCGTTTGCAAGTGCGTCGATGTCTATCTGGCCTTCGTCACTGTTCCATCTGGCATTCGCGGTGAGAACACCCATCCGGCCATGTTCGAACTTAAAGTCGCCGACGTTAAGTGAGGCCCATGCCCCAAGATTCCCAAACGGTGCTACCACATGTGCCACACCGGAGGCATTGCCGCTGAACGACACTGCATCGAATCCCACGAGATCGAGCACATATGCCACATCAACATCTTTCAGTTCTGCCGTAAGCGTATCGCCAACGGCAGCAGATGCCGTTCCGCTGATGCTCACATGCTGCCCCTCATGCCTGACAAGGAAATTGTCGATATCAACACGTTTTCTCGTATAGTGAATCTTTGACGGCATCACCTCCCAATTGGCATTTCCTACGGTAAGCACCGAGGGGAGGACATCGACAAAGATGTCGGCAGTAGCATTGTCGCTGGCCACCACTTTACCTGTCATGTTGAGAGTGCCGTTCATACTCAGCGAACCACGGTTCTCCCACTTTACCATCGTGTTGATGGTATTTTCGGCAGCATCGGCCGTCAGCGACAGCTCAAGCTGGCGACCGTTGTCGGCAACATTAGTTACTGCCGCTTCGCATCTCAATAATTCACGGTCAGAGACAAGGTGTACACGCGAATGGCGGAATCTATTACCAGCATATTCAATATCGGGAGCATTACACCAAACATCCATAGTCTTTTCAGAATCATTGACCTTGGCACTCAGCGAGACATGATTACCAAAATGCAAGTCAACACCAAACATCCGCTCAAAAAAGTCGCTCTTGACAAGACTCGCATTCAGCGTGAAATTATTATTTGTGGCGGTACGTGTTTTCAGCAAACCAGGCAGAGTGGGTAGTTTGCTTGCAACTATGTTATTGAAGCTCTGCGGAAGCGTCTGATAGTCGAAATCACCAGTCAGTCGCATCGACGCGAAATCGCTGCTCAAGACGACGTAATGTTCATTGTCTTCATAACCGGTGGTGACGTCAAAATTGTCGATGTGATAATCACGACCGTCGCCAGAGAGCGTAAAGTCGGAGATGCTCAGTATTCCACGTGAATCGTTAAGGCTGCGAGCAGTGATGTCGGCATGAATGTTTGTGCTGAACGAGGCTTTTCCCCATTTAGAAGTGAGCTTCAGAGCCGAAGGTACTATACGTCTGACACTGGCATCGCAAAGAATATTGTAAATACCTCCGTTTCGCTTCACATAGCCCTGTATAGCCATATTAGCATTCTCGTCATCGACGGCGACCTTACCGGTAAAGTCACCGCCGTCGTATTTGCCGTCAAGGTCGATATTACTGTAGTCATAACCATTATACCTCAACTTATGTATCTTGCCTTTTGCTGATAGTGCCACATTATCCTTGCCTTCGGCGAGGCTGCCTTCGGCATTTATGCTGGCCGAAAGTTCGCCCAGCGACTTCTCGCCTATCAGTTTGCCAACATTAAGGTTTCGAGCAGTAAACTCGCCATTGAAATGCTTGTCGGCAGACATAAACGCATCAAAGTTGAACGCACCGATGTCGCCGTAAACACCTCCTTTAGCGCTGAGACCCCTGTCGGAAGAATATCTCGCCTGGGTCGTCAGTCGAACCACACCGGCCTTCGGTATGATGCCGGAAACCGAAATACGGTTAATATTGTGGTCATCGCCGGTTCCGCTAAGAGCAGCTTCCAACGTATATGTATTTCCTGAAATATCACCAATATCGGGCAGAAATGGCGAAATATCGTCAACAGCTATGGTGGATTTGTCAATGACCGCGTCGTATCTTATCGTAGATGATACAATCTTGCCACGCGAAACACTATATCTCATGGATGCACGGCTCATGCTGACATTGCTGCCTGGCATCTTGAGAAGAAAGTCGCTGACGTCCAGCCCGCGAAGTCCGCCTTCTGCTTTAAGCGATATGCGGTCGATAACGATTCCAGACTGCTCCTTGAGCATCAGTTTCTTTACTACGACATTGACTGAGTCGTCGCGCAAAGCTTTCAAAAGTATGTGAGCGCTTATATCTCTTACACCTACGTGGGCCGGATTAAAGCGTCCGGGAGTAGGCGCAACATCGTAACGGTCGAAGCTCACACTGCTTTGCCGGATAATCAATGAATTTATCCTTAGGTCAAGTGGGTTACTGGCGACGGTATCCTTCGATGCTAACGAGTCGATGACAAACTGATAGTTGGGAGCTATATCAGGCGAAACCTGATAAAGGCACGCCTTCGCGCCAAACACCTGAGCCGACGATATGGCTATTCTACCTTGAACAAGAGGAGGCAGTTCTACCTTTACCGACAACCGGCGCGCACGAAGCATCTCTTTACAGGCTTGGTCGTATATCATAACATCATCGAGAATGAGACGGTTGAAAAATCCCAGATCGACACGGCCGATAACAACCTTGGTACCGAGTTTATCGCTGAGAATGGCTGCCACACGTGAGCCGATGACATTCTGAACATAGGGCAGACGGACAACAACCATCGACAGAATATAGCCAATGATTATCGTCCACAATAACAGACGTGCTATGTTTCTTAAAATCCTCAATTCTGTAAAACAGGGATAGCATTTGTTTTGCCTTCCCAGGAAATTTGCCACAAAATTACATCAAAAAGTTCTTATTATTGCAATTTTAACCGAATATTTAGCATCTATCTTCATAAAAAAATGTAATTTTGCAAAATTAAAGAGAAAGTACATAGGATTTTAATACAATTTCAAAAGATGAATCAAGTAAAGTTACGCAAAGGCTTGAACATTCACCTTAAAGGAAAGGCTGCGGAGGAGAAAATCCAACTGAAGTCGAAAGGCAAATATGCGCTTATTCCTGACGACTTCAACGGAGTAATCCCCAAGCTATCAGTTCGAGAAGGTGACCATGTGAAAGCCGGGGATGCTTTGTTCGTAAACAAGCAATATCCCGAGGTAAGGTTTGCTTCGCCTGTCAGCGGAACAGTGAGAGCTATCGTAAGAGGCGAGCGCCGCAAGGTGCTTGCCGTCGAACTGGAAGCCGACAAGCAACAGGAGTATGCAGACTTTGGATGCAAGGATGTAAGCACAATGGATGGCGACAGCGTTTTAGAGAGCTTACTCGAAGCAGGCATATTCGGCTATATCGAACAGCTGCCGTACGCCATTTCAACCAATCCGGAGGCAAAGCCAAAAGCAATATTCGTATCGGCACTCCGTGACAAACCACTCGCTGCAGATTTCGAGTTTGAGGTGAGGGGACAGGAAAAAGACTTCCAGACAGGACTCACAGCACTGTCGAAGATTGCCAAAGTTAACCTCGGCGTAGGAAAACACTCGTCGTTCGAGAATTACAAAGATGTTGAGGTGACGGTATTCGACGGAAAATGTCCTGCCGGCAACGTGGGAGTGCAAGTGAACAACATCGACCCAGTCAACAAGGGCGAAGTGGTTTGGACTATCGGCGACCCTACTGTGGTGCTGTTCATCGGCAGGCTGTTTAACAGTGGGAAAACCGACCTCCGACGAACCGTGGCACTATGCGGAAGTGAGGTAAAGAAACCTGCATATGCAGACATGCTCGTGGGCGAGGAGCTCTCAACACTGGTAAGCAACAGTTACGACGAAAGCCACAGTGTGCGCATCATCAACGGCAATGTGCTTACAGGACATCCTACCACAAAGGAAGGTTTCCTTGGTGCCCACAGCTCGGAGATTACAATAATACCGGAGGGAAATGATGCCGATGAGTTTGCAGGATGGATAATGCCACGATTCAATCAGTTCAGTGTCAACCACAGCTATTTCTCCTGGCTTTTCGGCAAGAAGGAATATGCTTTAGATGCCCGCGTCAAAGGAGGCGAGCGCCATATCATCATGTCAGGTGAGTACGACAGGGTGCTGCCGATGGATATCTACGGTGAGTACCTCATCAAAGCAATCATCGCAGGCGACATTGACAAGATGGAACAGCTTGGAATATATGAGGTGTCGCCTGAAGATTTCGCTTTGGCAGAATTCGTCGATTCGTCGAAGCTCGAACTTCAGAAAATCGTTCGTGACGGTTTGAATATGTTACGTAAAGAAAATAGTTGATTATGAGTTTTTTAAGAAATTATCTCAATAAGATAAAGCCAAACTTCGAAAAGGATGGAAAGCTGCACGCTTTCCACAGCCTCTTCGATGGCTTCGAGACCTTCCTTTACGTGCCCAACACGACGCGTAAAGCCGGCGTGAACATTCACGACGCTATCGACTCGAAGCGTATTATGAGTATGGTGGTCATTGCACTAATGCCGGCAATGCTCTTCGGCATGTACAACATCGGCTACCAGAACTATCTTGCCGCAGGCACTCTCGCACAAGCTTCATTCTTGGAAGTGTTCTGCTACGGTTTCCTCGCTGTGCTGCCAAAGATTCTTGTGAGCTACATCGTCGGTCTAGGCATCGAGTTTGCATGGGCTCAGTGGAAAGGTGAAGAAATTCAGGAGGGCTATCTCGTCAGCGGTATCCTCATCCCGCTGATTATACCCATCGGTTGTCCGTTGTGGATGCTAGCCATCGCATGTGCATTCAGCGTAATATTCTGCAAAGAAATATTCGGAGGCACGGGTATGAACATTTTCAATCCTGCTATTTGTGCGCGCATGTTCCTCTTCTTCTCATATCCTGGAGTGATGACGGGCGACAAGGTATGGGTGGCTCAGAGTTCAATATTTGGACTGGGCAACAACTTGCCTGATGCTTTCACGGCAGCAACGCCGCTCGGACAGATAGGACAAGGCATCAATCCCACAGCTTCTATCTGCGATATGATCTGCGGTTTCATACCTGGTTCTATCGGTGAGACCTCGGTCGTTGCAATTGCACTCGGTGCCTGCATACTGCTCTTCACGGGCATAGCTTCGTGGCGCACAATGCTGAGCGTTTTCGTGGGCGGTGCACTGATGGCAGTCATATTCGAGCAGACGGGACAGGGTATGACCTGGTGGCATCATTTCGTGATGGGTGGATTTGCTTTCGGAGCTGTGTTTATGGCAACAGACCCTGTTACCTCATGCCGCACACAGACTGGCCAGTATATCTACGGATTCTTGATTGGTGCGATGGCTGTAATTATTCGCGTGCTCAACGCCGGTTATCCAGAGGGAATGATGCTCGCTATCTTCTTTGGCAACATGTTTGCACCGACTATTGACCACTTCGTTGTAGAAAGAAACATTTCGAAACGATTAAAGAGAGGAGGTTCGCTATGAAACTAAATACAAACTCCAACGCGTACATTATTATATATAGTGCGATACTTGTAGTCATTGTGGCTTTTCTGCTTGCCTTCGTCTATCAGGCATTAAAGCCTATGCAGGACGCCAACGTGGCTCTTGACGTGAAGAAACAGATTCTCTACTCGCTCAACATCCGCAATCTGGATGGCGCTGAGGCTGAGGCTAAGTATGCAGAAGTGGTAAAAGCCGAAAAGACCGACGATGAGAACGGTCAGAAGCTGTATGAGTGCCAGATTGATGGCAAGGATGTTGTTGTGGTCAGTCTGAAGGGTATGGGTCTCTGGGGCGGCATCAGCGGCTATCTTGCCATTGATTGTGAAGGCAAGGTTTTTGGTGCTTACTTTAACCACGAGAGTGAAACTGCCGGTCTTGGAGCCGAAATCAAAGACTCGCAGGAGTGGCAGGAGAAGTTCATCGGCAAGAAGATCTGGGACGAGCAGGGCAACG
>CAMOEW010000072.1 GCA_946612625.1 uncultured Prevotella sp.
TCAGATTATACCAAGAGGGTCGGGAATAGATAAATCCCGGAAAATCGTTGTTTTGTTTTGTTTTCTGAGCTTTTTATGCTACCTTTGCAGCCAGAAACAATCAAGAACGAATTATGATACAGTCAATGACGGGCTACGGCAAGGCTGCCGTAGCCTACAAGAACAAGAAAATCAACGTAGAGGTCAAGAGTCTCAACTCGAAGGCTCTTGACCTCTCTACGCGTATCGCCCCTCTCTATAGGGAGAAGGAAATGGAGATGCGCCAGATGATTACGGCAGCCCTGGAGCGCGGCAAGGTGGATTTTGCGGTGTGGATAGAGAAAGACGAGGGAATCGACCCTACGCCCATCAACGGCGCACTCGTGGAAAACTACTATCGTCAGATTGTAGAGCTGCAGAAGCGCATAGGCTTCGAGATCGACGACGACTCAATACTGCCTACACTGATGCGTATGCCCGACGTGCTTACAAAAACCGAGGTGGAGAAACTTGAAGACGAGGAATGGGCGGTGGTGAAAGGATGCATTGAAACGGCACTGAAGAACATCGTGGACTTTCGTATTCAGGAGGGTGCCGCCCTGGAGAAGAAGTTCAACGAGAAGATTGACAATATTGAGCGTCTGATGCACGACATCGAACCATACGAGAAAAGCCGCGTGGAGAAGATACGTCAGCGTATCACCGACGGACTGAAACAGATACCCGACGTGGAGTATGACAAGAACCGGCTGGAACAGGAACTGATATACTACATCGAGAAACTCGACATCAGCGAGGAGAAGCAGCGGCTGGCCAACCATCTGAACTACTTCCGCGAAACCATGCGCGACGGACACGGACAGGGCAAGAAGCTCGGATTCATAGCCCAGGAGATGGGACGCGAAATCAACACCACCGGCTCGAAGTCGAACCAGGCAGAGATGCAGAACATCGTGGTGATGATGAAAGACGAACTGGAACAGATAAAAGAGCAAGTGCTGAACGCTTTATAAACAACGGATTAATCGGATAAAAACGGATTTATGACTGGGAAACTGATTATTTTTTCTGCACCTTCCGGTTCAGGCAAATCAACCATTGTTAACTGGTTGATGGCGGAGCATCCGGAACTGAGGATGGCGTTCTCTATCTCATGTACAAGCAGAGCACCGAGGGGAACAGAGCAGAACGGCGTGGAGTATTTCTTCCTGAGTCCAGAGGAGTTCAGGCGTAAGATTGAGAACAATGAGTTTCTGGAGTATGAAGAGGTTTATGAGAACCGATTCTACGGCACGTTGAAACAACAGGTGGAGAAGCAGCTGTCGGCAGGTCAGAACGTGGTGTTCGACGTGGACGTAAAGGGCGGCATTAATATAAAGGAATACTACGGCGACCGCGCCTTGAGCATCTTCATCCAGCCGCCGTCGGTAGCCGAGCTGCGCCGTCGGCTCGAAGGCCGCGGCACCGACACTCCCGAAGCCATAGAGCAGCGCCTTGCCAAGGCAGAATATGAGATGACCTTTGCTACGCGGTTCGACCAAGTCGTGGTCAACGACGACCTTGAACAGGCTAAGCAGCAGACTCTAATGCTGACAGGCAATTTCCTCAGAAATGAATAACGTTGAGTCATCACCCCTCCTTCGGAGTGGCAGGGGCAGGCTCATCGGTCTTTTCGGAGGCTCGTTCAACCCCATCCACAACGGCCATGTCTCGCTGGCACGCCAGATGCTCGTGCAGGTGGGACTCGACGAGGTGTGGCTGATGGTGTCGCCGCAGAATCCGCTGAAAAGGAACATGGAACTGCTCGACGACTGGAAGCGGTTTCGTATGGTAGCTGAAGCCCTGAAGCATGAGCCGCAAATAAAAGCCTGCGACTATGAACTGCATCTGCCCAAGCCCAGCTACACATGGCTAACGCTGCAAGCCCTGCGCAGGGATTTTCCCGGATATGAGTTCGTGCTTCTCATCGGAGGCGACAACTGGAAACTCTTTCCCCGGTGGTATCATGCCAACGACATTCTACGGAGCACGAAGATAATGGTTTATCCGCGTAGGGGCTATGAGACTCTTGACGGGCAACTGCCTGCGAATGTCAGCATTCTCAATGCCTCGCTTCTCGACATCTCGAGCACTGAGATAAGAGAGCGTATAAAGAAGGGCGAGAGTATCAGCGGAATGGTGCCCCGGAGTATCGAAAACCTTGTAAAGACCAACTATGAGCTATAAAGTTTCTATACTGACACCCGTCTATGGTGTGGAGAAATACATCGCAGAGTGTGCCGTGTCGCTAATGGAGCAGACCTACGACAATATAGAATATGTGTTTGTTGACGACTGCACGCCCGACCGCAGCATTGAGATTCTTCGGCAGGTGGTGAGCAGATACCCTCAGCGGCAGCATCAGGTAAGGATATTGCGCCACGACCGCAACCGTGGTCTCGGTGCTGCACGTCAGACCGCTCTTGAGAATGCCACGGGCGAGTTTGTGACCATAGTGGATAGCGACGACTCCGTTCCGTCAGACAGCGTGAAAGCAATGGTGGAGAAACAGACAGCCACCAATGCCGACATCGTGTCGGGCAGCTATGTTACCACAAATTTCGGGAAAGAAAGCACCCCGTGTCCTGCCACTGCCGGCACAAGGGAATGGATATTGAGACGGCTGCTGGTTCACAACACCGTGACACACGTGCTGTGGGGACGGCTGTTACGGCGTTCGTTGTTCGCCGATTACGGTATATCCTGGACTGAGGGTGTCAACATGGCGGAGGATCTTGCCATCATACCGTGCATTGTCTTTGCGGCAAAGCGCATGGCTACGACACAGACCGTGGTCTATCGCTATCGCGTGGATAGGGTGGGGACATTCCATCAGGGCAGCATGTCGCAGGCGCATTTCCAGTCGTTCAGCAAGGCTTGCCAATACACTTGCGACTTCTTTATGCTTCACGATGCAGCAGGCAACTATCGTCAGCCGCTGCAGATAGGCATGATGGAGCGTCGCTACATGTGCGAGCTGCTGCGGGGCAATACGCTACGGGGCAAGTGGCTCCGGCTGCTCTATCTTGTGCGCAAGCGGCTCTATCTCATGTCGCATTGATAGCGCCTCTGGCGGCTACATGTAGTCGGAACGTCCTGCAAGCTTGTTTATTCTCTTGCATACAGCTGTGGCAATGGCTTTGAAATTGCCGTAGCGCAGGTTTAGGAACAGCTCTTCGAAACTCCGTCCGACCTTTATCCACGGATGTCCCCATGCCATGATTCGGAACACACGCTCTTTGTATTCAATGTTCTCAACCATGTATTCCGGATGTCGCAACGGCCATTTCAGTTCGTAGCTTGGCATCTGAAGCATCTGTCTCATGCGACGGGGCAGCGTCTGCATCTCCTGCTGGTAATGAGCTGCATCGGCATCCGAGCCTTCGTTACGGATGAGGTTGCGCGTGGGAACGATAGAGAGACCGTTGTTCAGCAGGATGTGCGACCATAGTGCTGCTTCGTAGTCTTTGGTTCTGTTGTCGTGATGTGCCTTCATCGCCTTCAGCAGGTCGCTGCGGTCGCCCCTCGCTCTCACTATCTCCTCTATCTGCCGCATGTTGAAAGGGTCGTCAACCACCTTCAGCTCTGCATCAAGCTTCAGCACTACCTTGCTCCACGAAGCCCATCCCCAAACGGTGAATACGCTGGTGAAGAGATAGTCGTGAGGCACCCCTTCGGTGATGCCCTCGTGATTGTAGCCTGCCACCATCATCACTCGCGGGTCGTGCTCATAGCGGTCGAGCATCTCCTTGCAGAAGGGAATGAACGACGGCGAGGGCATGGAGTCGTCTTCCAGATACACGCATTTGTCGAAGAGTGAGAATCCCCACTGCTGCGCCTGCCAGTTGGCTTCCCACACCCCGAGGTTTTTCTCGCTGTAGTAGCGCTGCACGTCGCACTCCCAGTCAATCTGCTCGTCGGCTACTATCCTCCGGCACTGCTCCATGCGTTCCAGGTCGCCGTCGTTGCGTGCTCCGTCCTGAAAGAGGAAGAGATGCGAGGGGCGGCTCTTCTTCACTGCCTCAAACGTGCGGCGAAATATTGCCGGACGGTTGAAGAACAGCATGATGACAGCTATGTCATTTTCCGAATGGTGTTTCATCATATTCATTGTTTTTTCTTTCTGAGAAATTGCAGGCATTCATCGAGAATCTTTGCATTGAGAATCTTCATCGATGCTAGGTAGAGCGTGCCGGCAAGTGCTGTTTTCACTATCAGCAGAACATAGACATTCGTTATGCCTCGGGTTGCAAACCAGGTTGCCCACATCACCGTGACGGCTACAGCGAGGAAAGGCGTTACGTCGCGAGCCGACTGATGCCAGTCTATTCCACAAATTCTCTTGGCAAACCACTGCCATACCGCGACAAACAGTATGTTTAATAATGTGTAGGCTGCAACCATTGCTACAATGCCCCTGCCGACGCACGCCACGACTACGGCAATCTGCAATAGCAGCAGCGCGCTATTACACCACATGTATATGTCGCTGCGCCCACGGCTGAGCATCAGGTTCTGATATACATTGTAGATTGGCATGAATGCGCCTCCGATACAGAGTATCTGTAGAAGCTGCACGCTGTCGAGCCATTTCTCGCCAACTGTGGCAAGAATAAGCTCACGTCCCACCAGCGCCAGTCCCAGTAATGCCGGGAATGATATGAACGACATGAATCGAAGCATCTTGCTGAACACCCGGCGTTCGCGGTCATCGTCGTCGCTGACAGATGCCAGCACCGGCTGTGCCACTTGCTGCACTGCTCCGCTGATGGTGTTGTGCCCCATCGTGTTCCACTTGTTTGCCTGAGTGAAGTTTCCCACGGCCGATTTTGAGAATCTTTCGCCGATAATGACCGTCAGTATGTTCTGGCTCAGTGTGGTAAGCAGTTTTGTTACCAGCAGTTTTACGGCAAACGGGAACATCTGTCTTATCGGGGCGAAGTCGAGCGTCAGCGAAGGCCGCCAGCGACTGTATCTCAGTCGCATGATGTTCAGCACCGAGATATACACTATCTGCTGCCAGGCAAGGCTCCAGTAGCTGTATCCGAGCACTGCGAGCGTGACACCGACCGCTCCTGAGCATACCAGCGACACGAACCCGGCAATGGTGTTCTCCTTAACCATGAGGTTTTTCCACAGATATGCGCTATGGGCTATTCCTAATGAGGATATGAAGAACGAAAGGAACACAAGGCGCGACACGTCAACAAGCCGCGGGTCGTGGAAGAACTGCGCTATGAGTGGTGCGCAAAGAAAAAGTATGGCGTAGAGCATGATGCTCGTCAGGACGTTAAACCAGAACACGGCGTTATAATCGTTGTCCTTAGGCTCTTTGATGTTCACTAACGCCTGTGAGAATCCGGCACTCTGAAGGTCGCCGGCAAGTGCTGTGAATATGGCAAGAACTCCAACGACTCCATATTCTTCCGGCGAGAGCAGCCGACCGAGCACGATGCCGAACAGCAGGTTGAGCACCTGCATCGTTCCGTTGTTGAGCAGCCCCCACACAAGTCCTTTCGCCGTCTTGCTTCTTAAATCTTCAGCCATTGCGCTGCAAAAATACACATATTTTTTTGAAGTTCAAAATAAAATAACTACCTTTGCCACAAAATAACAAAAAAACAACATGGTAATAGGATATACAACCGGGGTCTATGATCTCTTCCACATAGGTCATCTTAATCTGCTGAAAAATGCCAAAGGCATGTGCGACAAGCTTGTCGTAGGAGTCACCGTCGATGAGCTTGTGGCATATAAGGGTAAGAAATCTATGATTCCTTTCGAGGATCGCATAGAGATTGTCCGCAGCATAAAATATGTTGATGCTGCTGTGCCGCAATACGACATGGACAAGCTCTCGGCCTGCAAGAAACTCGGTGCGCAGATACTCTTTGTCGGCGACGATTGGTATGGAACTGAGAAGTGGCAAGCCTACGAGAAGGAGTTCAACGAGGCGGGCATCCGAATCGTATATTTCCCATACACCAAGGGCGTTTCATCAACCAAAATAAACGAAGCACTCAACACAGTAAGAAAACATAACTTAGAAGATGTGAAATGATAAACAAGGATTTTTGCTTAAGTTCATATATCGCATTTCGATATATCTGGAAAGACGGCATGGATTTTTATCCCGGCTTCCGTCATGAGAACTACAAGCCTATTCCCGACGACGAGCGGATAGGAGTGAAAAGCTCAGAAGATATTGACCGTGAGATTCAGAAACAGATTGACTCGCTCTACCAGAAGTATGACAACATCGGTATTCTGCTTAGCGGAGGCATGGACAGTGCCAACATTGCAGCCTATCTGAAACCGGGCAGCCATGCATATACTTTCACCAGCGACAGCGGCGAATTCAACGCTGATGTGGAGCGTGCAAAGACTTACTGCAAGAAGCTGGGCCTGCAGCATCACCTCATAGAAATCACCTTCGACGACTACAAATATTTTACGCCGATAGTCATGGCTCGTAAGTGCGCACCGGTACACAGCATCGAGGCTCAGATATACAAGGCTGCCATCCAAGCCAGGAAAGACGGTGTTCAGATGATGCTCGTTGGCGAGAGTGCCGACCTCATCTTCGGAGGCATGGACAAGCTTATCTCTCCCGAGTGGACTTTCGACGGTTTCTGCCGTCGATATACATTTCTTGAGCCGTCGCTCGTGCTCAGCAATCCTGTCGCTCAGAGTGAGCTTTACGAGCACTACCGCATAGACGACAGTCATATTGACTTCATGAAGTTCATGGACGAGGTGTTTGCCATTGAGAGCAGCGGCAGCTATCTGAATGCCTTCGCCTGTGCCGACATGCCTTACTACGACCCGTATGCCCGTCTTGTCATGGGCGAACCGCTCGACATGCAGCGTGTGCGCAATGGCGAGCCGAAGTATCTTGTGCGTGGACTTTATGCCATCAAGTATCCCGACCTGGAGATACCGTTCAAGATTCCCATGCCACGCCCTGTAGATGCTATCTTCAAGGACTGGGCTGGACCTCAGCGAGCTGAGTTCCGCAGCGATATTCCCATGCATCAGCTCACCGGCAACCAGAAGTGGCAGCTGTGGTGTGCAGAGCTTTTCCTGAATATGTTTGGTTAATCACGTACAGATAAATGATGTTGAGCGACGATGAGTTAGGCAAGCTGTTCAAGCAGCATATAATGAAGGTGTTCCGCTTCACCGTCGAATTTCTTGAGGAGCACGGTCTGCGCTACGTGGCCTGCGGAGGCACCGTTCTCGGAGCTGTGCGCCATAAGGATTTTATCCCGTGGGACGATGATATCGACATCTATCTGCCACGCCGCGACTATGAGCGTCTTCTCGACCTGAAGGACGAAGCCAACAAGCGTGGATACGATGTCATCTCGCTACGTGACAAAGGCTACTACCTTCCTTTCGCCAAGATTTCCGACAACAGCACGTCGCTGTGGGAGGAGGAGCAATATCAGTTCCGCATGGGAGTGTTTATCGACCTCTTCGCCCTCGACAATTTCTCGTGTAGCGACGAGGAACTGACGGCCATTCAGCGGCGCAGCCAGAAGAAATTCTACCGCTATCTTAAGTCTGTGAGCCATGTACCGACGTGGGATTGGTGGCTTTGTCTGCTCAGGGGCGATGCAGAGAATGCCCGCTATAAGCTTGAGGTGCTCCTCTCCAGACCCTTCCGAAGCCGGCTTCTAAAGGCATTCACCGACTATCAGAAATGGTACAGTTCGTTCGACGGCGACAAGACGGTGTGCGTCACGCAGTGGGCAGGTAAGATTTTCAAGCGCAGCTGGTTTGAAGATGTGATAGACTGTCCCTTCGGCGACACTACGGTTAAGATTCCGCGCGATTTCGGTGACTATCTCACGTGCATGTATGGCAATTATATGGAGCTGCCTCCGGTCGAGAAGCGCGTGTCAGACCATAACCACTTGTATCTCAACTTCGACGAAGGACTGTCGCTCGACGAGATGAAACGACGATTACGCCACCACATTAAATGAGAATATGCAGAATACTACTACCTTAAGCAATGGGTTTCCGCCAGTTGAGCCGCAGCCGGTTGCACAGAAGAAGAAACGTCTGGAATGGATAGATGCCATGCGTGGCTTTACGATGATTCTTGTCGTTGCATATCATGTGGCACAGTCGAGCTTCGGCGAATCTTTCAAGACATCGTCGTCGATGCCTTTCCTCGTTATTTTCCGTATGCCTCTGTTCTTTTTCATCAGCGGTTTCCTGGCATATAAGGCTTCGTTGGTGTGGGACTTCAGAACCTTCGTCTCCATGTCTGGCAAGAAGCTACGTGTTCAGCTCGTGCCGACCGTCGTCTTCGCCACGCTTGCAGCCGGAATACTGTCGCCAAAACCGTTTCTCGATGCAATGGAATATACCTACCACTCGCTATATAAGGGCGGCTACTGGTTCACTCTCGTTTTGCTCTACATGTTGCTCGTATATTACGTATTTGCATATCTTGAGAGCAAGTTGCCGCGCAAGTCGTGGATACCTGTCACGCTGTTGTTCGTAGCATCGTTGTGCGTCTATGAGAGCTGCTATCTGCCCAAGTATTTCTCATGGGCATGGGGCAGCAAGTCGCCGCGTCCCGTGTGGCTTGTCGATACGAGCCTGTTTCAGCTTATGGAGTATTTCCCCTTCTTCGTCTTCGGAAACATCGTGCACCGCTATTGGAGCCAGGTGCAGAAGATAATGGACTCAAAGTGGTTCTATCCCATTCTTGTCGCCGTGGTTATCTTCTTTACGATGGACTATCTGAAATGGCACAATCTGAAATTCGAGTGGCGCAATTTCTCCAGCACCATGGCCAAGTTCCTGCTGCTTACGATGGTGTTTATGTATTTCCGCCACTACGAGAAATACTTCACCCAGTTCACTCTGATAGGCAAGTGCCTGCAGTATATCGGGCGTCGCACGCTCGACATCTACATGCTCCACTATTTCTTCCTGCCTAACCTTCCTCATATCGGAGAATTTTTCGACCAGCACCGCCGCAATTTCGCCATCGACACCACTGCGTCGATTGTCGTGGCTCTGCTTGTGATTGCATTCAGCATTATCACGTCGAACATACTGCGTGTAAGTCCTTTCCTGAAGAAATACCTGTTTGGAAGATAACATTGTCAGATAAAAACATCCCGCACCAATCCTTACGGACGAGTGCGGGAGCTTTCGCTTTGTCGGATATTCAATCCAGCAGCGAGCTTTAATTTACACTTTTCATGGCTACAAAATT
>CAMOEW010000073.1 GCA_946612625.1 uncultured Prevotella sp.
GGGTCGCCCTATTTCACTACCGATACGGGATCAAGTCTTAGAGGCATAGAAATAGAGGCTGACGTGATGCTGAAGGGAACGCGCGTGGACGGAGTATATACGGCCGATCCCGAGAAAGACCCGACTGCGACTAAGTTCGATGAGATAACATACAAGGAGGTTCTGGCGCGAGGTCTGAAGGTGATGGACCTGACGGCTATCTGCATGTGTCAGGACAACAACCTGCCGATATATGTATTCAATATGGACGTGGTGGGCAATCTGAAAAAGGTGATTGACGGTGAGCCTATCGGAACGCTTGTCAGGAACTGAACCATGGAGTATAAACAGTTTGTTTCGTAATTTCTCACCGTTTTTTTTAAAATAGACACAAGTAATATGTTACGAATTGCAGTTCAATCCAAAGGCCGTCTGTTTGAAGACACGATGAACCTGTTGGCAGAGGCCGACATAAAAGTGAGTGCATCAAAGCGCACACTACTGGTGAAATCATCCAACTTCCCGCTCGAAGTGCTGTATCTCCGCGACGACGATATTCCACAGAGCGTGGCAAGTGGAGTGGCCGATATAGGCGTTGTAGGCGAGAATGAGTTTGTAGAGCGAGGCGAGGACGCTGATATTATCTCAAGACTCGGATTCAGCCGCTGCCGACTGTCTTTAGCCATACCAAAGGAGGTGGACTATCCCGGGGTGGAATGGTTCAACGGCAGAAAGATTGCCACATCCTACCCGAACATTCTGCGGCATTACATGGAGAAGCATGGCATAGACACCGAGATACACGTGATAACAGGAAGCGTGGAGATTAGCCCAGGCATTGGACTTGCCGACGGAATTTTCGACATCGTAAGCAGTGGCAGCACTCTGGTAAGCAACAACCTGAGTGAAGTGGAGGTCGTAATGGAGAGCGAAGCCCTGCTGATAGGCAACAAACAGATGAGCGATGAAAAGCGACAGGTGCTCAACGAAATGCTGTTCCGCTTTCAGGCCGTCAAGAATGCCGAGGACAAGAAATACGTAAGAATGAACGCACCCAAGGCACGGCTGCAGGAGATTGTCAGCGTGTTGCCCGGTTTGAAGAGTCCTACAATCATACCACTTGCCGACGAAGAATGGTGCTCGGTGCATACTGTACTCGACCAGAAGCGTTTCTGGGAGATTATCGGTAAACTGAAGGAAATGGGAGCACAGGGAATACTTGTAACCCCGATTGAGAAGATGATACTGTAAATCATATTGAGGAATTTAAGGATGATAATAATCAGACACCCTAAGAAGAGCGAGTGGAATGCTATCGTGGAACGCCCACATCTTGACGTGAGCCGGCTAAACGCAACTGTTGCCGCCATACTTGACGATATAAGGGTTGGCGGCGATGAATCCGTGAAAAAATATGAGGAGAAATTCGACCGTGTAAGTCTGGCAACGCTTGCCGTAAGCAGTGAGGAAATAGCAGAGTCAGAATCACTGCTCGACGACGACCTAAAGGATGCGATATGGCTGGCACATTCCAATATCAGGCAGTTTCATGCTGCACAGATTTTCAAAGGAGTGGAAATTGACACTCAACAGGGTGTGCATTGCTGCCAAAAGAGTGTGGCTATCGAGAAAGTAGGGCTCTACATCCCCGGTGGCACGGCTCCTCTGTTCTCTACAGTGCTTATGCTCGCCACGCCCGCAAAGATAGCCGGATGCAAGGAGATAGTGCTCTGCACGCCACCGTCGCCCGATGGAAAGGTTAATCCGGCAATCCTTTATTCTGCTAAGGTGGCTGGTGTCAGCCGTATATTCAAATGCGGCGGTGTGCAGGCTATTGGAGCGATGGCATACGGTACGGAGAGCATACCGAAGGTGTTCAAGATATTCGGACCGGGCAACCAGTATGTCATGGCAGCCAAACAGCAGGTGAGCCTTCACGACGTGGCTATCGACATGCCAGCCGGTCCGTCGGAAGTGTGCGTCATTGCCGACAAGGATGCCGATGTGGAGTTTGTGGCTGCCGACTTGTTGTCGCAGGCTGAACACGGGGTGGATTCGCAGGTGATACTGATAACAGACTCCGAGGATATTATAAATAAGGTGGCAGAAGAAACCGAACGTCAACTGGCACTGCTGCCACGAAGGGATATTGCATCAAAGTCTCTTGAGAATAGCAAACTCATTCTCGTTGACAATCTAAACGAGGCAATGCAACTATCCAACATCTACGCACCGGAGCATCTGATTATTCAGACCGAGAACTATGCCGACCTGGCTTTAAAGGTGGTAAATGCAGGTAGCGTGTTCTTGGGTAAGTACGCTTGCGAGAGTGCAGGCGACTATGCCAGCGGCACAAACCACACTCTTCCTACTCACGGATATGCCACTGCATACAGCGGAGTGAATCTCGACAGCTATTGCAGAAAGATAACTTTCCAGCACCTCAGCGAGGATGGAGTGAGGAATATTGGCAAGGCTGTTGAACTTATGGCCGAGGCAGAAGGCCTTCACGCCCACCGAAATGCCATGACCGTGAGACTGAAGAAACTGAAAAGCTAAGAATACCTATCGCTCCGAACGACGGCATTTCCGCGATTTCAGAATTCCTGTCGCTCCGAACGACGTGAATTCCGCGTTTTCAGAATTCCTGTCGCTCCGAACGACGGCATTCCCGCGATTTCAAAATTCCTGTTGTTCCAAACGACAGGAATTTTTTATACATATCCGAAGATTTTCCTGAACTTTCTTGTGGAAACAGACAATTTTGCGTAATTTTGCAATCGATTTCTGTACATTCTAAATAATAGATAAGGGTGAAAAGCTTAGAAGAACTTACGCGGCCCAATATCTGGTCGCTTGCGCCTTACAGCAGTGCGCGCAACGAATATAATGGCAAGGACGCCCACGTGTTTCTCGATGCAAACGAGAATCCATATAACACGCCTTACAACAGGTATCCCGACCCTTTACAGATAGAAGTGAAGCAACTGCTTTCCAAAATAAAAGGAGTGGCCGTGGAAAATATCTTTCTCGGTAATGGCAGCGATGAAGCCATCGACTTGCCGTATCGTTGTTTCACACGTCCGGGAATAGACAATGTGGTTGCAATAGAGCCGACATACGGAATGTATAAGGTATGCGCCGACATCAACGACGTAGAGTACCGGCCCGTATTGCTCGACGAACATTATCAGCTCTCTGCCGGAAAACTGCTTGCCGCCTGCGACGACAATACAAAGATTATATGGTTGTGTTCGCCAAATAATCCTACAGGCAATAGCTTGAATTACGACGAGATAGTGAAGGTGATCACGGGATTCGACGGTCTGGTCGTGGTCGATGAAGCATACAGCGACTTCTCACGGCAAAAGTCGTTCCGTTGTGAGCTTGACAAATATCCGAACTTAATCGTGCTCAACACTATGAGCAAGGCGTGGGGCTGTGCGGCTCTGCGATTAGGCATGGCATTCGCTTCGAAGGAGATTATCGGCATTTTCAACAAGGTGAAATATCCGTATAACGTGAACCTGCTGACACAGCAGAAAGTGCTTGAAGCACTGAAAGACCCATTCGAAGTTGACAAATGGGTGAAGATGCTGCTGCAGGAGCGCACACGGCTTATAGACAATGTCAGGATGCTGAACAATATCTGTATCGAGGTATATCCCACCGATGCCAATTTCTTCCTCGTAAAGGTTACGGATGCACAGAAGATTTACGACTATCTGGTTGACCGCGGCATCATCGTGCGCAACCGTAACCGTGTACAGCTATGCAAAAACTGTCTTCGTATCACTGTGGGTACGAAGACAGAGAACAACGAACTGTTGGCGGCACTACGGCAATATTGACCGTAGTGCTACTGCATTTTTTATGCCTGAAGGTCGAGCACAAAGCGAGTACCCTTGGTGAAGCCGGGGTCGATGCTGATGTCGCCGTTCATCTTCAGGGCCATCTGTTTGCATATAGGCAAACCAAGACCGTCACCCGTGGTGAGGTCGCGTATCTCAAGGAATGGCTTGAAGATGTCGTCGTGCATCTCTTCAGGAATAATCGAGCCTGTATTCGAAACCAGGAACTGGAATTTATGAGCACTGCGCTTCTTGAAGTCGAGTTCTATCTTGCCATCCTGCGGAGTGTATTCGGCGGCATTGTGCAGAAGGTGAAGCAAGATATGTGATACATACTCCTTGTTGATGTTTGCACTCATTTTCGGAACATTCACCGTCAGTGTGACATTCTTCTTCACCTTTCCGCGAATTTGCTCCATCAGGTTTTCGCAGAACGGCAGAAGTTGGGTGTCGTCCAGTTCGACTTCCTCGCTGGAGGAATTCTCCAGTTCCGATAAGGTCTCTACGTGAGCTGAGAATTCAAGCAGTGCCTGCACTTCAGGGCTGCTCTTGTCGAGTTTCTGAAGTGTCGGGTTCAGTTGAGCTGAAATATTGCTGATGAACTTGGCTTTAAGGGCATTGGTTTCGTTAGCCATCTTAATGGTCTTTTTCTGCTTGCGGCTCAGCAAGACAAAGCGCAGCAGCACGATGGCACCCACAACCAGCGTTACGGCAAGAATGCCCGACAGAATGGCGAGTCCGGTGATGACTACCATCTTGGTGGTCAGCGAACTGTCTTTCTCGGCTATAGAGGCTTCGTTGTCGGCTATCTTTTTCTTCAATGCTCCGATTTCATCGGCTCTTTTCAGCGCGTTGGCAGAATCTTTCCAAGCAATATAGCTGCGGTATGACTGTGCTACAAGGTTAGCACTGCCGCTCTTCTGGCCATTGGCAATTAGTGTCTGATATGCCTGATCTACCTTGTCGAATTCCTTGGATGCTGTCAGCTTGCTCGCCATTTCCTTGAACACGGCATCACCCTTGGAGTTCTGTCCGAAGGTGTAGTAGCAGATGGCTTTATTGTAGAGCAGGTCGTTCTTGATATTCTCGTCGTTGCATGCCTTAGCATGTTCTTCCATGATTGCCAAATGTTCCATGACATTGGGTGATCTCCTCAGTTTCATATACATCTGCATACGTTCCTTGGAAGTATAATACTGCAGAGCCGACCTTTCAGAACCCTGTTTGTTGGAAATAATGGTCTGGTCGGTACGACGGAGCAGGTCGAAAGCTTCCTTATAGAGGTTTTCTTTGTAATATAATGCAGTGGCCTTTACTGCACATTCCACAGCCTGCTTCATCTGACCTTTGTCGGAAAAATCCTCGAACGCTCGGATATAGTTGAAACGGGCTGCTGCAATATTGCCGTCGGCGGATGCTTTCTCGGCTGTCTGTTGAAATGAGCTTTTCTGTGCATTTGCAACACAAAAATAAATTAAGAGATTGAAACACAGAATAAATAGTCTTTTCATCGTTGTTATTTTTTTTAATCAAGGTGCAAATGTAAGTAATTATTGGTAAATCTCCAAATGTTTCCAAGTTTTTTTGCAATACATATAATTTATGATGTCTTTACTATTTACCAATGCAATAAAAGGAAACTGAATACGTTATTATAAAATAATGTAAAAATATGACAACAGAGAAATATTATAAAGTGGCAGGACATGTGTTCTGTGTTAAGGGACCAGAAGGAATAATGCGTGAAGGATATGCTCCGTTTGAGATTGCGAAACCTTCGGAACAGGTGTTGTTCACAATGGATGTGAGCGGCGGCGATGCCGACATGTCGGATTTCGTCAGCGAATTGACACAAGAAGACGAGGGGCAGGTGATAGAAGCCGGTCGGAAGGGTGCGATGCCTGTATTCTGTTTCGGTTTCGGTGGGACGATGACCGGGACGATGACGTGCAGCGCCGACTACCGCAGTGTGGAGCTGAAGGTGAAAAAAACTATCAGCCGCAGGCTTGTAGTCTCTACTGTTGACAATGCCCTGATGGTGCTCTATGCCTTGGCTACTGCCAACAAAGACACTCTGCTTATGCACGCCTCAGTAACCGTAAGGGAAGGAAAAGGATATCTGTTCATAGCTCCCAGCGGTACAGGAAAGAGCACGCATTCGCAGCTGTGGCTGAAATGCTTCGAGGGAACACATCTGCTCAACGACGATAACCCGGTGATACGTCGCAACAGCAGAGCTGGCAACAGGTTTTATGTCTATGGTTCTCCCTGGAGCGGCAAGACTCCATGCTATATCAACGAGGAATATCCCGTCGGTGCCATAGTAAAGATATATCAGGCACCATATAACAAGATTGTCAGGCTGGATGGAGTACATGCTTATATTGCTCTGACATCGTCGGTATCGGGAAAGCGTTGGGACAAGACACTTGCAGACGGACTGCACAACACGCTAAACAGTGCCGCGCAGGAAATAGGACTGTTCCGCCTTGACTGTCTGCCCGACATTGATGCCGCAAAAACCTGCTGGAAAGGAGTAAATGAGTAAATGAAGAAAAACATAACTGACAGCCTGATACTGGAAGAGGCTACAAGACTGGTAAACGAAGGAACCAACGTAGTGCTGAAGGTGAAGGGAACGAGTATGCTCCCGTTTATCGTTGGAGGGCGCGACAGCGTGGTGCTGACAAAGGTTGGAAAGCCCTCGGTAGGCGATGTGGTATTGGCGCTCTGCGATAATGGCCATTATGTGCTTCACAGAATCATAAAGACCGATGATGCGGGCGTTACTCTCATGGGCGACGGCAATATACGAGGCACCGAGCATTGCAGCTACGAAAATGTGAAGGCACTTGCTACACATGTGGTTAAGGGAGACGACGGAGAACAGCGACCACTATATTCCAAAGGCATGATAAGAGCTTCGCGTATATGGTGGAAGTTGAGACCGATAAGACGATATATATTAGCAATTTACAGAAGAATATGAAACTGAAAAATGGATTTGTGCTGCGTGAAGTATGCGGTGAGGAAGTGGTTATGGCTGAAGGTCTCGATGTGGTTAATTTCAACAAACTTATCAGCCTTAACGAGACAGCGGCATTTATTTGGAAAAAAGCGGTAAAGGACGGTGATTTCACTCCCGAACAGCTCGCTGAATATTTGTGTGAGGAATATGATGTTGACAGCAAGACAGCTCTTGCCGACGTCAACAGCCTCATTGAGAAGTGGAAGGACATGGGACTCTTCGAAGAGTGAGATACGTAAAGTGGATTTGGCATAACACACAAGGCATAAGGCTTAATATGGCCGTGCGTGTGTTGACAGGCCTGCTTCAGGTCGGTCTGGGGCTGCTTATGGTATGGTTGTGCAAGCAGTTTATCGACGACACAATACATTATGGAGACAATCATGACATATTAGTTATGGTGGCTTTGCTCGTGGCTACTGTTGTTATGGGAATAATCCTCAGGCAGTGCTACTATTACATGACCATACTTGCCAGGACAAAACAATCTAACAATATCCGGCTGCGAATATTCAGCCTTTTAATGAAGCAACGCCTGTATGATTCGCAAAAGATGCATTCGGGCGACCTCGTATCACGGTTGGAACGCGACATAGACCAAGTCAGCGAGACCGTAGTGTCGATGATTCCTGAACTTATTGTCACAGGAAGCAAGCTAATCGGCGCGTTCCTGCTCTTAAGATGGATGGATACCTGTCTTGCATGGATGTTACTACTCTTGACCCCCGTGTTTATTCTCTTGGGCAAGACGATGGCTCGGAAGCTAAGGCTGATGACGCACGACATACGAAAGCAGGAAAGCCGTATCCAAATGACAATACAGGAGGGGCTTGAGCATAATGCCGTGATTCGTGCTCTTGAAAGCAACGCTTGGATTGCCGGGCAGGTGGATGGAATGCAGCATGGACTGAGAGAAAAGATTACTCGCAGGACACGGTTCACCGTCATTGCACGTACTCTCATGGCTGCAAGTTTCGGACTTGGCTACCTGCTTGCCTTTGTATGGGGTGGCTTGCAGTTGAGAAACGGGATTATAACAATAGGCGTAATGACATCGTTCCTTCAGCTCGTGGGACAGGTACAGCAGCCGATACTCGGATTGCTGAACATGGCTCCGCAGCTGATTCACACGACGGCGAGCATCGACCGGCTTGAGGAATTGGAAACTCTTGAGACGGAGAACGACACGCAGGCCGATACAGGTGACGACAGCTGTTATGGCATCAGGTTCGACAACGTCACTTTCAAGTATGCCGACGGCGACAATAACGTTATGGAGAATTTCACCCATGACTTCAAGCCTAACACCTGTACTGCCATCATGGGTCATACCGGCGCCGGAAAGACAACCATCTTCAGAATGATACTCGGGATGATACAGCCTCAGAGCGGGCGACTGACTATGTATGGAGACATGACCGACGGTGATGTGGTGAGTCCGGCTACAAGAAAGCATATCGTGTTTGTGCCGCAGGGAAACACTCTCATGAGCGGAACGATAAGATACAACCTGCTCCTGGCCAAGCCGTCAGCCACAGACAAAGAGCTGCATCAGGTACTACATACGGCA
>CAMOEW010000074.1 GCA_946612625.1 uncultured Prevotella sp.
CAAGCCGTCATGCGTTGAGGGATGCCCGGTGAACATAGACATACCTTCATTTGTCAAGAACATCGAGAGAGGAGAGTTCCTTGCTGCCGCAAAGGTGCTGAAGAACACCTCTGCCCTACCCGCCGTCTGCGGTCGTGTCTGTCCGCAGGAGAAGCAGTGTGAGAGCAAGTGCATACACCTAAAGATGAACGAACCGGCCGTGGCTATCGGCTATCTGGAGCGTTTCGCTGCCGATTATGAGCGCGAGAGCGGAAACATTTCACTTCCTGATATCGCGCCAAGCAACGGAATAAAGATTGCAGTGGTAGGTTCTGGTCCATCAGGACTGTCGTTCGCCGGCGATATGGTCAAAAAAGGCTACGACGTGTATGTGTTCGAGGCTCTGCATGAGATTGGCGGTGTGCTGAAATACGGTATTCCTGAATTCCGACTGCCAAATAAGATTGTTGACGTAGAGATTGAGAACCTCGCAAAGATGGGCGTTCATTTCCAGACCGACGTGATTATAGGCAAGACCATCAGTGTGGAGCAACTTGAGAAGCAAGGCTTCAAAGGAATCTTTGTAGGCTCGGGCGCCGGACTGCCCAACTTCATGGGAATACCTGGCGAGAATGCCATCAATATCATGTCGAGCAATGAATACCTGACGCGCGTGAATCTAATGGACGCAGCAAACCCAACCACCGACACTCCCATAAACCTTGGAAAGAACGTACTCGTAGTAGGCGGCGGAAACACTGCAATGGACTCATGCCGCACGGCAAAGCGACTCGGCGGAAAGGTAACATTAGTTTATCGACGTTCAGAAGCAGAGATGCCGGCACGTCTCGAAGAGGTTAAGCATGCAAAGGAAGAGGGCATCAACTTCCTCACCCTGCACAACCCTATCGAGTATATTGCCGACGAGAATGGTGCCGTGAAACAGGCAGTTCTCCAGGTAATGGAACTTGGCGAGCCAGACGCAAGCGGCCGTCGCTCACCAATACCAGTGGAGGGAAAGACGGTCACTCTCGACATCGACCAAGTGGTTGTGGCTGTTGGCGTTTCTCCCAACCCTCTCGTTCCGAAGTCAATCGAGGGACTTGAACTTGGAAGGAAGAACACTATCGTTGTCAACGAGGAGATGCAGAGTTCTCGCCCAGAGATATATGCCGGAGGCGACATCGTTCGTGGTGGAGCCACAGTAATACTTGCAATGGGCGACGGCCGCCGTGCTGCTGCAAACATGGACAGACATCTGCGCGGATAAAAAAATGAACGCTTTTACAAAAATCATAGCAAGCAGGCTTACATTGCCGCAAGAAAGTGTGGAGAACACCCTGCGGCTACTTGACGAAGGATGCAGCATTCCGTTCATCTCCCGGTACAGGAAAGAGCGTACCGGGGGACTGGACGAGGTGCAGATATCCAAGATTGCCGAACAGAACGAAAAACTGAAGGATATTCAGAAACGCAAAGAAACCATCGTCAAAACCGTAACTGAACAGGGCAAGATGACAGCAGAACTGCAGAAACGTATTGACAACTGCTGGGAGGCCAACATTCTTGAAGACCTGTACCTGCCATACAAGCCTAAGCGAAGGACACGGGCACAAATAGCACGTGAACAAGGACTGGAACCTCTTGCAACAATCATAATGATGCAACGTGAGCCAGAGCCAGAGGCACTTGCCGGGAAATTTGTAAAAGGAGACATAACTGACACTCTTTCGGCAATAAAAGGAGCACAAGACATAATAGCTGAGAAAATCTCAGAAAACGAAGAGACACGCAATCAAGTAAGAATGGCCTTCCGCCGGGATGCAACTATAAGCAGTAAGGTGATAAAAGCAAGACAAGACTCCGACGAGGCACAGAAATACCGAAACTACTTCAACTGGAGTGAGCCTCTGCGCCGATGCACATCTCATCGTCTGCTTGCCATGCGCCGTGGAGAGAACGACGGTATTCTGAGAGTGAAAATCTCAATCGACGAAGAACAATGCAAAGACAGGTTGAGACGTTATTATATTCACGGGAAAGGTAAATGTCAGACTCTCGTTGCCGAAGCTGTTGACGACGCTTATAAACGACTGATTGAACCAAGTATCGAAAACGAAATTGCAGGACAAAGCAAAGAGAAAGCCGACGACGAAGCAATAACTGTGTTCACAGCAAACCTGAGGCAATTGCTGATGGATGCACCGCTCGGACAGAAGCGCGTGATGGGTATCGACCCGGGATTCCGCACGGGATGCAAAGTCGTGTGTCTTGACGAACAAGGGAACCTGATATATCACGAAGCTATATTCCCCCACCCACCTGCCAGCCTGATGGCCCAAGCCACAACCAAACTGCAGCACATGCTGCGCAAGTATAACATTGAGGCCATTGCCATCGGAAACGGAACGGCATCACGCGAGACCAAGGAATTCGTAAGCAGCACTGTCAACGAGCTTGCCGTAAAGCCGGAGATTTTCACTGTGAGTGAAGATGGTGCCTCTGTATATTCTGCATCAAAGACAGCACGCGACGAATTCCCTGACGAAGACGTGACAGTGCGTGGAGCCGTGAGCATTGCACGACGACTAATGGATCCACTCGCAGAACTGGTAAAAATAGACCCGAAAAGCATCGGTGTAGGACAATATCAGCACGACGTTGACCAGTCAAAACTAAAACGCAGTCTGGATCTCACAGTTGAAAGCTGCGTCAACTCTGTCGGGGTGAATCTCAATACAGCATCACAACACTTGTTGATGTACGTAAGCGGACTCGGACCAATATTGGCTCAGAACATTATCAACTACCGAAAGGAACACGGTCCGTTCACATCGAGACAACAACTCATGAACGTGTCAAGGCTTGGAGCATCAGCATACCAGCAGTGCGCTGGATTCCTCAGAATCCCAAACGCACATAACCCACTTGACAATTCAGCCGTACACCCTGAAAGCTATCCCATAGTGGAACAGATGGCAAAAGACCAGAACTGCACCGTGAAAGAGCTTATTTCCAACAGCGCAAAACGAAAACTTATTGTACTGGACAACTATGCAAACGACGAAGTAGGAATGCCTACACTGACAGACATCATGAAAGAACTGGAAAAACCCGGACGCGACCCACGGCAGCAGATGGAGGCATTCGACTTCGACCCAAACGTGAAAACAATCGATGACCTGGTTGACGGAATGGTTTTGCCTGGAATCGTAACCAACATCACCAACTTCGGGGCATTCGTGGATATAGGAGTACATCAGGACGGACTAGTACACGTGTCACAGATGGCAAACAAATTCGTCAAAGACCCTAACACTGTTGTCCATCTTCACCAGCACATACAGGTAAGGGTCGTTGATGTTGACAGGAGAAGAAATCGCATATCATTATCTATGAGGAATGTATGAACGGACTATATACGATACTGCTACTTTTATTAAGCAACATTTTTATGACCATTGCATGGTACGGACACTTAAAGCTGCAACAAACAGGCGTTTCAAGCAATTGGCCTCTTATTGGTGTCATAGCATTCTCGTGGCTCATCGCGTTCTTTGAATATTGTTGCCAGGTTCCAGCCAACCGAATCGGATTTATCGACAATGGAGGACCGTTTTCACTTGTACAGCTGAAAGTGATTCAGGAATGTGTTTCTTTAGGCGTATTCGTGATTATTGCCAACCTTATGTTCCAGGGGGAAAGTATTCATTGGAATCATATCCTGGCTTTCTTCCTTATTATCTGCGCCGTTTATCTCGTGTTCATGAAATAGTGGATAATAATGGACGAGAAAATGGCTTTGGAAAAGAAGCTGAGCAAAGCGTTCGTCAAAGCAATGGCGACATACCGGCTGATTGAAGACGGGGATAAAATTCTCGTAGGCCTATCGGGAGGCAAGGACTCGCTGTGTCTGCTTGAACTGCTGGCAAAACGTTCACGAATCAACTTCCCGAAATTCTGTGTAGAGGCCATTCATATCCGTATGGAAAACGTGGAATATGAATCAGACACAACATATCTTGAAGACTTTGCCGAAGAACTCGGGGTCAGGCTACATATTATAACTACGGGCTTCAGCCAGTCGGACAAGAAGCCGCCATGTTTCCTTTGTTCATGGAATCGCCGTAAGCAGATGTTCAATTATGCCCAGCAAAACGGCTTCAACAAGATAGCCCTCGGCCACCATCAGGACGACATCATACATACGGCTCTGATGAACATGATATTCCAAGGTCATTTTTCTACGATGCCAGCACGCTTGAAAATGCGTAAGATGCCACTGACCATCATACGCCCACTCTGTATGATTCATGAAGACGACATCATAAGATATGCCGCCCTAAGCAAATACAAAAAACAGAACAAACTATGCCCTTTCGAAGAGCAGACACACCGTCAGGAAATAAAGGAACTCTATAAGAGAATTGAGAATATAAATCCTGAAGCGCGCTATTCCATCTGGAATGCACTCGATTCAGAAAGGAAACTCACTGAAGATTATTAAAAACACTTAATTCTTTGCCTTCATACACCCTTAATAAAAACAAAATGCTTATCTTTGTTCTGTATTAAGAGTTTGTTATGAGAAATTTGTGTTATATTATCATTTTATTATCTGTTGTTTTCTGTTCAGACGTTATTGCACAACGAAAAACGAAAGTTCCGGTCAAGAAAGCGAAAGAACCAGTAGTGGAAGTTGTGGATCCAAGGATAGAACAAATGACTCTGTCAACCCAGAAGGTAATAGTTATCGACAGTATCGTGACCTCTGCAGAAAACATGGTCGATAAACTGCTTCTCAGCAATGAAACGGGAAGTATAATGTCGAGCGAAAAATTTTTCAGGAAAAAGGAATACGACAGCCTATATGTATTCACAAACGGACTTGGCGATAAATGTTTCTTCCCTCAGAAAGACCGCAAAGGGAAGCTCTCACTCTACACGATGGACAAACTGGGAAAAAACTGGTCGAAAGCATCGAAGGTGGAAATAACTGATATAGATGAAAATATCGACACGATAAACTACCCTTTTCTCACATCCGACGGCACCACACTATTCTTCGCTGCCAAGGGCAAAGGGAGCATCGGTAAATACGACATCTTCATGACAACATTCGATTTCGGGAAAGGACTTTTCAGAAAGCCTGAAAATATCGGAATGCCTTTCAATTCAACTGCAAATGACTATATGTATGCCATAGACGAGCTAAACAACTTAGGATGGTTCGTGTCTGACAGGAATCAACCCAAAGGAATGGTCTGCATTTACATATTCATTCCACAGCAGATGAGAATGACCTACGAAAATGACAATATCACGGAGGAGCAACTGAAAAAACTGTCAGTCATTCACAGCATTAAAGACACATGGCATAGTATGAACGATATCGAGAAGGCCAAACAGAGACTGAGAAACGTCGGAAAGACAACTACAAAAAATACTGACGAAAAGACATTCGACTTTGTTGTAAACGACATAATAACATATCACAGGTTCAGGGATTTTGCCTCTCAAGAGAATGCCAAGGCATACATGAATGTAATCGCTATGAAACAGCAAGTATCAGATATAAACTCAGCATTGGAAAAAGCCTACAACTATTATAGAACAGCAAAACCAGCAGACAAATCGATGCTTAAGGACGAAATTCTATCGCAAGAAAAAGAGACAGAGGCAATCGAAGTCAAAATCAAGAATGAAGAGAAAAGAATCAGGGCTGAGGAATTAAGACTAAGGAAAATGAACAATTAAACAACATAAGCTTATGAAAAGACATTTTGCAGAATCAGAATTAATTATCAACGCCGACGGCTCATGCTTCCATCTTCATCTGAAGCCCGAACAACTGGCCGACCGCGTGGTACTTGTTGGCGACCCGGCACGCGTGACGGCTGTTGCTGCCAACTTTGAAGAAATTGAATGCGAAGTATCCAACCGTGAATTCCATACCATAACCGGAACATACAAAGGCAAGCGCATCACTGTACAATCAACAGGAATAGGCTGCGACAATATTGATATTGTGCTAAACGAACTGGACTCGCTTGCAAATATCGACTACGACACCAGAACGGAGAAAGATGAGCATCGCTGTCTGACAATAGTACGCATAGGTACATGCGGAGGACTGCAGCCATTCACTCCCATCGGTTCTATTGTGGCTTCAGTGAAAAGCATCGGCTTCGACGGACTTCTAAACTACTATGCAGGCAGAGACAATGTCTGCGACCTAAAGATGGAGGAAGTATTCAAGAAACACATGAATTGGAATCCTATCAAAGGTTCTCCATATATTGCTGTGGCTGACAAGAGCTTGGTTGAACAGATAGCCCGAGACGATATGGTGCGAGGATATACTGTTGCTTGCGGCGGTTTCTACGGACCTCAGGGACGACAACTCCGCATAGCTATTGACGACCCCTGTCAAAACGAGAAAGTGGAGTCGTTCGAATACGAAGGACTCCGCATATGCAATTTCGAGATGGAGTCGTCGGCACTTGCAGGTCTGGCTTCGCTCATGGGACATCGAGCCATGACGTGCTGTATGGTAATTGCAAATCGCTATTCCCAGCAGATGAAAACCAGTTACCAGACCTCACTAAAGAAAATCATAAAAGACGTAATTGCACGTATCTGACTACACAGGCCAAAATAAAACAAAAAACAATGAAAACATCTTTCGAGAGCGATTATAACAATGGTACCCACCCCGCGGTTTTGCGCCGTCTGACAGAGACGAACAATCTGCAAAGCCAGTCATACGGCGATGACATATGGAGCAAGTCGGCAAGGAATAAAATAAGAGAAGCATGCGGCTGTCCTGATGCCGACATATTCTTTCTTGCTGGGGGCACACAGACTAATGCAGTAGTCATCGACTCACTCATCTATTCATACGAAGGCGTAATAGCCGTAGAGACTGGACATATCAATGTTCATGAAGCCGGAGCAATCGAACTAACGGGACACAAAATCCTTACACTGCCATCGCACAACGGCAAAATGGATGCCGTAGAGCTGGAAGGCTATCTCAAAAAGTTCTTTGCTGACCCAACTTTCCTACACATGGTCATACCTGGAATGGTTTACATCACATATCCAACTGAACTCGGTTCCATCTACTCGGCAGCTGAACTGGAGGCAATATTCAATGTTTGCAGAAAATATCATTTATCACTCTACATAGACGGAGCACGTCTGGGATATGGACTGATGTCATACGATTGCGACATAACGCTGCCATGGCTGGCAAAACATTGTGACGCTTTCTATATTGGTGGCACAAAAGTAGGAAGTCTTTGCGGTGAGGCTGTCGTATTTCCGCACAGCAATGCACCGCGCCATTTCTTCACATACGTAAAACAACACGGGGCACTTTTTGCCAAGAGCCGGCTGACGGGTGTTCAGTTTGATGCCCTCTTCACCGACAATCTCTACTTCAAAATCTCACGCCATGCTATTGACATGGCCATGATTCTCAGGAAGATGTTCACAGAAGCTGGTATTGAACTGTACAACTCGCCAACCAACCAGCAGTTTGTCGTACTCACCAATGATCAGATGCGAAAAATCTCCACTCACGTTCTCTTTGAGACATGGGAACCTCTCGACGATACTCACACGCTCTGTCGTTTCGTAACCAGTTGGGCTACTACCAAGGCCGATCTTGAAGCCCTCTCAAAAGCCCTTGACACTTTGCAATAAAACAACTGCCATTCTTTTGATTTAATGAACGATACCATTTGCGCCCTCGCAACCGCTCCTGGCGGAGCTCTCGGGATCATAAGAATCTCAGGTCCTCTAGCATTTGATATACTTACTCGGATTTTCAGCCATAACCTCACCGATGCCGAGGCTAACACCATTCACTATGGACATATCAATGATGGCTCTGAGATGCTCGACGATTGCATGGTCTCTATTTTCCGTAGCCCCCACTCCTACACAGGCGAGGACAGCGTGGAAATCTCCTGTCACGGCTCACGCTATATATTAAACAAGGTGTTAGAGCTTTTGGTGCAGCATGGCTGTCGCATGGCTGGTCCTGGTGAATATACCCAACGCGCCTATCTCAACGGCAAGATGGACTTATCGC
>CAMOEW010000075.1 GCA_946612625.1 uncultured Prevotella sp.
GCCTTGCGGCATTGGTGTTTGAGACCAACGCGTCTACCGATTCCGCCATCTGGGCTCCAAACTGCTTCTTTTGCGCTGCAAAGGTACATATAATTTTTGAAACGGCAAAGTTTTCGGATAAAAAATAAAAAAATAATATTTCTTGGATAATAAATTACATGGAAACGAGTTATATTAATGATATTACGAAATACTTAAAACTATCTACTTAAGATCTATGAGCGGGAACACAAAAAATTTTTGCATCATTCTTGCTGGTGGTAGGGGACGCCGTCTTTGGCCGTGCAGCCGCAACAAGCAACCAAAGCAGTTTATCGATTTTTTCGGCAGAGGTCGTACACAGCTCCAGGAGACATACGACAGGTTTACAAGAATTGTCCCGGCAGAAAATATCCTTGTATGCACTAATCATGAATACGAACATTTTGTAGTGGAGCAGTTGCCTGATATTCCGCGTGAGAATATCTTCGTAGAGTCGGTGAACCGCAACACTGCCCCGAGTGTGGCATGGGCAAATCTTCAGATACTCAGCAAGTGTGATGATGCTAATGTAGTAATTTCTCCCAGTGATATGCTTGTGCTCGACAGCGACGAGTTTATCCGTAGCGTCAGCGACGGGCTGGACTTTGTGGCCTCTCACGACATTCTTCTGTCGATGGGAGTGCAGCCTACGCGTGCAGAGCCTGGTTATGGTTACATACAGATGGGCGACCGTACAGACAAGGAAGGCATCTACTGCGTCAAGTCGTTCACAGAGAAACCAGAGCGTGAGTTTGCTAATATCTTCGTCGAGAGTAAAGAGTTTTTGTGGAACACCGGACTGTTTGTTTCGAGCTGCAGTTTTCTGGAAGACTCTTTCCATGAGATTTTCACTGAGGTTCACGACTTGTTTGTCGCTTCAAAGACCCCGATGACGCCTCATCATGTCTTAGAGTTCATGAGGAATAACTATTCGTCGTTCCCAAACCTGTCTATCGACTATGCTATTCTGGAGCGCTATCGTGAAGTGTTTGTAATGAACTGCAAATTCGGGTGGGCCGATCTCGGCACGTGGCATTCCATCTATGAGTTCATGTCGCACCAGCCGTCAGACAATGTCATTATCGACTCTAACGTGATACTTGAAGACTGCGCCAACAATGTGATAAAGCTTTCAGACAACAAGCTCGCCATCCTTAACGGCCTTGATGGTTACATCGTGGCAGAAAAGGATAACGTGCTGTTGATATGCAAAAAAGGAGACTCCTCGTCGCTGATAAGGAAATACGTCAACGAGGTTCAGATAAAATACGGTGAAGAATACGTTTAGAATTCTGCCCGTATTCTACTGGCAATCTCTTTGAACTCTTCCTCGGTGAGCTTCAGGTGCTCGTTGCGGAAGTTCACATCCTCCTCAGAATTCATTGGTATGAGATGGATGTGGGCGTGTGGCACTTCCAGGCCGAGCACAATCTGTGCCACCTTTTTGCATGGGAATGCTTTCTTCACGGCCGCAGCCACTCGCTTGGCGAATACCTGATATTCGGCAAGCTCATCGTCTTCGAGGTCGAAGAAATAGTCAACCTCGCGGCGTGGAATTACTAACGTGTGGCCTTTTGCCAGTGGGCTGATGTCGAGAAAAGCGTAGAACTTGTCGTTTTCTGCAACTTTATAGCTGGGAATCTCACCAGCAGCAATCTTACTGAAGATAGTCATAATCGTTTATTGTGCTAATGATATTTTATCTATTCGCAGACGTATCTTTCCGCGTGGAATGGTTATCTCTACCTCGTCGCCTACTTTCTTGCCGAGCAGTCCCTGTGCAATAGGGGTCTTGATAGAGATCTTGCCTTCGCGCAGGTTGGCCTCGTTCTCGCTGACGATAATGTAGGTCATCTTGGCATTGTTGGCAAGATTGGTCATTTCCACCTTCGTGAGAATCTGTACTGCATCGGTGCTCAGGCGTGACACATCAACCACTTTAGCCTCTGCAATAGCCTTCTTCATCTGGTTGATTTTGTCCTCTAAGTGAGCCTGTGCTTCCTTTGCAGCCTCATACTCTGAATTTTCACTTAAGTCGCCCTTGTCGCGTGCCTCGGCGATTGCCGCCGATGCTTTCGGGCGTTCAACGCTTTCCAAGCGTTTTAGTTCGGCTATCATCTTGTTGTAGCCTTCTTGTGACATGTAAGCCATAATTTCTTATTGTTTTTTAGTTCTATGTTCATTTAGTGCTCACCGGCGCATCAAAAAAGAAAGAATCCCAACAGGTCGTCGATGCCGGAATCCTTGTTGTAATATGTCGGTTGCTCTTTTCTGAGTGCAAAGATATGCCTTTTTCGTCGAACCGCCAAATTTTTATTCCATAAAATTGTTAATTATTAGAAATCATTTTTTTACACCGTACAGATTGTGTAGCACTACGAAGAACAGCACTGCCGTCAGCCATCCTCCCAGCACATCTATTACGTAGTGTGCCCTGATATAAACCGTCGAGAAGCATAGCAGCACGTAAAGTGGCAGCAAAGAGAGGAAGAGCCTTCGGCTGCGTGTCAGCCATGCGTAAATAATAAATATGGTTGCAATGCCGACATGCGAGCTGGGAAATGCCGCAGTGGGCCGTTCGCCGGCATTGTGGGCAGAAAGTACGAACTGATAGAACATGCCGTCGGTGTAGCCTGGCGATGGCAGAGCCTCCTGGTGTGTAAGGAAATAGTCGTGAACGTTTGGGAAAATGCCTTTTTCGATATTGTCGATGCCGGCAGCGAGATAGTAATACTGCGGTCCGGTTACAGGTACTAATATATAAATAACGTAGTATGCAAAAAAGGCAGTCAGGAATACAAACACCATCCTTTCGAAGTCCTTATACTGGTATACGAAATAATACATCGGCACACCTACAATCATAATGTAATAGCTGGCATATCCGAGGTGCATCAATTCGGAGAAGACATTGCTGCTTATCGTTTGTGAGAAGAGTAGTGCCGGCTGGAGTCCGAACATCTGCTGTTCCCATGAAGCGAAGATGTGGTCGAGGTTTGGAAACAGCCGGTTGAACTCGTATGTGTCGGGATACCACCATGAGAGCAGTGCAAGCTGTAACAGCACTCTGAAGAGTATGGTCACACGGCATGGATATATCCTATATACTATCCATAAGGCAATCACCATAGTGACAGCCTGTACTCTGCCCCACAGCATCGCGTGGTGATTAATTATCTTTGTTGACAGGAACAGCAGTAACAGCAGCGTGACGGCACTATATGCCATCATCACCCATTCCGCGGGCATCAGCCCCTTGCGCGGCTTGCTCTCGCGCTCAAGATATTTCCAGAAGCCATTGGTTTTCATAGCCAGCCGTAGTCTTTATACCACCGTATTGTTATCCTGACTCCTTCAGGCAGTTTCACCATCGGCTTGAATCCCAGTTCGTTTACGGCGGGAGTGATGTCGCAACGCCAGTTGCGCTGACGCATTATGTTGTATTTGTCGTTGTTCAGAGCAGTCACCCTGCCTGTGATGCGACCCGAATACTCTCCGCAGAGAGTGATGATGCGCAACAGCCAGATAGGTGCTTTCACTCTTATCCACCACGGACAGCCCAGTTGCTTATGTATAAGGTTGCTGAAGGTGCTTGAGTCATACACGTCGCCGTCGCTGAGGAAATACTTTCGTCCGTTCTTTCCATGGTCAAGTGCAAGAAAGACAGCCTGCACCACATCAGTGACATATACGAACGTAATGTCCTGTTTCGTGAAGCCCACGGCGAAGTCGATATGTCGTCTGATGCTTTTTGCCATCATGAAATAGTCGCGTTCGCGCGGCCCATACACACCCGTGGGGCGCAGTATGACGTATGGAAGGTGGTTCTTTTGTTCGTCAAGCCATTGTTCTGCAGCAAGCTTCGAGCGTCCGTACCAAGTGTTAGGTCGCGGAGTGTCGTCCTCCGTAATCTCTTCATACGGCTGCTGTTCTCTTATCGCGCCGAAGACGCTGAGCGAACTGAGATAGACAAATCGCTTCAAGGGCATCTTCAGAGCGAGGAGGGCACTGACAAGGTTCTTCGTTCCTTCTGTATTGATGCGGAAGAAGTCGTCCTTGTTTAACGTCTTCGTAACGCCCGCGGCATGTACCACATAGTCGAAATGAAGACCGCGCATGGCATCTTCCAGCTGCTGTCGGTTTCCGAGATTCAGCTCTATAAAGTGTATTCGTATGTCGGTGAGATACTGGCGACTGCTGGATTTTCTTATTGCCGCCCATACGTTGAATCCTCGCCTTAGGGCTTCCTCAACGATGAAACTGCCGATAAATCCGCTGGCACCCGTGATAAGTATATTCATTGTTAGCGAAACTTTTCAGCCTGCAAAGGTACACATTTTTCTGCGAATTCCACACAATTCAGATTTTTTTAGCCGTTTTTTTCTCTTTTCCAGCGAATAATGCGTATCTTTGCAGTGTTCAATATCTAAAAACATAGACAATGCAAACATCTATCAAAGTAATTTGTTACAACTATGGCTAAAAGAGGTAAAAGTAAAGGTATGCGCCTGTCGAAGAAGAGTATGGGCGACCTTCTTCTGAGTTTTTTCCAGCAGAACCCCAACGATACGTTCTCTTTCAGGGACATCTTCAGACGGCTGAAGCTTGAATCGCATCCGCTAAGGATGCTTGCCATCGACACCATGGAGGAGATGGCGTGGGACGATGTGCTGACCAAGGTCAGCGACAACGAATACCGTCTGAACCTGAAGACACAGGTGCAGGAGGGTATTTTTCGCCGTAAGGCAAACGGCAAGAACAGCTTTATTCCCGACGACGGCAGTCAGCCGGTGTTTATTGCCGAGCGCAACTCGATGTATGCCGGCGATGGCGACCGCGTTCAGGTGACGTTCCTCGCCCGTCGCGAGCGACATATTAAGGAAGCAATGGTTATTGCTATCCTAAAGCGCAACAAAGAGACCTTTGTGGGAAAACTCAAAGTGGAGAAAGACTATGCCTATCTTATTATTAACGACAATCTCTTCTCGAAGGACATTTTCATCCCCAAGAAGAAACTGAAGGGTGGCAAGACTGGCGACAAGGCTGTGGTGAAAGTCACGCAATGGCCCGACGCCGACCATAAGAACATCATTGGCGAGGTTATCGACATATTGGGAAAGGAGGGCGAGAACAATGCCGAGATGCATGCCATTCTCGCGCAATACGGCCTGCCCTATAAATATCCTAAGAACGTTGAGGAAGCCGCGAAGAAGATAGAAGCAGGCATTAGCGAGGATGAGATAAAGAGCCGTGAAGACTTCCGCTCCGTCTTCACATGCACCATCGACCCTAAGGATGCCAAGGATTTCGACGACGCGCTGTCGATAAGGGAAGTAGGAGTAGGCAAATCGACGGGCAGTAAATTATATGAGGTGGGAGTGCATATAGCCGACGTTTCCCACTATGTCACCGAAGGTTCTGTTATCGACAAGGAGGCATACAACCGTGCCACGAGCGTTTATCTCGTTGACCGCACCATTCCCATGCTTCCAGAGCACCTCTGTAATTTCATCTGCTCGCTGCGTCCCGACGAGGAGAAGCTCTGCTACAGCGTGGTGTTCACTCTCGACGGCGATGCCAACATCAAGAAATGGCACCTGGCTCACACCGTCATTAAAAGCGACCGCCGTTTTGCCTATGAAGAGGTACAGAAGATTCTTGAAGACAACGGTGTCGTTGACGGAACCGGACAGCCGGCTCCTGCTGCCACAAAGAACCATCCATATACGGGCGAATATGCCGAACAGCTCATTGTTCTCGACGCTCTGGCAAAGAAACTGCGCGAAAAGCGGTTCAAGAACGGTGCAGTGAAGTTTGACCGCGAAGAGCTTCACTTCGACATCGACGAGGCAGGCAAGCCCGTCAGTTGTTATTTCAAGAAGTCGAAGGATGCCAACAAACTGATAGAGGAGTTCATGCTGCTGGCTAACCGTACTGTGGCTGAGAGCGTAGGAAAGGTGAAAGAGGGCAAGAAAGCAAAGACGCTGCCATACCGCATTCACGACCAGCCTGACCCTACAAAGCTCGAATCGCTGCGTGCATTCGTGGTCAACTTCGGTTATAAACTGAAGACCAGCGGTACGAAGGGAGCCATCAGCAAAAGTCTCAATGCGCTGATGGACAGCGTGCAGGGAAAGCGCGAGCAGAACCTTGTGGAGACAGTGGCACTGCGGGCAATGATGAAAGCGAAATACAGCACCCATAATATCGGCCACTATGGACTGGCGTTCGACTACTACACCCATTTCACTTCGCCCATCCGTCGTTATCCCGACCTTATGGTGCATCGTCTGCTCACACGTTATCAGGCAGGAGGACGCTCTGCCAACAGGGACAAGTATGAGGAGTTCTGCGAACACTCGTCGGATATGGAACAGATTGCCCAGAACGCCGAGCGCGACTCTATCAAGTATAAGATGGTGGAGTTTATGGGCGACAAGGTCGGTATGGAGTTTGATGCCCACATCAGTGGCATCCAGAGCTACGGAATATATTGTGAGATTGACGAGAACCATTGTGAGGGTCTTGTGTCCATGCGCGACCTCGACGACGACTACTACGACTTCGACGAGCGCAACTACTGTCTCCGCGGTCGTCGGCATCACAACAAATACCAGTTGGGCGACCCCATCCGCATCAAGGTGGCTAAAGCAAATGTTGAGAAACGCCAATTGGACTTTGTCATTGCCGACAGATAGACAGCCGCCAGATAAAGAACAGAGCTTCGCCGATGTTTCAGCGAAGCTCTTTCTTATAGCAGCGGTGGCGGCGATGCTGATATGCCTCTAAATACTGCCACTGGCTCAGTACGCCCTCGTTGGTTTCCATCTGTGGCATTGCTTCAGCCCATTTGAAACCATACTTTATGTAATACTTTATAAGATCGTCGAAGATTATCGCGTTGGCTCCCTTCGTCCTATATTCAGGCAGTACGCCTATTAGCAGCAGATCGACGGTGTCTGTCTTGTGCCATTTGATGGCCTTGAGTATATGCCACCATCCAAAAGGAAAGAGACGTCCGTCGCGGGTTTTCTTCATTGCACGTGCAAACGAGGGGAAGGTGATGCCGAACCCCACCATCTTGCCTCCGGCGTTGTTATCTACGATGGTGGTGACAAGATTCAGGTCGGCCTTCTCTATATAGTCACTCACAAGAGCGTCTATCTGATGGTCGCTGAGCTGAGAATAGCCGTACAAGTCCTTATACGTGGCATTGATAATCTCAAACACCTTGCGCCCCATGTTCTTGTTCATTATCTCGTCGCGAGTGAGTTTATGCACGGCCAGGTTGTAGCGCTTCTTCACCATCTCGGTTACTTTACTGAACTTCTCTGGCACCTTCTCTGGCACCTTCACATGATATTCCAGATAGTCGTTGTCCTTGACAAAGCCCCCGTAGTTCTTGATGTGCTCGATATAATATGGATAATTATAGTTGACGTAATGAGTTGACATTTCATCGTAGCCCTCCACGAGCATACCCTCACGGTCCATGTCGGTAAATCCCATCGGACCCACAAACTCGTTCATGCCTACTTCGCGCCCCCAGTTCTCAACAGTGCTGAGCAGTGCCTTCGACACTTCTTTGTCGTCAATAAAATCAAACCATCCGAAACGCATTGCCTTGCGATTCCATCGTTCATTGGCACGATGGTTGATAATGCCTGCAATGCGACCGACAACTTTTCCGTCGCGATAGGCAATGAAATATCGGGCTTCACAACATTCAAACGACGGGTTCTTATCGTGGCGCAGGGTGTTCATCTCGTCGAAATACAGAAAAGGAACAGCTTGGTCGCAATCGCGATATAGGTCATAGTAAAACTGAATGAAAGTCTTCAGTTCTTTCTTGCCTGTCACTTCCCTTATTTCTATCTGGTTCATTTTTAGAGTGCTATTTGGTGCAAAATTACGGCAAATAAATGAAAACGCCAAAGAAACTGGGGATATTTTTCAGTTTTTAATA
>CAMOEW010000076.1 GCA_946612625.1 uncultured Prevotella sp.
CTTTTATCCACATTAAAAAAGTCGTACTCTTTTTGTTCAGTTCATCAAAATCTATGCTGTCTTTGTCTATGACATAATCACGGCTGATAACGTTATAAATAGCAACTTCATTCTCATTCTCCGTCGCTACAGTTTCAATCACAAAAGACTGAGCCATCATGAAGAAATATCTCAGACTACCAAATCTTTTTACAACTATTTTAGAGATAAACCATTAAAATTCAGGTGGTTCCAGATTTGGCAGTCTGGAGGTTTGGATAAAATGGAAACGCCGTACCCCTTATAAGAGATTACAGTCAAACGGAGTCTCAGTTAGCATCGATAGTGAGATGTGGATATAATCGCTGAATAGTTACAGAATATACTGAAAAGTGAAAATATTGTTAAATATTCTTCGAAATTGTATAACTATATTTACAAAATCATTATATTTGCAGCGATTTAAAACTACGAATCATGAGAAGGAATTATTTTTTCATGGCATTTGCTGCATTAGTGATGCTCTCATGCCAAAAAGAAGTGAATTCATTCTCACCGCTTTCCAACAACGATGTGAATGACAGTATTAACAAGATCTGCATTCCAATCTCATTCTCAGGAGATTACGTCCAGACCAGTGAAGAACCAATGAACAGCAAAATGCTGAAATGGAGAACCAGAGCAGGGGATGAAGAGGCGAAAACCTATTATGCAGTAAGCGTACTTTCTTATATTGGCCTCGAATCTTCTCCATACGCCTTCGGACTGTTCGACGACCCGACGAAAATAAATGTCATTTTCGACAAAAGCAAGCCTTACTATGTTATCGAAGCATTAGTAATAAAAGACCCTGGCGACGTGCTCTTCCATAACGACAAAACCTTCTATGCACCATTTCTGCTTGACACCGACGAGGAAAGCTCGCTCGACAACCAGTTTGTGTATTCTTCTACAAAAGGCTTTGACGATTTAAGGACATTAGGCGTGGCTAAATCTACGCTGGAGCAATATTCATTCCCAAGAGTTGAAAGATTCTATGGAAGTACTGGCGATGCAAATAAAAGATGGGTTGACGCCACGAAAATTAGCGGAGCTATCACTCTCAACCTGAAGCGATGCTCGTTCGGCACTAAAGTAACAGTGAACCCTCCCGACATAGGAACCGTCACAGTTAAATACCTTGACCAAACCATCACTGTAGCAAACGACGAGAGCGCAAAGACAAAACAAGGAATATATTCGTTCAACGACCTCAACAGCCTTATATCAACGTCAACTTTTGCGCCGGTTGAAAGCCATTCAGAGCAATTCACCATAAACATTGAATGGCAGAGAATGCCAGGTGAAGCATTGATTACCCAGAGTCAGACGATAACAGCAAGACGAAACATCATCTCGGTGGTTAACATCAATTTCAATTCCAACGACAGCAAAGGCATAAACATGTCCTTGGAAAACACCGACATGACAGAATCGTCGCAAGACTGGGATGTAAACGTGGAATAATAATATAACATAAATAATTTGACATGATTATGAAACATTTTTCTTACATATTATTATGTATTACGGCACTGATATTGTCTTCCTGTGAAAAAATGATTACTGACGACACGCCAGCGGATACAACAGCAGACAAGAACGTGTTCATCAGCATCAGCGGATTCGACAAGACACAGTTCACGAACAACGATTCTGGCACATCGGCCAATGCCACTCGCTCAAGCGTAAGCATCACCGAACTGTGCAGCAAGATTAGCTTCGCCATCTTCAAGGGAACAGAAAAGGTAAGCAAGGACAACCAAAGCAAAGAAGACGTAAACTTCGGACAGTTTGCCGCGAAACTTGACGAAGGCACATACGACATTGTTGTAATTGCCCATAACGGCGACGGCAACGCTACCATCTCAAGCAAGGAGAAAGTCACTTTCGACGGAAGGATTACAGATACATTCTATTATATCGGACAACTGACGGTGGGCGCAGAGCCCGTCAGGAAAGACATCACCCTGAGCCGCTGTGTTGCCATGTTCCGCCTCGTACTGAAAGACGCCATTCCCGACGATGTGAAACAGATGAAATTCTACTGCACCAACGGTGCGTCGTCAACATTCAACCCCACGACAGGAAAGGGAAGCGTGAAATCACTGCAAACCACGTATATCAATTGTACAAACGACGACAAAACGTTCGAGATATACACCTTCCCATACGAGGATACTACCACCATGACCATCAAAATCAGTGCTCTCGACTCGGGCAGTAATGCAGTGAAAGAACATCTCTTCACCAATGTGCCAATTGCGGCTAACACCATCACCCAGTACAGCGGCAGCTTCTTCGCTGACAACGCGACCAATATAGGAATGTACGCCGAAAGCGATTGGGAATCGACGGTGGAATATACGTTCTGAGAGAGGCATTCATGTCATAAAAATGAAATGAATGTAAAAAAAAGGGCGACAATGTAAAAAGGTCGTTAAGCAATGGGTTTAAAATGTTAAATTGAGACAAAAGAGTATGACAAAATGTCTTTTTTCGGCAAAATGCTCTTATATTTGCAGCGGAAACGCCAAAAGCCCCTCAATGCAGGGCGCTAAAGAGAGTAAAAAGAGAAAAGGAAACTGAATTTTTAAAAATTTGTAAAACGAAAGAAGATGAAAAAAATTGTAAACTACATTGTCCCGATGATTGCCGTTGTAGCAATAGCTTTCTCCGTCGCAGCTTTCAACAAAGCCGGAGCTACAACAACGGCAGTTGCTGCCGTACCTGCAGGACAGCCCGTTGACCTGACTTACGCTGCCGAGAAGGCGCTGCCCGCCGTGGTGTATATAAAATCGGTAATCAATTCGAAAGTACAAACCGTGGAGTACAGCGACCCACTCGAAGACTTTTTCAGCGACCCATTCGGCGGATTCTTCGGACGCGGCCAGGGCAACAACCGCAAGCGCCAAGTGCAAACTCCAAAGAGAGCTGCCGCAGGTTCCGGCGTAATCATCTCGCAGGACGGATATATCGTGACCAACAACCACGTGGTGGATGGAGCTGATGAACTGACCGTCACGCTGAACGAGAACTCGAAGGAATACTCAGCACGCATCATCGGTGCCGACAAGACCACCGACCTGGCTCTGATCAAAATCGACGCAAAGAACCTGCCAGCCATCGCCATTGCTAACTCAGACGACGTGAAGGTGGGCGAATGGGTGCTGGCCGTGGGCAATCCGCTGGGACTGAACAACACGGTGACGGCTGGTATCGTATCGGCCAAGGCCCGCTCGATGGGGCAAGGAGTCAGCTCGATGATTCAGACGGATGCCGCCATCAATCAGGGTAACTCGGGCGGCGCGCTGGTAAACGTGCGCGGCGAACTGGTCGGCATCAATGCAATGATCTACTCACAGACGGGTTCTAACATCGGCTACGGATTTGCCATACCTACGGCAATCATGAACAAGGCCGTAGATGACTTTAAGAAGTATGGATCCTATCAACGTGCCATGATTGGCATTCAGGGAGGAAGCGTTAAGGACTATGTGGACGCCTTGAAAGACCAAGACAAAGACGTTAAGGACTACGGCACAATGGAGGGCGTGCGCATAGACAAGGTCATCGACGAAGGTGCTGCTGCTGACGCCGGACTTGAAAGTGAAGACGTCATTACCGAAGTTGACGGCAAGACGGTGAAGACCATGGGCGACCTGCAGGCCATCATCGCACAGAAACGACCGGGCGACAAGGTGACAGTGAAATATCTGCGTAATAAGAAAACGAAGACTGCCACGCTGACACTGAAGAACGAACAGGGCACGACAAAGGTGGTAAAGAATGCCGACCTCGACGTGCTGGGCGGACAGTTCCGAGCTATCACCGACCAGCAGAAGCAACAGCTCGGTATCAACTACGGACTGCAAGTGAACAAGATCAGCGGCGGAAAGCTGAAAGAGGCAGGTATGCCACAGGGATTCATCATACAGCGCGTGAATGACCAGCCGATGAAGACCATCGACGACCTGCAGCAGGCCGTAAAGACCGCCAGCACATCGAAGGAGCCTGTGCTCTATATTCAAGGTATCTTCCCGACAGGCAAGAAAGCTTACTTCGCAGTACCGCTGAGCGACGAGTAAACAAGACTCTGAACATAACATTTCAAGACGCCGGAAATAGTAAAAAAAAATTTCCGGCGTTTTCATTTGGCAGTTAGAAAATTAATTATTATCTTTGCTGCGTTTTTTGAATTACCTTCATAACTATTTCGATTCTTAAATGAGACAACTGAAAATTTCGAGGTCGATAACCGTGCGAGACAGCGAAGCACTGGAGCGATACTTGCAGGACATCAGCAAGGAGCACCCTCTAAGCGCAGAAGAAGAGGTGGAACTGTCGGAAAGAATTGCAAAAGGCGATGAAAAAGCACTGGAAAAGCTCGTAAGGAGCAATCTGAAGTTTGTGGTAAGCGTAGCAAAACAGTACAGAAGCAAAGGAATGCCACTGTCAGACCTTATCAACGAGGGAAACATGGGGCTGGTGAAAGCAGCGCAGCGCTACGACCCCACAAAGGGCTTTAAGTTCATCAGCTATGCCGTGTGGTGGATCAGGCAGAGCATCCTGCAGGCCATTGCCGACAACGGCAACCTCGTGCGCATACCCGTAAGCCAGCAAGACTCGATAAACAAAATAAGAAAAATAGAAGACCGCTTTGAGCAGGAGAATCAGAGGAAACCCTCGCGCGACGAAATTCTGGAATACGTGGATATTCCCGACGACAAGCTCGACGCGGTGATACAGACCAGTCTGACGCGACAGGTGTCGGTTGACGAGCCGTTTGCCGACGGCGAGGGCAACGGACTTCTCGACATCATACCAAACGAGGATGCACCGCTGGCCGACAGTGAGATGGAGACGGAATCGATGAAAACGGAGATTCTGGATGCTATAGGACAGCTGAATGCAAAGGAGCAGATAGTGATACGACATTTCTACGGCATAGGATGCGATGAAATCACCTACGACGAGATAGCGACAATGCTTGGAGTGAAGCGCGAGCGAGTGAGACAGCTGAAAGACAAGGCGCTACAGAAACTCCGTAAAACGCCCGGGGGCAAGGCCCTGAAAGAATATTTAGGAAAGAAGAACTGACAAATAAAGATGAAAGATTATATTCGCAAGACAATCATTGCCGCCCTGTTGATAACAGCAGGCATAGGTGGGGTAACAGCAAAGATAGTGCAAAGGCCGGCATATATGTTCGGTTTCTCAGCATCGTTCAAGGATTCAACGGTATATATGACTAATGTGCAGAGAGTGGACAGCACTTGGATTGACACAAAAACTAAATTCCTGATAGACCGCGAGATGTACTCTTTTCAACTGAAAAGATTCCTGACGGAGCAAATGGGCGAGCCGGCAAGCCGCGTATGCATAGTGGTGTTTGCATGGAATCAGAAAGCAGCTGAGAAGAAGATGCTGAAGATGAAAAAGAAATACACCACGAAACCGGTGAAGCCCTACGAGATGATATATGTTGACGAGAAAGATTTTAAATTCTCGCCAGTGGCAAGATAATCTTGATTTTTGAGAGACGGCGCTCTTCAATCTCCATCACCTCAAAGGTGAAATTAGAGTATTCGAGACGCTCGTGAAGCTTGGGGAAATCGCCTTTAAGCTCAAGAAGCAGGCCGGCAAGAGTGTCGGCATCACCTTCGACATCGGCAAAGGTGTCGTCGTCGATATCAAGTATCTTATATAGATCGCTCAGCAGCGTCTTGCCCTCAAATACATATGTATTCTTGTTGATACGAACGTAGTTCTTCTCCTCTTCATCGTACTCGTCGTTAATCTCGCCAACAATCTCCTCAAGGATATCCTCAAGAGTCACTATTCCACTGGTGCCGCCATACTCATCGACGACAACAGCAATATGAACCTTGTTCGCCTGGAACTCACGCAACAGGTCGTCGATCATCTTCGTCTCGGGAACGAAATATGGCGGACGAATGAGAGTGCGCCAACGAAAAGAGTCGGGCTTGCCAAGATGAGGAAGCAAATCCTTGATATAGAGGATGCCACGAATATTGTCGATACTGTCCTGATATACCGGAATGCGCGAGTAGTTGTTCTCGACAACAGAATTGATGACCTCAGAAAACGATGACGAGATGTCGAGCGTTACGACATCCTGGCGGCTGGTCATAATCTCCTTTGCCGTCTCGTCGCCGAAGCGGACTATACCCTCAAGCATGTTCTTCTCGTCGCGGATATCATCGGTATCGGTGAGTTCGAGAGCCTGTTCCAGTTCATCGACACTGAGCACGGTACGCTTGCTGCCGACGGCACGGTCGGTGAAGCGGCCGGTGAGCATGAGCAGCGACGCCACAGGATAGAAAAGACGGCGGCAGAAGAGAAGCCCAGAAACTCCGAAGCGGCAGAAAGAAAGTGCATTACGTCCAGCATAGACTTTCGGGATGATTTCGCCAAAGAGCAGCAGCAAGAACGTGAGCAGCACTGTAATGCACAGAAACTCCATCCACCATACAAGTCCGAAGCTGACCACATGTCCGAAGAAATAATTAAGGAGCATGATGATTGTGACGTTGACCAGATTGTTTAGGACGAGGATGGTTGCGAGCGTACGCTCCGACTCATCGCGCATGGTGATAATCTTACGGTCGGCGGCATTGCGCTCTGGATCAAGGCTGTTGACATCGGTGGGCGAAAGCGAGAAAAAAGCTATTTCACTGCCCGACGCATAGGCTGAAACCATCAGCAGGAATATTGCAAGAAAAAGGGCCACAAGAGAACCTGTGTCGGGTGGGAACACCTCTATCTGCGAAATTACATTCTGAAGAAAGTACATATTGGGATTATTCGGCAGCAGCCTCGGTCTTGGGAGTGAGCAACTCCATATTCTCGGCCCAAACTTCGGTCAGGTATTTACGCTGTCCCTTGTTGTCGTCATAGGTGGTATAACGCAGACGACCCTCGACATAAATCTTGTCGCCGCGATGGACATACTGCTCGACAATCTCGGCCAAACGACGCCAGAAAATTACGGTATGCCAGTCGGTGCGGTCAGGCACACGAGTGCCGTTAGGCAGCGTGTAACCACGTTCGGTCGTGGCAAGGGAAAGACGCGCCACTGCAACCCCCTGGTCAACATAGCGGACCTCAGGGTCTTTGCCCACATTGCCGATAAGCATAACCTTGTTCATAGGTATTGAAAGTAACGGATAAATTTTATTTTTTCACACCGCCGAGATACTTGAACTTAAAATTCTTTCCCTTGGCAGATGGGAATTGGCTACGACGGTCAACTCGATCCCTTAGCTCATCAATGATGCGGTTATAGCACTCCATACCTGAATTCGCCTTGCAACGGGCTACAAACAGAGTGTCACGGTATTGGAACTTATTGGTGCCTGGCACCTGAAGCACACGCTTGAATATAAGTTCGCCTTCGTACCAACCATACCGTTCCTCGGCAAGATGGGTAATAGTCTGGCGCTTTGCCTTTTCACGATTGTCGGCTGTAGAAAACGCAGTCTGGGATCCTTTGTTATCCTTAAATTCTTGCATCGTGCGAGCCTCGGTCTTTATAATAATAAAATAGACGCGCGGGCGTAACTTATATCGCTTAGGATAGCGAACATCGCCATTAATATAGTCGCGAACGTCGCGCTCAAGAGCCTCATCCATGTCTATATCGTCTATAGATGCAAGAAACGCAACAGCGTCGTCAGCATTAGAAACCAATGTCTCACGATCAAAAAAACGGATATATAAATTCATGTTTTTGTGAAAATGTGTTTTTTACTATTCTAAAAGAGCGGAAAACGGGACTCGGACCCGCGACCCCAACCTTGGCAAGGTTGT
>CAMOEW010000077.1 GCA_946612625.1 uncultured Prevotella sp.
TACGCAATGACCGGCTGGCGCATCGGATATATCGCAGCTCCGGGATGGATAGTCAAGGGATGCAACAAACTCCAGGGACAATATACCAGCGGCCCATGCTCTGTAAGCCAAAAAGCAGCAGAGTTTGCATATATTTCAAGTCAAGAATGCGTAGAGCAGATGCGCATGGCCTTTGAAAGGCGCAGGAATCTCATTGTAGAACTGGCAAACGACATTCCCGGTCTTGAGGTGAATGTGCCGCAAGGAGCCTTCTATCTCTTCCCCAAATGCAGCAGTTTCTTTGGCAAAAGCGACGGTGAAACAACGATAAAGACATCAACAGACTTTGCCATGTATCTTCTTGAAAAAGCCCACGTGGCGACAGTTGGAGGCGATGCTTTTGGCGACCCATATTGTTTCCGCATGAGCTATGCTACAAGTGACGATAACATCCGTGAAGCAATGCGAAGAATAAAGGAAAGTGTTGCTAAACTCAAATAATCGACAGTTTTTCTGAGAAAAAATTGGAATTTTGAGTTAAAAGATGCAAATTCGCATGAAAGTAAATTTTAATTTGCTACCTTTGCATGTTGAGAAAATGTACTATTGCAATGGCTTAAAAACGATTTATTCACAACATTAATTATATTAATTTAATAACTAAAAAAATTTATTTATGGCAACTAATCAAAAATCAGCACCCAAAGCAAAGAAGGGTGGCTTCGGTGGAGTTAAGGACGCATGGATTATTCTTGTAATCTGCTGTATTCTCGCTTACATGTTCTATTTCCTCGTGCTGGGTAATCCAGACAACTTCGTAGGCGGTGATTCAAATGGACATCCCGCAAACCTCATGGGTACGGTATATAAGGGAGGTGTCGTTGTAGGTATTATCCTCACCCTGTTGCTCACGGTTATCGTTCTTGGAGTTGAGCGTTTCTTTGCTATCAAGAGTGCATCAGGCACAATGAACCTTTCAAAGTTCACATCACAGGTTAAGTCCCTCATCAAGGAACAGAAGTTCCAAGAGGCAGATGCTCTCTGTGACAAGATGCGCGGTTCCGTAGCCAACGTAGTAAAGGCTTCTATCCACATGTATCAGACCGTTGAGACCGATTCAACCCTGAAGAAGTCACAGAAGATTGCAAAGATTCAGCAGGCCCACGAGGAAGCTACACAGCTTGAGATGCCTACTCTTACAATGAACCTGCCGATGGTTGCTACAATCGTTTCCCTCGGTACTCTTACCGCTCTGTTCGGTACTGTGCTCGGTATGATCGGTTCATTCCAGGCTCTGTCAGCAGGTGGTGGTGCAGACTCAATGGCTCTGTCAGCAGGTATTTCCGAGGCCCTCGTTAACACGGCTTCAGGTATCTTGACATCTTGGGTTGCTACCGTAGTTTACAACTACTTCTCTAACAAGATTGACAAGCTCACATTTGCGCTCGACGAAGTTGGTTATACAATTGCAGCTACATACGATTCTAACCACGTAGAGGCATAATCTGTTTTACCTTTTAATTTCCTGAATAATTATGGGTAAAATAAAAATTGAGAAAAAAGACATCTGGATTGACATGACGCCTATGTCAGACGTTATGACCCTGTTGCTCTGCTTCTTCATGTTGACATCAACATTCTTGACGCCAGAGCCAATCAAGGTCAACACGCCAAGTTCAGTGTCAGAGGTTAAGGTGCCGGAGAATAACGTTCTGAATATTCTCGTAAGCCCGACGGGACAGATTTTCGTGGGTACAGAGAACAAGAACGTTATGAACGACATGCTTGCCACGGTTACCGACAAGTTCGGTATCCAGCTGAATGCCACCCAAATCAAGCACTACAAAGAAGATGCAATGATTGGAGCACCGCTCAGCCAACTGGCAGCCTACCTAAGCCTTGAACCTGAGAAAATGGGCGAAGCAATTCAGAAGCTTGGAATCCCCACCGATAGTATCGATGGAGGCATGAGCGAGCTCCAGGAATGGATAAAAGCCGCTAAGGAGTCTAACCCTGACCTCAAGATTGCAATCAAGTGCGATGCAACGACAAAGTACGAAGTTGTAAAGAAGATGATGTCAGAGCTTCAGGACATGAACGAGAACCGCTATCAGCTTATTACGAATCTTAAAACTGCATCGGAGGACTAATATATGGCAAAGAAATCAAACAGCAAGCAGAAAAAAATGGATACCCGCGTGAACTTCACGCCTATGGTGGATATGATGATGCTTCTTATCACTTTCTTCATGCTGTGTACAACTCTGAGCAAGCCTCAGGCTATGCAGTTGACGATGCCTTCGAACGACGAGAACATGTCAAAAGAGGATAAGTCGGTAACAAAAGCATCATACACCATTACTATCTACCTCGGTGCCAACGACAAGATATACTATATTGCCGGACTGCCGGAGTATGAGAATCCAGAGTGTATGAAAGAAACTTCTTGGGGAAAGAACGGTATCCGCGACGTGCTCATCAAGCACGTAACAGAGGATGGCACCCGCCCTGTAGCACAGGTTATGGCAGCGAAGCTGGAATTAGACAAGCAAAAGACAGCGTTCAACAGCAAGATGACCGACGAACAGTATCAGAAGCGTCTCTCCGAAATCCGTAATGGTGACATCACCGGTACCGGAGAAAAGATTCAGACTCTGACCGTGATTATCAAGCCAATGGACACAGCCAACTATAACAACATGGTACAGGCTCTTGACGAGATGCAGATTTGCAGTATTGGTAAGTATGTCATCGACAAGATTAACGAAGACGACCTGAAGTTGTTAGGGCTTAAGGGAGTTAAATAATGAAGATGGCCAAACATTTTAAAACGAACGAACTATGTCAAAAATAGATCTTATAGACAATAGCTGGGTCGATCTCGTCTTTGAAGGCAAAAACCAGGCATACGGTGCGTACAGACTGCGCAAGAGCACTGGCAAGCGCAATGTTATTGCTCTTATATCTGTAATCGTATCAATCCTTATCATCATGGCTCTTGTATGGGCGAAAGTAGCTATCGAAAATCAGCTGGCCAGCCGCGTGGCTGTTGAAACAGATGTCGAGCTGTCGAAACTTGCTAATAAGAAGGAAGCCAAGGTTGAGCGTAAGGAGCCTGTAAAGGTTGAAATGGAACAGAAAGTCGTTGAAAAGGTTAAGAGCTCTGTGAAGTTCACCGCCCCTGAAATCAAGAAGGATGAAGAGGTAAAGCCCGAAGACGAGCTGAAGTCACAGGACGACCTTGCAAAGACCAACACCGCTATTGGTACATTCGATGTGAAAGGTAACGACGAGGAGGCTGGCGAAGTGCTCAAGGCCAAGGAAGTTGTCGTAACCGAGAAACCGAAGGAAGAGGAGACAAAGATTTTCGATGTGGTAGAACAGATGCCTGAATTCCCTGGTGGAATGGCAGCGCTGATGGAATATCTCGGAAAGAATATCAAGTATCCTCCTGTAGCCGAGGAAAACGGCGTGCAGGGACGTGTCATCGTAACCTTCGTTGTTGAGCGCGACGGCTCTATCACCGACGTAAAGGTGGTTAAGAGCGTTGACCCGTCGCTCGACCGTGAGGCTGTACGTGTTGTCAAGTCAATGCCGCACTGGATTCCCGGTAAGCAGAATGGTTCGGCTGTACGCGTAAAATACACCGTACCTGTTACCTTCAGATTACAGTAAGAAATTATATGAATAGAACATCATTCAATTATTTAATTGGATTATCACTAACTTTAGGCTTGTTCCTCTCATGTGGGAACAAGCCTAAAAATACAAATTACGACTACGAGAAGGCTGCAGAAGCATTCTACGCCGATGAGAGCTACTATCCCATTCTCGATGAGTTGCTCGGAGTATTCCAACCCCTTCATGCGGTAGGAGAACTGAAACCGATATATACCAATGAAGAGGAAGCAATGACAAAACTCATGAAGAACGAAACATGGTTAGCATTCACGTCAAGGAATTTCTCGGAAAAAGAACTCAAGAACCTTAAAGACCGCAGATTCCTGCCTCGTTCCATCCAGATTGGATACGACGGACTGGCAATTATCGTAAACAAGGAGAACACAGACACGTGTATCACGGTTAAAGACATCAAAAGAATACTTAAGGGAGAAGTCAAGAACTGGAGTGAGGTATATCCGAAATCCAAGTTAGGGTTAATCGACGTTGTTTTCGACAATCCTAAATCAAGCACCGTGCGATATTGTGTCGATTCCATCCTTGGAGGTCAGCCAATCAACAGCGAGAACATAGGAGCAGTAAAGACTAGTAAAGACGTTATCGAATACGTAGAGAGGCACAAGAATTCGTTTGGAATCATTGGTTCCAACTGGCTTAACGACAGGCACGACACAACAAACGTGACGTTCAACAAGGCTATAACTGTAATGAAAGTAAGCAGACTGGATTCAGCAACAGCAACAAACAGCTACCGCCCATACCAGTATTACCTATATAACGGCAACTATCCGCTGATTCGGCATTTCTATGCACTGCTCAACGAGCCACGCAGTGGAATACCGTCCGGATTTGCACATTTCTGCCGACTTCCCAAAGGCCAGCTAATAATATTCAAGGCCGGACTGATGCCTATACAAGGCGACATGGAAATAAGGGAAGTACAGGTAGTAAAAGAATAGAGAAATAAAGAAGAACACAAACAAAAGAGATAATTTCAAGATTTTTGAAACTTATAAGGTTATGAAAGCAATTAAATATTTATTAGCAGGAGCTATGATGATAGGATTCACAGCTCCAACAATGGCACAAGACGACAAAGCCATTATCGACCAGGCAACAAGCGTTATCAAAAGCAAGCCTGCCGACTTGAAGGAACAGTTGAACACATTCTACAAAGCCAACAAAAAGAACACAGAAGTTCTGGTTGGCATTGGAGAAGCTCTTCTTGAAATCAAAGACACTGCCAACGCAGCAAAGTTTGCAAATTATGCCCTTGAACGCGACACAAAATGTGCAGACGCATACACACTGTTAGGTAACATTGAGGTAGAGAAAGACAATGGCGGCAAAGCCGCAGCATACTTTGAGCAGGCCATCTACTGGAACAAAGAGCTTCAACGCAAGAACCCGAGCCACAAGATTGATCCGGAACCATACAAGAAGTATGCTGTTATGAACAGTGCCGTGAACTTCCGTACGTCAATCGAAATGTTGGAGCGTCTGCGCACCGACATTCCAGGTTATCCTGTTGACCTCCAGATTGCCCGCCTGTATGAACGCGGAGGAAAGATCACCGAAGCTATTGCAAGCTACGAAAAAGTTGACCGAAGCAAGATGGAACCAGTTGACTTTGCAGGATTCGGTCTGATGTACTACCTTGACAAACAATTCGACAAAAGCATGTCGCTCATGAAAGAAGCTCTTCAGAAGTATGCACGCAACGAGTCACTCAACCGAATTGCACTGATGAATGCCATTGCACTGAAAAACTGGGACGAGGGTCTCTTTTATGGCGACAAGCTCTTCAATCACTCTGATTCCACAGACTTGAAGGACCTTGACTACAACAATTATGCACAGGCATACATCGGCAAAGGACAGTTCGACGAAGCCATCGCCATGTATAAAAAATGTATCGAAATAAGTAAGGCAGACAAGGAAGCTGTAAACGCAATCCACAAGGAGATTTCCAATGCCTACATGAAGAAAGGCGATTTCGAGAACAGTATGAAAGAATATGAGATTTACCTCAACAACACCAGTTCAAAGACTGTTTCCGACATGCAAGGACTCGCAGAAATGCACTACAAGCACGCCGCCGACCTTACTGGCGAAGCTCAGATGGCAGAAATCAAGGCTGCCGACGATATATATGCGGAGATTCAAGAAAAATATTCCAACGACGAAGACATCATGAGTTATGTGCTCAACCGTCGCGGTACCCTTAACGCAATCATGGATCCAGACTCAAAGCAGGGTCTGGCAAAACCAATCTTCGAGAAGCAGATTCAGCTTATCGAACCCAAAGCCGACAAGGGCGAGACAGACAACAAACGCCTTATCACAGCCTATCGTTACATGATGTCATACGCTCTGCTCATTGCCGAGAACAAAGAAGAAGCTAAAGGATGGGCCGAAAAGATTCTCTCTCTCGACCCCGAAAATACTCAGGCTCAAGCCGTAAAGGAACTGAAATAAAACCACAGGTAACGGATATTATATCGTCAGGAAGACATTCTTTTGTCTTCCTGACGATTTTTTAATCAGACATAATAAACGAAAAAGGGAATCTCGAAAGAGATTCCCCAACTTTTAACCACAAAGTATATGCTTTTCTATGAAAAACATCAGTTACTCAGGCAGAGAGATTGCTTCAGATGGGCATACAGAAGCACAAGTGCCACACTCTGTGCACTCGTCTGCGTTGATTGAATACTTGTCGCCCTCAGAAATAGCTCCTACAGGGCACTCGTCGATACATGTACCACATGCAATACAATTGTCACCAATTACGTAAGCCATAATTACTATAAATTTAAAATTAAAACTAAATACTCATTTTTGATGATGCAAAGGTAATAATAATTTTCGGAACATACCTACTTTTTATGAGATTTTTTCGTAATTTATATGAAGTCTAATTTAAAACCAATATAATAAGTATGTAAAAAATACGTTATTTAAAAAAGTATGAGAAGAATAATCGCAATAGCTGTCATGGCAGCAACAGTTCTGTACGTAGGGGCACAGGAACGTAAGGCCCAACACAAGCCTTACATTGATTTACGTACACTGCATTACGGTATATACATAGGAGCCCACCTACAGGACATAGATTTCGACAACATAGGACCACAGATTATAACCAATAGCGACGGGACACAGCAAGTACAGACAGTACTTCTCGATGCCGACAAATGGAATCCCGGCTTCAGCGTAGGTCTGGTTGCCGACCTTCGTCTTGGCACGCATTTCAATTTGCGATTCACTCCCGGTATGCACTTTGGAGGCAAGCACCTACGCTTCAGGAGCTTAGGCGAATACGACGAATACGGAAACGAGAAGGAGGTGACACAGGATCTGAAGAACATCTACGTTTCACTACCTTTAGGTTTGAAATTCTCCGCCGAACGATTCAACAATCATCGTCCATACATCTATGCAGGCATAAACGCCCTCCTGAACCTTACAAAGAAAGACCAGGAATACATATCTCTCAAGCGCATGGATGCCATGGTAGAACTCGGCATCGGATGCGATTTTTACCTGCCATTCTTCAAATTGATTCCCGAATTAAAGTTCTGTTATAGTCTTACCAACTCACTCAATAAGAAGCATGCAGACGAACTACTCGATGCCAACACACGAATATTTGCAAACAGTGTTAACAGGGCAACCAATAAGATGTTCGTACTCACATTCTACTTTGAATAAACAGAAATTTTAGTTAATGTTGGTTAAAACACAAACTTTTATTAGTTATTTATCCTATATCATTAATAAATTCCCAATTATTTTAAGTACCTTTGCACCCGCTTTTCGGCGTAACCGATGGTGGGAAGTAGCGAGTTGCCCATTATGTTGCGTTGGAACGATACAGTAACAATAAAGAATTAAGATTTAAGAATTATGGATTTAATGAAAGTTGCTGAAGAAGCATTTGCAACCGGCAAGAAGCATCCAGATTTTAAGGCTGGTGACACCATCACTGTCGCTTACAAAATTATCGAGGGTTCTAAGGAGCG
>CAMOEW010000078.1 GCA_946612625.1 uncultured Prevotella sp.
TCCATGGGGATTTCCTTGTTCGAGTTCATCTGGAAGAGGCGGCTGATGCGCTCCTTCTTGCCCGAACGGGGGTTGTAGACGTACGAACCGGCCTTCACGCTACCCGAGTAGACGCGGAAGAACACCAGACGGCCCATGTAGGGGTCGGTGGCAATCTTGAATGCCAGAGCAGCTGTCGGTTCTGACTCGCTGGGCTTGCGTCCCTCTTCCTCATCGGTGTTGGGGTTTGTACCCTTAACCACCTCTACGTCAACTGGAGCCGGCAGGAAAGCGCAGACATAGTCAAGCAGCGGCTGCACACCCTTGTTCTTGTATGAAGAACCGCAAATCATCGGGGTACAAGCCATCGAGATGGTACCCTTGCGGATAGCAGCGATAATCTCCTCCTCGGTGATTGAGTTGGGATCATCGAAGTATTTCTCCATGAGAGCCTCATCGTACTCTGCTGCTGATTCAAGCAGTTTGTTACGCCACTCGTCGCACTCGTCCTTGAGGTCTGCAGGAATCTCCTCTATGTCATATTCGGCACCCATTGTCTCGTCGTGCCAGAGGATAGCCTTCATCTTGATGAGGTCAACCACACCTTTGAAGTTCTCTTCAGCACCGATAGGCACCTGGATAACTACGGGGTTGGCACCGAGAATGTCGCGCATCTGCTGTACAGTCTCGAAGAAGTCTGCACCTGAGCGGTCCATCTTGTTAACGTAACCGATACGGGGCACATTATATTTATCAGCCTGACGCCAAACTGTCTCCGACTGCGGCTGTACGCCATCGGCAGCAGAATAGGTAGCTACGGCACCGTCGAGCACGCGCAGCGAACGCTCCACCTCGGCAGTGAAATCGACGTGCCCCGGAGTGTCGATCAGGTTGATTTTATAATTCTGCTTGTTCCATGTCCAGTTACATGTAGTAGCAGCCGATGTGATAGTGATACCACGCTCCTGCTCCTGTGCCATCCAGTCCATGGTAGCAGCACCATCGTGCACCTCACCAATCTTGTGAGTTTTTCCCGTATAGAACAGGATTCGCTCTGAAGTGGTGGTCTTACCGGCATCGATGTGTGCCATAATACCGATATTTCGTGTCAAATGTAAATCGCGAGTTGCCATTTCTTATCCTTTTTTACTTATCTACCTTTTTACCTTTTAGAAACGGAAGTGAGCGAAAGCACGGTTAGCCTCAGCCATACGGTGCATGTCTTCCTTACGCTTGAAGGCACCGCCCTGGTTGTTGTATGCATCCATAATCTCTGCAGCGAGCTTGTCGGCCATCGACTTTCCGCTGCGCTTGCGTGCAAATGCAATCATGTTCTTCATAGAGATGCTCTCCTTGCGGTCGGCACGAATCTCAGTAGGCACTTGGAAAGTGGCACCACCGATACGACGGCTTTTCACCTCCACCAGCGGGGTGATGTTGTCAAGAGCCTGCTTCCAGATTTCGAGGGCACTCTTATCAGCATCCTTCATCTTTGCCTTGACGGTATCAAGGGCATTGTAGAAAATCTCGTATGAGATTGACTTCTTTCCATCATACATCAGATGGTTCACGAACTTCGACACTTTCTTGTCGTTGAAGACTGGATCCGGCAGGATCACGCGCTTCTTTGGTTTTGCTTTTCTCATTTTGTTTTGAATGATTAAATTCTGCCTGGTTGTTCCTTACTTGTCCTTCAACGCTCTCACGCGAGCATTTACTCAACCTTATAAAACTTCACCAGCAAAACGGTTTTTGTTTCTTTTTTGTCTTTTGGGGCTTGTAACCTTCTCCGGTTATTACTTCTTAGCCTTCGGACGTTTAGCACCGTACTTCGAGCGGCGCTGAGTACGACTTGCTACACCAGCGGTATCGAGCGTACCGCGAACGATGTGGTAGCGAACTCCAGGGAGGTCTTTCACACGACCGCCACGCACAAGCACGATAGAGTGCTCCTGCAGATTGTGTCCCTCTCCTGGGATGTAACTGTTTACTTCCTTCTGGTTAGTCAAACGAACACGGGCAACCTTACGCATTGCCGAATTAGGCTTCTTAGGTGTTGTGGTATAGACACGCACGCAGACACCGCGACGCTGTGGACAGTTGTCCAAGGCCGGCGACTTCGACTTGTCAACAATCACCTTTCTGCCTTTTCTTACCAATTGTGAAATTGTAGGCATAATTACTTGTTTTTTAAATTGTTATATATTATTTTGTATGTATTCAACAACAATACGCACCTTTCCCTTTGGCGCTTTTGGGGTGCAAAGGTACAAAATTTCCTTGATTTCACCTAATATATTGGAGCATAAAGCAGAGCAAATATTGGGTTTTTAATAAAAAATAACATCTTTTAGTCTCTCTTACAAGACAAAAGATGTTATTCTGTTTCTAAAAGAGTATTATTTTGCTTCTATGCTTCACCATTTCCGGTTCCGAAGGGTGCTATAGTGCGCGGTCCCTGCGGCTGGTTTGGTATCTTAATCTGTCCGAACTCGCGCTCGTAGCGCATAATGTTCTCCTGCAGCGCACCAAGCAGCCGCTTTGCATGTTCGGGTGCCAGAATCACGCGGCTTTTCACTTGCGATTTCGGCACTCCCGGCAGCACACGTGCGAAGTCTATGACGAAGTCGCTGCTCGAATGCGTAATAATTGCAAAATTTGCATATTCTCCTTGTGCCACGTCTTGTGACAGTTCTATCTGGAGACCCTGGTTCTTGTTTTCTTCCATTGTTATCTGTGTCTGATTGCTACCGACTGTATCGTCGTCTGTTTTACTTCTTTTCTCTTTTCTCTTCGCGCGTCTCGTTCTCATACTTGATAGTCACCGATGGATACGACCTGTTAAGCAGTATCACCGAAATACATCCCTTGCTGGTCTCGAAGAGTGCCTCTTTGTGGTCTTCGCCGTGCAGGTTGGCTCCGGGCATCACGCCGAGCTCCTCTGCCAGAGCATCGCGCTTCTGCTGCCACAGTTCGCGCGTGCTGTCGTTGTACGTTGCGGTATAGTCTTCCTGCACAGCTATGATGGTATCGTTCTTCTGTGCCACTGTCACCATGAAGTTTCCGTTACCGTTGTTGAGCACTGTCATCGTCTCGTCTGTTGCAGCGGTATCCAGCTGTAGTCCACGCACCTTGAGCGAATCGACGAATGCCTTTGCCGACATGCCCATCGACAGCCCCTCATAGTTAAGATACTCTCTCTCTCCGCTGCAGGCCGTCATTACGGCAGTAGCAACGGCAGCAATTACTAATTTCTTCATACCTTATTATTTTAACATTTCCACATTATTATATATATGTAGTCCGTGGTTTCCTACTCCGACAGCATGGTCACTTCGATGCGCCGTCCCTGCGCGAGGAATGCCTTTGCCATTGCCTGCACGTCGGCGGCAGTCATCTCGTCGCACATCTTGCAGTAACCGGCATCGAAGTCCTCATGGTCATCGAGCTCGTGCCACATCACGTAGTCCCAGTAGTCGTTGGTGATGGCCAGCTGTTCATACTGTTTCTTCAGATATTTTCTCACCTTGTCCATGCTCGACTCCACAGGTCCGTTGGCAGCAATATTCTCCAGCTGCTTGTATATTATCGGGTTCAGCTCTTCGTAGCGGTTGGGGTCGGCATTGTATGCAATCTTCAGCAGTGCGTCGGGATTGTTGCGCTTGTCGAGGTCGAAAGCCACGCTTACGCCGTAAGTACCTCCCTTTTCCTCGCGCACGCTGTCGGTATATGCTATCGAGAGCACTCGCTTGAGGAAGTCGAGAGCCAGGTCGTTCTTTGGTGTGAACGGTATGTCGGCGGTATAGAATATGCTCACGTTAGCCAGCGGCGTGGCCATCTTCTTGCGGAATGTGCGCACGAAGTTGCCGTTGCGTATGTCGGCGATGTTCCCGGCATTGTATGTCTCTTTCTTTCCCTGTGCCGGTAGCGATGCGAGATACTGGCAGAGCATTGGTCGCAGCTCGTCGAGATCTACTTTGCCTACTATTACCGTCTGGAATCCTGCTGCGTCACTGAAGCGCTCGCGGTATATCTTCAGAATGCGGTCGTAGCTCACTTGGTCGAGCATTGCCTGTGTTGTCGGCCTGTGTCGTGGGTGGTCGTCGTACATTATCTTCGCTATCGAGTCGTTGTATGCCACCTTCGGGCTGGCGTCGCGGTTGGTCAGGAACGAGCGTGTACGGTTCACGAGGCTCTCGAATGCCACGGTGTCGCGTCGCGGCTGTGTGAAGTAGAGATATGTCAGCTCGAACATCGTCTTGAGATCCTTCACCGAACTGGTGCCTCCAATCGACTGCCGCATACTGCCTATCGACGGGCTCACGCGCACCGACTTGCCTGTAAGCATCTTGCGCAGTGTTGTGGCATCGTAGCCTGCCACGCCGGCATCAGCGATGGCACTGTTCAGCAGCGAGAAGTTCGGTATGTCGTCGTCGCCATAGAGAGATGTTCCTCCCCATCCTCTCATGCGCATCTGCACCGCGTCGGCACTGAATTCGGTGGGTTTCACATACACCTTCATTCCATTGCTCAGCGTGAACTCCCTGAACCCATGTTCCACGTCCTTCTCGCCGACGATGGTGCCCGGTGTAGGCAGCTGCTCTATGAGGTTGGTAGCCAGTTCAGGCTCTGAGTATGCCTCGTAATTCTGCGCCTGGGCGTCAGTTACGGCTTTCTCCAGCTCAGTCTCTGTCGGCAGTGTCAGCTCCTCTTTGTCGGGAGCATAGAGTATGAGCACTTGGTTGCGGTCGGTGATGAGTTTTCTGGCCGCATCGTTGACGTCGGCGAGCGTCACCTTTGCGTCGAACTGCTTTATCAGTCGTTCCTGCTCTGCTGCCGATATGAGCGGTTCGCCGTTGAGGAAGTTCAGCACACAGCGATTCACGAAGTACGAGTTGCGGCGGTCGCCCTCCATCTTTGCCGAGCGTTCGGCTGCCGTCGTCTGAATCTTCTTTGCACGCTCCAGCTCCTGCTGTGTGAATCCATGCTGGCGCACGCGTTCCAGCTCACCCACTGCGGCGGCAATGCCTCCGGTGATGCTGTCCTGCTTGCAACTGACGCTCAGGCTGAAGGCGTCCATCGTGCGCGACACGAAGAAGCTGCCGGCCTTTGCCGTAGCACTCATATACGGCGGATTGGGCAGTTGCTTCAATTCCGTCAGCCTGCCGTTTATCATATATGCCACGAGCGAGGCCATATAGTCGTCCTTCACATACTCCACGCTGTTCTTCTCGGCGTCGGGCGTTGCCGGCTGTTTCATATACAGATGGGCCAGCACTATAGGCTGCTCTTTCTCTTTCTCGACGGCGACAATCATTTTGTCGTTCAATCCCACCTTATAATATATACGTTCTGCAGGGTTCTTCGGCACTTTAATCTTCGAGAACAGCTTCTGTATTTTCTTCTCCATCTTATCTACGTCGATGTCGCCCACTACCACGATAGCCTGAAGATCGGGGCGATACCACTTATGATAGTAGTCGCGCAAATCCTGATAGGCAAAGTTCTCCACGATGTCCATCGAGCCTATGGGCATACAGTCCTCATACTTCGTGCCACGATAGATTTTCGGCATCACGTTCTCCATCATCCTCTGCAGGGCCATGCCGGCACGCCGTGTGCGCCATTCTTCCTTTATCACTCCACGCTCTTTGTCTATCTCCTCGTCTTCGAGGTTCAAGAAGTGGCTCCAGTCGTTGAGTATCAGGAGGCACGAGTCGATCACTCCCTCGCGCTTCACGGGCACTGCTCCCACATGATATACCGTCTGCTCCACACTGGTATAGGCATTGAGGTTGGCTCCGAACTTCACTCCGATAGTCTCGCACCATGGCACGATGCCCAGTTGCTTGCCTTTTCCGGGGAAGTGCTCCGTACCGTTGAATGCCATGTGCTCAAGGAAGTGGGCCAGTCCGCGCTGCCGAGGCTCCTCCTGTATCGACCCTACTTTCTGTGCGATGTAGAAGTCGGCCAGTCCAGCCTCCTTGTTGTGATGGCGGATGTAGTAGGTCAATCCGTTCTTCAGTGTTCCCTTACGCACAGCCCGGTCTTGTTCCAACGGCTGTGCCGCGCCTACCGTCATCAATGCTGACAGAAGGCAAACAGTTAAAAATCTTTTCATTGAAATCATATTATTTGTGGTTACGGTTATTCTATTCAGTCAGCCGACGCAGCTCTTCCACGTCTTTTCCTAACTGCGCTGCGATTTCTTCTATAGTATGTCCCGCATCAAGAAAGAGTTTTATAGTGCTGCGCAACATATTATCTTTCTCTGCTATCACGACATTCTGCTCAGCTATATGGTTGTCTTTCTCTGCTATCACGACGTTCTGCTCAGCTATATGGTTGTCTTTCTCTGCTATCACGACATCCTGCTCAGCTATATGGTTGTCTTTCTCTGCTATCACGACATTCTGCTCAGCTATATGGTTGTCTTTCTCTGCTATCACGACGTTCTGCTCCGCTATATGGTTGTCTTTCTCTGCTATCACGACGTTCTGCTCCGCTATATGACGGTTCTTCTGTTCTATTTCCCTGTCCTTGAGCATGATTGTTGTATCACGCTTCTCTATTACAGAGAAATATTCGTCTTCCACATCCATCCGATGCCTCATGTCGCTGTCGGCCGCCGCCTGAGTGAGGCGGTGCAGGATGCGCTGCATGTCACCGTCGTCAGAGTAGAGAGTCTCGTCTATACGCAGCACCTGTTCGTCGTCGTCGTCCCTGTTTTTCTGGTCGAACACGCTCAGCACCATGTCCAAGCGGTTGTTTATCTGGCCATGAAGACGCGGTATCTGCACGATAATGCTCTCGTGGGTCAGGCTCTCCACAAAGGGGTCTGGCAACCCATGCGTCACCACATTGTCGTTATAGTCGCGTGCCTGATGGTTGACATACAGCACCGGCTCCTCAATGTCGCCCACCTTGTGGCCTAACAGATAGACGGCTACCATCGGCAGAGCATAGTCACCAGCCATGTTCCTCGGGTTGCGGTACTGAACACCGAGATACTGCCTGAAACGGAGCGTCTCCGTCTCCACCCAAGTCTTCTGCAGTTCCACGAGGATGAGACGCTCACTGCCGTCACTCTCACGAACCTTGGCACCGAAGTCTATTCGGAACACTGACAAGCTCTCGCGCTCATCGTTGCTATACTCATGAGGACGCACATCCACCTGCAAGACGTCCTTCTTTAGCAGAGCTGAGAGTATTGTGCGGGCTATGCGCTCGTCCTCCATCAGATACTTGAACACCACGTCGTAAATAGGATTGGCTACTATCATGTTTCACCTCGATTTTTGTATTCAGTGTGCAAAGATACGAAATAAACAGGACAAAATGCAATATCATTATCATTTTTTTGCAAAAATA
>CAMOEW010000079.1 GCA_946612625.1 uncultured Prevotella sp.
AGGTGCATCTGAATCCTGCGGTTGACAATTAAAAGCAGAAGACGGGAAACGAGATACATAAAGAATGACAGCCATGTGAAGCCATATTCGACGCAGAAGTCGATAGATGCCTCGATGACTTTGTCGGAGGCAAGCCAAATAAAGAGTGCAAGTGAACCGTAGGGAATAGCAGGAACTATCCACCATAGCATGTTTTGGTTGATGAGTGTGCGGCACAACAGATACCACTGGCTGTTAACCAGAATGAGAAGATGGAGCACAACAATCATCATTATGGCCGTGATGCTGGGAGTGCCTCCGCACCAACATATGAAGGCGCAGGGCAGTGAGAAACTCATCCAGAACCAATTGAACGACGAATTGAGCATTTGCAAAAGGAAACACTCTACGACCGTGAACTTGCTTATCGGCAAGAGCAGGTAGGGCTTAGCGAGCATTGACGGAGTCTCCTGGATTCCGAAACGCATGAAGAAGTCGATGAGCAGTATGAACGGGATGAATACAAACACTGTGCCGTAGTCATCGCCGCGCGATGCATAGCCGAGCATGGTGCCGATAGCTACGAAATACACTATGATAATCGAAGCGCCTATGTATGCCAGCACCTTTCCCCATTGGCTTTGTTCAAACATTGGGTGGCGCTTGGCACTGAGCTTCGTGTTGCGGCTTATCAGACGGTATAAATGAAACTTGTTTAACATTTTGAAAAAACTATCTAAGGTCGATTACTTCAGCTTTGGGATAATCCTTGGCGTTGAATCGGAACGAAGAGTCTGAGAGCTTCGCCGGCTTCAGGTTGCTGACGCTGATTGTAGTCCACTTGCCTTTCTGTTTCATACGGACTTGCTGGAGCACGAACTGGTGACTCACGGTAATATACATCTCCTCAATCTGGTTGTTACTATTACTTGGAGTAAGGTGTACCTCATAGGAGTTACCTGTGGTTTTCAGTGTGTAGGAGTATCCTTTCTTGTACAGGTTTATGAAGTTGTAAGGGTTGAGTGCTTGCAACTGTGCACCTGTAGGATTACTTACGTTTACCTCTTCATTTTTCTTCATATATGTCCACTGCGTCTTGCCGTCGAACCAGATAATGGCCTGATGGCTGGTGGCATGAAACTTATTACCCTTCACAGCAATAGTGCCGTTGCTCTTACCAAGCTTTTCGCTATTCAGAGTGTATGTTGCGGTGATGCCTCCCTTGCTGTTCAATTGTGCCGCAGTCTTGTCGAGCACACTCTTGGCGTCAATGGCATACGTAGAGGTACTCAACATAATCATAAATATAATAAATATGGAGCGAATAGTGCTAATGTGACTCATATGGCTTAAAAGTAATAATTGATTGTTTTATTTTAATGTTGCGAGCAGGTTGTTCAGGCTTACTTCGTCTTGTATGAGCACTTCGCGAGGCTTGCTTCCCATCGCCACCCCAACTATTCCGGCACGTTCAAGCTGATCCATCAGTCGTCCGGCACGGTTGTAGCCAATCGAGAACTTGCGTTGTATCAGACTGGTGCTTCCGCTCTGGCTCATTACTATCAGGCGGGCAGCATCTTCGAACATCGGGTCAAGATGCTGCATATCCACGTCGGCAGCACTGCTCCCCATCTCACCGTCGTCTGCTTTGGGCTCGGGTAGTTCGAATGGTTCGAGATAGCCCTGCTGGTCGGCTATGAAGTGGTTGATACGGTCAACCTCAGGTGTATCGACGAAGGCACACTGCACGCGAACGGGGTCGTTGCCGGCAAGATAGAGCATGTCGCCGCGTCCGATGAGCTGTTGCGCTCCCATGCGGTCGAGGATGGTCTTCGAGTCAATACCCTGTGATACCTTGAATGCTATACGAGCAGGGAAATTGGCCTTGATAGTACCGGTGATGATATTTGTCGTAGGGCGCTGTGTCGCGATTATCATGTGGATGCCAACGGCACGTGCTTTCTGAGCTATGCGGGCTATAGGCAACTCTATCTCTTTGCCTGCTGTCATGATTAGGTCGCCATACTCGTCGATTACTACTACTATATATGGCATATACTTATGCCCTTTCTCAGGATTAAGGCGACGTTCTATGAACTTTTTATTGTAGTCTTTGATATTACGCTCGCCGGCTGCCATCAGAAGTGCATAGCGGTCGTCCATCTCCACACACAGTGAGTTGAGAGTCTGAACAACCTTCGACGTGTCGGTGATGATAGGCGATGCCTGTTCGTCGGGAATCTTGGCAAGGAAGTGGTTGGCTATGCGAGAATAGATGCTAAACTCGACCATCTTCGGATCGACAAGCACTATCTTCATCTCAGCGGGATGCTTTTTATACAATAAAGAAGTAAGTATGGCGTTAAGACCTACCGACTTTCCTTGTCCGGTGGCACCGGCAACAAGCAGGTGGGGAGCCTTTGCAAGGTCGAACATGAACACCTCATTGGTAATGGTCTTACCCATAGCGCAGGGCAATTCCATTTTTGCCTCCTGGAATTTCTTCGAGTTGAGCACACTGAGCATCGATACGGTGCTCTTCTTCTTGTTTGGTACCTCGATACCGATGGTACCCTTGCCTGGAATAGGAGCGATGATACGTATGCCGAGAGCCGAAAGGCTCAGGGCTATATCGTCTTCAAGATTGCGAATCTTAGATATTCGCACTCCCTGAGCTGGCGTAATCTCATAGAGCGTAATGGTGGGACCTACAGTTGCCTTGATGCTCGAAATCTCAACTCCGAAATTGTGGAGAACCTCGACGATGCGGTTCTTGTTGGCATTCTGTTCGGCCATGTCAATGAACGACTGACCGTCGTCGCCGTGAGTTTCAAGCAGGTCGAGGGTGGGATATTTGTAGTTCTCAAGATCGCGCTTTGGATCATATGGCTCCATCTCCTTGTCACCTACGCTGACAAGATTGTCACCATTGGCTTTCTCTTCCTTGGCTCCAGCCTCCACTTCCAGTCCGATGTCGCCGTCGGATTTTTTGCTCTTACGCTTAGGCAGAGCAGGATCGAGCATAATGCCGTCGTCTGACGTGGTCTCGGTCATCGTTACTTTATTTTCGCCGTCAACGATGTCGAAATCAACGGTCTGGGTGCTTGGATTGTCAAACACGTCAGGGTCGGAAGTGTTGTTCATTCCATTCTTTCCGGAAGAATCCTGGGTGTTCTTAGATGGATCATTGATGGTGAACTGCACCTTGTCGGTGAAAAACTTAACCGGGTTCATCAACTTGCGCACGAAATAAATGGTCTCTGCACTGACAAAGCTGAGGAATATGAGAGCAATGATGGCTAGAATGGCAATCGTTCCAGGCGCTCCAACCACATTTTCAAACCATTGACATACGAACATGCCATGATCGCCGCCGGGGTTGAAGTGGGAGTTTTCAAACAGAGAAGATGCAAAAAACGCAAGCGTTACCGACAGCCAGATCATTATAATCATCAGTGTAGGGAACCATTTGAGAAGTCCAACTTTGAACGCCTTCACAAGATTTACTGAAACAAGAATCATCATTATGGGAATGATGAAGGCTGACAACCCGAAACACCGTTTTATGAAAAACCATGCTGTGTAGGCTCCTATCGAGCCGCATGTGTTCTGGAATACATGCTTCTCATTTGCCAGCTCTCCGGCACGAGGCACTTCGATGAGGCTTTGGTCGGCACTGCCGGTAACGAAGTAGGATATGAACGAAATGATGAAATACACGGCGAGTACGAAGAGTATGATGCCGAGTGCGAAGTTAAGCCGTTCATTGTGGAATATCTTGTCGATGCCTAAAGCATCGGAAAACGATGCTGTGGCGCTGTCTGTCTTTTTCTTTGCCATTGTGTGTTGTCAATTTAATCTGGAGTGCAAAGGTAGCGCATTTTTTCGACTTTACGAATAAAAAAAGAAATAAAAACTTTAAATAGACGATAAATTATGGATTTTTTTGTAATTTTGCACCCTCAAAATAATCATGTTGATGAAAAAGACTATCTATAGTAAGTTTGACAAGTCCGGAATAAATGAATTACCGCAAATTCTTTTTAAAGGACGGGTGGTTGTCATTCTTACTGTCGGAGAGGCGGAGAGGGCAGTGGAATACCTGCTTGCACAGCCTATTCTGGGAATAGATACCGAGACCAGGCCGTCGTTTAAGAAAGGGAAGATGAACACCGTTTCGCTGCTGCAAGTGTCGGCATACGATATTTGTTTCTTATTCCGTCTGAAACATACGGGAATGACTGCGGCAATACGACGCTTGCTTGAAGATACTACAGTGCCGAAGATAGGATTGTCGCTTCACGATGATATTAATGCACTTAACAAACTTGGGGATTTCACTCCCGGACACTTCATCGACCTGCAGCAGCATGTCACGGAAATCGGTGTTGAAGATATGAGCCTGCAGAAACTCTATGCAAATTTCTTCGGGCAGAAAATAAGCAAACGCCAGCAACTTTCGAACTGGGATGCCGACGTGCTTAACGACAAGCAGAAGCTCTATGCCGCCACTGACGCATGGGCCTGCATAATGCTATATGAAGAGCTTATGCGATTAGAGACAACGCATGACTACGAACTTGTAAATACTGAGGAAAATGTACAAGAACATATATCTTAAAAAAGGAAAAGACGAGAGCCTCATGCGATTCCATCCGTGGGTTTTCTCGGGTGCTGTTCACCATACCGATGAGGGCATCGAAGAGGGTGACATCGTGAACGTCGTAACTGCTGAAGGGAAGTTTGTCGGCATCGGCCATTGGCAGATAGGCTCGATAGCAGTGCGTATGCTCACTTTCGGCGACAGCCCCGCTTCGGTGGAGATATGGCGGAGTCGCCTGCTCTCGGCACTCAATGTGCGGCGTGCAATAGGGCTTGCTGACAATCCTGATAACAATACTTACCGTCTGGTACACGGCGAGGGCGACAATCTTCCCGGGCTTGTGGTTGACATCTATGGCAAGACAGCAGTGATGCAGGCACACAGCGTCGGAATGCACATGTGCCGCGCAGAGCTGGCCGAGGCACTCATGGAAGTGATGGACGGACGCATCGATAATATTTACTATAAGAGTGAGACCACGCTTCCATTCAAGGCTGAATTAGGACAGGAAAACGGATATCTCTATGGTGGTGACGGCGACAATATAGCCACGGAGAACGGACTGAAGTTCCATGTTGACTGGCTCAAGGGACAGAAGACCGGATTCTTTGTTGACCAACGCGATAACCGCTCTTTATTGGAGAAATATTCGCATGGCAGGAAGGTGCTCAACATGTTTTGCTACACAGGAGGTTTCTCTTTCTATGCCATGCGTGGAGGAGCATTGTCTGTACATTCTGTTGACAGCAGCGCAAAGGCAATAGAGCTGACGCGCAAGAACGTGGCTCTGAACTTTCCCGGCGACAAGCGTCACGAGGCCTTTTGCGATGATGCTTTCAAGTTCCTCGATGCTGCCGACGGTCAATACGATCTGATTATCCTCGATCCACCGGCATTTGCCAAGCACCGTGGAGCACTACATAATGCTCTCAAGGGATATTCCAGGCTGAACGGAAGGGCATTCGAGAAAATACAGAGTGGTGGCATACTCTTCACGTTCTCATGCTCACAGGTGGTCACTAAAGACAATTTCCGAAATGCTGTATTCACCGCTGCTGCCATGGCCGGACGGCGAGTGAGGATATTACACCAGTTGCACCAGCCAGCAGATCATCCCATAAATATCTATCACCCCGAAGGAGAATACCTTAAAGGTCTGGTGCTATATGTTGAATAAAATTTCAGAATACATTCGCCTTAATCGTCTGCTCCGCAAGAACGGCCGTTATATAGTCGGACTAAGCGGAGGCGCCGATTCCGTAGCCTTGCTCAGAGTGCTTCTTGAGCTGGGATATAGCGTTGAGGCTGCTCACTGCAATTTCCATCTGCGCGGTAGCGAGTCGTTTAGCGACGAGGAATTTGCAAAGGCTCTGTGCGGCAGACTGGGTGTACCGTTTCATGTAATACATTTCGATACACGCGACTATGCTGAACTTCACCATGAAAGCATTGAGATGGCGGCACGTGAACTGCGCTACGCATATTTCGCTCAGCTGAAGCGCGACATTGAAGCCGATGGTATTTGTGTGGCGCATCATCGCGATGACAATGTAGAGACCGTGCTCATCAACCTGCTTCGCGGTACAGGAATACGCGGACTCAATGGTATGCGTCCCAGGAATGGTGATATACTGCGTCCGTTGCTCTGTGTGAGCCGCAAGGATGTACTCGACTATCTGCGTTCGCGCAATCAACCCTATGTTGTTGACAGCTCTAATCTCAAGGACGATGTGATAAGAAATAAGATTCGGCTGCGCATACTTCCGATGCTTGCGGAAATCAATCCTGCCGTTTATGACAACATACAGCGCACTGCTGACAACATAGCAGACGCAACGGCAGTATATATGGAGGCGATTGCCGATGCACGCCGACGGTGCATGCGTGATGGAAGTATCCTCATCTCGGCGATAAAGTCAGAGAGTGTGCTCTTCGAGATACTAAGAGACTTTGGGTTCTCATCGCAGCAGGTGCGTCAGGTGTGGGATATTGTGACAGCCAACCGTATGTCGGATGAAGTGGTTTCTGGGCAGATATTCATGTCGGCAGGCCACGAACTGCTTGTCAATCGCGGCGAGTTGCACATACAACCGCGTGATACTCCTATGAAGCCAGTGCGTATTCCCGAGTTGGGAACGTATCTTTTTAATATTGGTGAAAGGGCTGAGAACATACGTCGTCTGCGAATCGTGGAGAACGAAATCCAACCAGGATACATCCCCTCGCATGAGCGTTTCCATGTCAGTCTTGATGCTGCGAAGGTAAAGTTTCCTGTCGTTTTGCGCCCTGTTGTCAATGGCGACCGGTTTATCCCATTCGGAATGAAGGGCAGCCGTTTGGTCAGCGACTTTCTTACCGACCTGAAGCGGTCTGTGTTTGAAAAAAGACGCCAGATGGTGCTCGTTGATGCCAGTGGAAGTATTGTATGGGTTGTTGGAGAACGTCCGGCCAATCCTTATTGTATTACAAAAACAACTAAGAAAACACTCGAAATATCACTCATTGATTCTATGTAATGGTATCTTTTCAGAGATTTTTGGGCATAATGAGCACTTTTTTGAAACTTTTCTGCTGAAAAATTTGGTGGAACGGAAAAATATTACTACCTTTGCACCCGCAAAACCAAAAGATGCGCTTGTAGCTCAGTTGGTAGAGCACCTGACTCTTAATCAGGGTGTCCA
>CAMOEW010000080.1 GCA_946612625.1 uncultured Prevotella sp.
GAGCAGTGAAGAAGTTCGTCATCGTGGATGCCGGAATGACCGACTTGATACGTCCCGCCCTCTATCAGGCTTACCATAAGATAGAGAACATTTCGAGCGACGAAGCTCCTGAGACCTACGACGTGGTAGGTCCGATCTGCGAATCGAGCGATGTGTTTGCCAAGCAGACAGACCTGAACAGGAGCCACCGTGGCGACTTCATAGCCATACGCTCGGCTGGCGCATACGGCGAGGTTATGGCATCCGGCTACAACTGCCGTCCGCTACCGAAAGGATATACGAGCGACGAATTAAGAAAGGTATGAATTAAACATAAGCACTCATGGATATAGAACTGACAACAATAATCATTGGATGCAGTGTGCTGCTGCTGTCTATGGTATCATCGTTCTTCAGTCCGTTCTTCCGCCGACCAGCGGTAAACGACACGTTGCCCGACAACAACGGAGCAAAACAAGACCATCCACACATATCTATAGTGATGAGTGCTCGCAACCAGGGCGACGTGCTGAAAAAAAACCTTCCACGGTTTCTTGAGCAAGACTATCCTAAAGATGCCTTCGAGGTGATTGTCGTTAATGAGTCGTCCACCGACAACACCGAAGATGAGTTGAAGCTGTTAAAAGCGCAACATGCAAATCTCTACACCACTTTCATCCCCGAGTCAAGCCATTATCTTAGCCGCCGGAAACTTGCCCTGACGTTAGGAGTGAAGGCTGCCAAGAACGAGTGGATAGTGTTTGTTGACGCTGCCAGCCAGCCGGTAAGCAGCAACTGGCTCACGACGCTGGCGTCGTATTGCAACGCCGAAAACGACATCGTATGCGGCTATTCCAATTACGACACGGAAACGTCGAAGGCCTACCACCGCTTCCGCCATCTTCACACTGCTCTCTACCAGATGCGTACTGCCATGCGCTCGCAGGCATACCGATATGAGGGTGCGCAGATAGCATTCCGCCGACAGATGTTCATGCAGAACAATGGATTTCTGAAAAACCTGATGTATCTGCGCGGTGAATACGACTTCATTGCCAATGAATATTCGTGCGAAGGACGCACTGCAGTGATGAATGCGCCCGACGGGATTCTATGTCAGGATGCCCCTACACCGAGAGAATGGAAAAACAGTCAGTTGTTCTATATGGAAACCCGGCGCCATCTCCGGCGCACCCTCCCATGGCGGGTGCTTCACAACACCGACACTTTTATGCAGCACATCAACTGGCTGGCGGTGATGGCAACCCTTGCCTGCTCGCTCCTGACATCCGACTATATATTGACGGCGGCAGCAGCTGCGGCATTCATCATTACCGCCCTGCTGCGCACCACATTCATAATGAAAGCGTCGGATGAATACAGCGAACGGCTTCCTATGCTCGGAGTGCTGTTCATGGAGAACAGTATTCTGTGGCACAATCTATGGCTTATGATAATCTACAAGTGTTCAGATAAATACGACTTCATAAGAAAGTAACGGGATGAGAGTTCTGCATATATATCCAAAGAACAACAGCATGATTACATCACACGTTTTCATACTCAAGGATGCTATGCCCTCATTCGTTGAGACGACACTAATCACATCCGTTGCCGAAGCCCGGAAGCTGCTCGCCACAGAGCATTTCGACATCCTGCACCTGCACGGCTGCTGGAACTTCGCCTATCGCAACATATTTCTTACGGCAAGAAAAGGCGGGACACGCATGGTTATGACCCCTCACGGACAGCTGGAACCATGGATACGCCGCAAACATCTGCTTAGGGAAAAGCTCCCGAAGACAATTATCTTCCAAAAGGAAATTACATCCAAGGCATACGCCGTGATAGTGATGGGGCGCATTGAACGTGAATGCATGCAGCAACTCGCATGGAATCCACGTATCGAAACCGTGCGCAACAGTGTCTATACACAGTCGATTTCAAACATCGAGATGGCAAGGCAGACTTACGATGTGTATCAGAAGGTGATGGACAGCAACACTATAGAGAACTTCAGCCAGACCACGCACTCACAACTGCGAAACATTCTTAAGGCAGGCATTACCGGCGACAAGCGATGGGCAGAGCCTATAGACAACGCCGACATAAAACAATGGCGCGAACTGATGCTCTATGCCTGCCAGGAACAAATCTACGACGTGTTCATTCGCGGCACGAAAGTGCTCGCACTTGTTCCGCCCGACTTCGACCCGGAAAAGGCTCCCTGCTATATGCCGGCGAGACATGCAGCAGCCACAAACATAAGCCAGACCATAGGCAATAGTTTCGTAAACGAGAACGAAAGGCTTGTTGCCACTTTCCGGCAAATGAAGAAACTCTACCAGTCAAACCGCCTCACAATTCTGCATGTGGTTGAACTGGATCGCGAGATACGCGAGCATCCGGCCGTTGAAGACGAACTGCTTGATACCCTGCAAGAGAATCACCTCGACCTCTTTGCCGCACGTATGATGACGGTAGCGCAATGTCTCACCGGACTCGACGAAGGCATGATGGTAATACCGTCGCTAAGCGACAAACAGTCACAAACAATGATAAACCGCATAAATAAAAACTTGGAAATATGAATATTGAAAACCTGCACTATCTTAATCTTCTGTCGCAATCCTTCCCCAACGTTGCCGATGCCTCGACTGAAATAATCAATCTCGAGGCAATACTCAACTTGCCGAAAGGCACAGAGCATTTCCTTGCCGACCTGCACGGCGAAAGCGAGGCCTTCCAGCACGTGCTGAAAAATGCATCGGGCAACATCAAGCGCAAGGTGAACGAACTGTTTGCAGGAAGCATACGCGAGTCTGAGATACGCGAACTGTGCACACTTATCTACTATCCCGAACAAAAGCTGGAACTCGTGAAGGCCGTGGAGGAGGACATCGACGACTGGTATCATATAACAATCCAGCAACTGGTGCGTATAGCCCGCGACGTGTCGAGCAAATACTCGCGCTCCAAAGTGCGCAAGTCGCTGCCCGACGACTTCAGCTATATCATCGAAGAGCTGCTGCACGAACGGGCCGACGACACCAACAAGGCAGCCTACGTCTCTGTAATCGTCGATACAATCATCACCACCGGACGTGCCGACGATTTCATTTGTGCTATCTGCAACGTCATACAGCGCCTGTCTATCGACCAGCTGCATATCCTCGGCGACATCTACGACCGTGGCAGCGGAGCGCATATCATCATGGACACACTGCGTCAATATCATTCATGGGACATACAGTGGGGCAACCACGACATACTATGGATGGGAGCCACTGCAGGCAACGACGCCTGCATCTGCAATGTGCTGCGGCTGAGTCTGAGATACGCCAATCTTGCCACCATTGAGGATGCCTACGGCATAAACCTCGTGCCGCTGGCTACGTTTGCAATGGACGTATATGGCGACGACCCCTGCGAGGAGTTTATACCAAAACTGCTAAAGGGCGCAAAGATGGACGAGAAGACCTTGCTTCTCACCGCGCGTATGCACAAGGCGATAAGCGTAATACAGTTCAAGATGGAGGCCGAGATATTCACACGGCGTCCGGAATGGAACATGACCGACCGGTGTCTGTTTAATAACATCGACTACACTCACGGCGTGTGCGTCATCGACGGCAAGGAATATGAGATGATTTCGCATAATTTCCCTACCATCGACCCTTCCGACCCCAACAAGCTTACCGACGACGAACGACAGCTGATGAAGAGCCTGCACCACTCCTTCGCAGTGAGCGAGAAACTGCAGAAACACATACGCACGCTGCTAAGCCACGGCTGCATGTATGCCATCTACAACTCGAACCTTCTGTTCCACGCCTCGTGCCCACTCAACGACGACGGCACACTGAAGGCGGTTGAGATAGCGCCGGGACGCAGCTATTCTGGCATGGATCTGATGCACAACATCGGACTCATGATCAGATCGGCATTCACCAACGACACACCCCAAGAAGAGCGTAAATATGCCATCGACTATTTCCTCTATCTCTGGTGCGGCAAAGACTCACCTCTGTTCGACAAGTCGAAAATGGCTACGTTTGAGCGATATTTCCTCAAGGACAAAGAGACATACAAAGAGGAAAAAGGAGCATACTTCCGCCTTCGCGACAACGAGGAGATTTGCGACCGGATACTTGATGCCTTCGGAGTGAAAGGTCCCAACCGGCATATCATCAACGGACATGTGCCCGTTCATGCCTCGAAGGGCGAAAGCCCCATCAAGGCCAACGGAAAGATGATGGTGATCGACGGAGGTTTCAGCGAGGCATATCATAAGGAGACGGGCATCGCCGGATATACGCTCGTATATCACAGCCGCGGATTCCAGCTCGTACAGCACGAGCCGTTTACGTCGGCTGCCGATGCCATACAGCGCGGCACAGATATCAAGTCGGAGCGCAAGATTGTGGAAATGTCGAGCCACCGGATGCTTGTGGCCGACACCGACAAGGGCGAAGAGCTGCGCTCGCAGATCGACGATCTGAAACAGCTGCTATACGCCTACCGCCACGGCATAATCAAAGAAAAGCGAAACTGATGTTTTCAGTTGGCAATTAATAAAATTCCAATCAAAACTTACTTTTGAATTCATTAGTAAGTCCTGACTATAATCAGAATTTACTTTTCATTTCTTTAGTAAGTTTTGACTGGACCAAAATTTACTTTTCATTTCTTTAGTAAGTTTTGACTGGGTGTGCAGCCGATTCTACGGTACATGTTTTCCCACCGAGCCGAATATAAGTACATTTCCGTCAGAAGATTCCACCCGAATTTTTTTTCAAAAGTTTTCGGAGTTTTATTTGGCTGTTTCAAATTAAGTTTGTAATTTTGCAGCCGTGGTTTCTGTACCAGCGCCCAAGCGGGGCGCACGCTGAGGGGAACGTAGGCACCGCGCCTGCACCTGCAGAAAGGCATCCCAAGGCATACGGACTCCACTATTTTCGCTGGTAAAAAACGAGAAGCATTGTGCTTCGTCTTGTAATTTGAAACCTAGGAAATTTCAAAATGCGAACAAGATGGACATGGTGGCTCTCTCACGCGATAGCGTGGGATTGTTGTATCACTATATCTTTTTCGCAAAGGTTTTCCTAGGACCTCAAATTAGGAGATGTAGGACTGCTTCAGTTCCACGTCTTTTTTTGTGTCCTTTTCCAAGTGGCCACATGAAGCCATCATTATCGCGAGAGTCAACTTAATAACACAACAATATTTATTTACTAATTAAAAAAAAAATTATGAGATTTAAACAATTACTAACAAAAACGCTCCTCGTAGCAGCAGGGCTGTGCGTGGGGACAAATGCGTGGGCTGAAAATCTCAGCGCAACCGTAAAAATGACCTACATTAATGGCTCTGATGCTAATGTAGATGACTCTTACGGCGAAGTAACTACAGCATATTGTGGTTACAATAAAATTTCTGGAGGGAAAGTGGACCTGGCAAACAAAGGCTGGGGCGTGAATAATATCGCCTACCTTCAAGTAGATGCATCTGCCGTTCCTGCCGGTGCAACAATTACTGCAGCATCTCTTGAGGTGGACTGCCAACAGATTACGGCTCGTGAATTGAACTATGGTGTGGGCTATAATAGCTCAGCATGGTCCTCAACCATGACATGGAATACTGCAGATCGTAGCATTACGACTTTGGGTGCAGTAATATATGGTTCAAAAACAGCAACGGACAAGCACAATACGTTTGATATCACCGATGCTTTTAGTGGCGATGCTGATAACATCGTTACTATTCTGGTCTATCAGACTGCAGCAGGTGCTGGTTATGTAAAAAATCCTACCGCAACTATAACATATACTACAGAATCTGCATATAATGTTACCTTTACTGAGACAAATGATGTAGCTGCTACTGTTAAGATAGGTGACGATAATGTTACATCTGGAAAGAAATTAGTTAATGGCACTTACAATTTCACTGCAACTGCTGCTGGATATTATGATTATGCCGGTTCGTTCACTGTTAGCGGTGCTGATAAGAATGTGGAATTCACGATGACAGCTAAGACTCCCGTTACTTCCGTTACGGTAAACTACACATATAACGAAGCAGTTGTTTACTCCGAGGTGCAATCTAATATCGATGGGTTGTATGTAGGTGACAGCTATAATGTGCCATTCCGTATGTATGTTATGAATGGAGGTGCTTTGTATCAATCTGCAGCAAGAGGCAGTAACCCCTATTATGGCGAACCTACAACCTTGACAGCCAACGTTGTTATTGACAAGGCTGTAACTCCAGTTGATTTGGGTGGCGGAACTGTAGTTCTTTTCGAAGACTTAGATATGACAACAGCACAAAATGCTGATAACCGTGCTTCATATTGTAGCGCATACGACAACACTGCTTATACTTCTTCTGAAGATCTCCCCGCAGGTGTCTATACATTAATATGCAGAGTACAAAGCCAGACCCGAGGATCTAAGATTATGATTGGTGATACAGAGTTTGACGTACTATCTGGTCTGGGCAAGGGTTCTTGGAATAATGTTACAATATCGGATGTAACCGTTCCTACAGCAGGTAAACTGACGATTGCAGCAGGAGGTAGCAAAACAAGAGACGACTATGATGTTATCATTGCTGTTTTGAAATCTGTTCCTGCCACCATCGCCTCTTCTACCGGCTACGCCACATTCTCAAGCCCATACGCTGTTGACTTCAGCGGCGAGACTGGACTGACGGTATATAAGGCAAAGGTGAATGGCGCAAAGACTTCGGTTGTGCTCACCGCTATTGGCAGCAAGCAAGTTCCTGCAAACACAGGCGTGATTCTCGCCGGAAGCGCTGCAACTTATACAGGAACGGTGGTTACCTCGGCTGCCGCTGTAACAGAAAACGATCTGCTTTCTTCTACAAACAACACGGCAGCAGACGGTGACTATATCCTCGTAGAGGAAGATTCGAAAGCTGTGTTTGCTCCGATGTCGGGTGGTTCGCTCGCAACGGGTAAGGCATATCTGCCTGCAGCAAAATGTCCGGCTGTATCATCTGCTAAGAGCATGACGATTATCTTCGACAACGAGACGCTGGGTATCAGCGACGCTACGCTTCTGAACGGCAATGCAGAGGGCATGAAGGACAATGCTATCTACAACCTCAGCGGCCAGAGGATTGCTGCTCCGCA
>CAMOEW010000081.1 GCA_946612625.1 uncultured Prevotella sp.
TTCCACCTCTGAGCGCTTGCCGTAGCCGTTCTCGCTGACGACCATGATGGTCTCTTTCGACGGGTCGTTGACGCATACCATGCCTACCACCTCGTCGTCGCCTCCGTCGAGAGTCATGCCGCGCACACCTGTCGAGACGCGTCCCATGGTGCGCACCTCCTGCTCGTTGAAGCGGATTGCCCGGCCGTTGCGGTTGGCAAGAAGCAGTTCGTTGTGTCCGTTGGTCAAACGCACGCCTACCACTCTGTCACCTTCAAGGATATTGATGGCAATGACACCGTTGGCACGCGGACGGCTGAACGCCTCAAGACATGTCTTCTTGATGACGCCGTTCTTCGTCGCGAATACCACATTGTGTGAATTGAGGAATTCCTTGTCGTCGAAGTTCTTGATGCGCAGTACCGCGTTTATGGCATCGTCGGGCTCGATATTGAGCAGATTCTGGATGGCGCGGCCCTTCGAGCTCTTGTCGCCCTCGGGTATTTCGTAGCACTTCTGCCAGTAGCAGCGGCCCTTCTGTGTGAAGAACAGCAGCGTGTTGTGCATCGTGGCAGGATAAATATATTCGGTGAAGTCGTTGTCGCGGTGGCGGGCTGCCTTTGCTCCCACTCCGCCACGGCTCTGCTCACGGAACTCTGCCAACGGCGTGCGCTTGATATATCCCATGTGCGAAATGGTAATGACTACCGGGTCGTTGGGATAGAAGTCCTCGGGATTGAACTCCTCGCTTGAATACTTTATCTCCGTGCGGCGCTCGTCGCCATATTTCTCCTTCACCTCCTGCAGTTCCTGCTTCATCACCTCACGGCAACGCTCAGGATTGTCGAGAATTTCCTGCAGATCGGCTATCAGCTTCTGTAGGTCGTCGTACTCCTGATGCAGCTGGTCAACACGAAGTCCGGTGAGCTGCGACAGACGCATATCCACGATTGCCTTCGACTGCAGTTCGTCGAGTTCAAAACGCTGCTCCAGGTTTCGCTGAGCATCGGTGGGAGTCTTCGAGTTGCGGATGATATGCACCACCTCGTCAATATTGTTCACAGCAATAATCAGTCCTTCAAGGATATGTGCACGCTCCTGGGCTTTCTTCAGGTCGTATTTTGTGCGGCGGATGGTTACGTCATGACGATGGTCCACGAAATGACGCACGCATTCCTTCAGGCTCAGCAGTTTCGGACGGCCGTGAACCAGCGCAATGCAATTCACGGAGAACGAGCTCTGCAGTGCCGTCAGCTTAAACAGTTTGTTAAGCAGAACGTTGGCATTTGCATCGCGCTTGCAGTCAACCACAATACGCATACCTTGGCGACCCGACTCGTCGTTGACGTTTGCCACGCCCTCGATACGGTGTTCTACCGCAAGGTCGGCGATATACTTCACCAAATCGGCCTTGTTCACACCGTAAGGAATCTCTGTGACAACAATCTTGTCGTGTGTCTCGCCGCTCTCTATCTCGGCCTTGGCACGCATCACGATACGACCGCGCCCTGTCTCATAGGCATCGCGCACGCCCTGAATACCATATATATATGCACCCGTAGGGAAGTCGGGAGCCTTGATATACTGCATCAGCCCGTCGGTATCAATGTCGGGGTTGTCAATATAGGCGCAGCATCCGTCGATAACTTCGCCGAGGTTATGTGTCGGGATATTCGTTGCCATACCCACGGCTATACCATTGCCACCATTTACAAGCAGGTTGGGTATCTTCGTAGGCATCACCGTCGGCTCGTCGAGCGAGTCGTCGAAGTTCTTTGCCATGTCAACAGTATCCTTCTCAAGATCGTCCATGATGTGCTCGCCCATCCTCGACAGACGGCACTCGGTGTATCGCATGGCTGCCGGAGAGTCGCCATCGACGCTTCCGAAGTTTCCCTGGCCGTCAACCAGCGTATAGCGCATATTCCAGTCCTGTGCCATACGCACAAGAGCTCCATACACGGAACTGTCGCCGTGGGGATGGTACTTTCCGAGCACCTCACCCACCACGCGTGCGCATTTCTTGTAGGGTTTGTCGCTTGTGTTGCCGATACCCATCATTCCGAAGAGGATACGGCGATGTACGGGCTTGAATCCGTCGCGCACATCGGGAAGTGCACGTGCAACAATCACCGACATCGAGTAGTCGATGTACGACGATTTCATCTCTTCCTCGATGTTAATCTTAAGGATTCTGTCGTTGTCAATTGTCTGATCCATTTCTTGTTTTTACTATTTTTTTATGTCTAACTTCCTTTTTTATGGCAAAAATCGTCGTAGAGACGCTTTAAAGCCTCGCTGACGCGTTTTTAACATTTCGCATTCAGCCTACAAAGGTACAAAAAATTACTTTCCCAACCAAATGTTTTAAGTCTTTTTTTATATTTACGGTCATTCTGCGTTAATCTTCGAAAATTACTCGTTTGTTACAGTCTTTTTTCGTATATTTGCAACCAATTTTGAAAAAAAATACATAACACATTTATGACAATCAATCAGATTCTTCGTTCATCATTTCTTGCCGGTATCTGTATCGGCATTGCAGGCTTTGGATATCTCGCCTCAAAAGATATCATTGGAGCAGTACTCTTTGCCTTCGGACTTCTCACTGTTGTCCACTATGCCCTGAAACTATATACCGGTACAGCAGGATTTATTGTAAAGGGTGAGGTGGGAAAGCTATTTCTTATCCTTATAGGCAACTTGTTGGGTTGTCTTTTTGTTGCACTCATTGCACGCTGTTCTCCCATGCCACTGCAGGAAACGGCACAGGCTGTGCTGTCAGGACGCCTGGCAACCGGCCCTCTGAAAGGAGGTGTTTTGGCAATAGGATGCGGATTTATCATGACGACAGCTGTCACCTTTGCCAGGAAACAACAAAATCTGCCTCTGCTGTTCGGAGTGCCGCTCTTCATTACCTGCGGTTTCCCTCACTGCATAGCAGATGCCTTCTACTATATGTGTGTTCCTCTGCAATATTTGACTGAACACGCAATAGAGGTGCTTACCTTCTATGTCAGCATTGTCATAGGAAATTTCATTGGTTGTAACCTTTATAGGGCAGTCATTAAGGAATAACAAAAAAAACGAAATAAATTTCATTTCAATCAGAACTTACTAAAGAAATGAAAAGTAAATTCTGTTCCGAACAAAACTTACTAAAGAAATGAAAAGTAAATTCTGTCGGAAATCAAAACCAATTCAGGAAAACGGCTTTTCCTTTTGGCACGGTTTTTGCAAATACCAAAACGGAAAAATAAAAAATCATCGAAAACAAGATAATAATTATGCAAAAAGGTAACATCGGGGTTACAACAGAGAACATTTTCCCCGTCATCAAAAAGTTTCTCTATTCAGACCATGAGATATTTCTGCGCGAGATGGTGAGCAATGCCGTCGATGCAACGCAGAAATTAAAGACACTCGCTGAGAAGGGCGACTATAAGGGCGAGTTGGGCGACCTGACCGTGCGCATCAGCCTCGACAAAGAGAAAGGCACACTGACCATCAGCGACCGAGGCATCGGCATGACCGAAGACGAAATCGACAGGTATATCAACCAGATAGCATTCTCGGGCGTAAGCGACTTCCTTGAGAAATACAAAGACAACGCCAACAACATCATTGGTCACTTCGGACTGGGATTCTACTCATCGTTCATGGTGTCGAAGAAGGTGGAAATCGTAACCAAGAGCTACAAGGAAGGAGCAAAGGCTGTGAAGTGGAGCTGCGACGGCAGTCCAGCCTACGAGATCGACGATGCAGAGCGCGAAAGCCGTGGCAGCGACATCATACTCTATATAGACGACGACTGCAAGGAATATCTTGAGAAGGCAGAGATAGAAAAACTGCTTAACAAATACTGCAAGTTCATGCCGGTTCCGGTGGCATTCGGAAAGAAAACCGAATGGAAAGACGGCAAACAGCAGGACACCGACGAGGACAATGTTATAAACAATGTTGAGCCGCTGTGGACGAAGGCCCCATCAACGCTCAAGGACGACGACTACAAGAGCTTCTACCGCACGCTCTACCCAATGCAGATGGACGAGCCGATGTTCTGGATTCACCTGAACGTTGACTATCCGTTCAACCTCACTGGTATTCTTTATTTCCCAAGAATAAAGTCGAACCTCGACCTTCAGCGCAACAAGATACAGCTCTACTGCAACCAGGTGTTCGTAACCGACCAGGTGGAGGGCATCGTGCCTGAGTTCCTCACTCTGCTCCATGGAGTAATCGACTCGCCCGACATTCCGCTGAACGTATCAAGAAGCTACCTGCAGAGCGACCGCGACGTGAAGAAAATCTCGACGTATATCACGAAGAAGGTGGCCGACCGACTGCAGAGCATCTTCAAGGAAGACCGCAAGCAGTATGAGGAGAAATGGGACGACCTGAAACTCTTTATCAACTACGGTATGCTGTCGGAAGAAAGCTTCTACGACCGCGCCAAAGACTTCGCACTGATGAAGGACACCGAAGGCAAACACTTCACCTTCGACGAATACAAGACACTCATCAAGGACAACCAGACCGACAAGGACGGCAATCTCGTATATCTCTACGCTACCGACCGCGACGAACAATACACATACATCGAGGCTGCAAAGGCCAAGGGCTACAGCGTGCTAATGCTCGACGGACAGCTCGACGTACCGACGGTGTCGATGCTGGAGCAGAAGTTCGAGAAGAGCCGGTTCACACGTGTCGATGGCGACATCATCGACCGTCTTATAATGAAGGCGGACGCTCCGAAGAAGACTATAGAGCAGGAAGTGGCTGACAATTTGTCAACAGTGTTCCGCACCCAGATGCCGAAGATGGACAAGGCCGACTTCTATGTCGAAGTGCAGAACCTCGGCGAACAGCAACAGCCGGTGGTGATAACCCAGAGCGAATATATGCGCCGTATGAAAGACATGAGCCGCTACCAGCAGGGAATGAGCTTCTACGCCCAGATGCCCGACAGCTACTCGCTCGTGCTCAATGCCGACCATCCGCTGCTGAAGAAGGTAATCGCCGACATGGGTGACAATACCGCTGAAGCACTGAAACCCATCGAAAGCGAAATAAAGGGTCAGGAGGCTCGTCTGGCTGCTCTGCGTCAGGCTCAGGACAAGAAGAAGCCGGAGGAAATCAGCCAGGAAGAAAAAGACGACAAGACCAACACCGAGAAAGCCATCAGCGACGAGAAGGCAAAGAGGGAGAACGTGCTTAGCGAGTATGGCAAGCAGAACGACATCGTTCACCAGCTCATCGACCTGGCACTTCTCCAGAACGGTATGCTCAAGGGTGCTGCACTCGACGCATTCTTGAAGCGAAGCGTTGACCTTATAAAATAACAGACACGAAAAAAAGTGCCGTCGCAGGAAACGACGGCGCTTTTTTTTCGTATTACCACAGAACCCTATTTGATTAAGGTTTTCTTTCCGTCAATGATATACACTCCGGCAGGCAGTTTCATTTGCGCCTCGCTCAGACTGCCCTCGAAGACAATCACACCCGAGAGACTGTAAATCTTCACGTCTGCACCCTCCGAACCAGACGTTATGTCGGCGATGCCGGTAGTGGCATTCATATCGGCGATGGGCAGGAATCGTGGCAACGGATTGTTGCCTAAGTGCAGAGTGTATGCCTCGAACGGGCGCACAGTGCGCAGATTCAGCTCGAACACGCTGCCCTCAGGATAGCCTTCGCGAGGCTCACTGCGATTGATGGCATAGCAGTTGTTGCCGGTGGCAATGGCATAGAATGCCGGAACCATCTCGATGTTCTCATGCGACATCACGCGTGTGTCGTATGAACTCTCCACCTGGGCATTGACGGCAGCGAACGTTACGCGACCTGCCTGGTTGTAGTCATACCGGTAGGTGGGATTGTTCGGCATACTGATGATATACGGCGTGTTGGCCTCGATACCAGTAACATCAATTATTCCGTTACTGGTGAGCTGTCGCAACCAGAACGGGCGACCGGAACCGGAGAGTGCAAACGGCCGCAACTGGCCGTGGCTCTCGTGGGTGATGGTCTGCACGGTAAATGGCAGTGCTATCGACTCCCAACCACGACTGATGCCGGCTTGCGTCTGCTGGATGTATTCGTGAGTGTAACTGATCTGCTCTGCCGTAAACGGCTGCGGAGCGAAGAAGTTATTGTTGTCGCCTTCGTCGGTGAGAACAAGTGATTGGATGCGACCGTTAACAACGACATTCTTGGCCGACGACGGAGCAAGCGACGGATTCTCAACATATACCAACATGTTGGGGTTGTTGAAGCCCTGAAGGTCGGCATCGGTCATTGGAGTATCCTTGTTCCATACGATGGCAGCGATGGTCTTCGCAGCCTCGAAGCGTCCGCCAACCTCAGCAAATGCCTCATCGAGCGTGCGCTCGCCGCTGACTCTTGCCACCAGTCCGTCGAACTCGGCTTCGCCAACAGGACCGACATTCTCGAATATCACCTTAATCCAACAGTCGTTGTTGATATCGTTGAGGATATACGATGCCGGACCGTTCTCCGAGGCGGGTGTAACGTCAGCGGTGACATCGCGATCAACGACCATCACCGAAGCCAACCGGGCACCCTCGCCAGGGAAGAAGAACAGCTCAAGCGAGCCTCCAGCATCTACTGTGGTCTCCACATCGTGACCGCCGCTTACGGTGTCGGGAGCTCCGTAGCTCACCTCACCATTGCCCTCAACAGCAATCATTACCTTGTATGTCGAGGAAGCGTTCTTGTCGGTCAGGTAGCCGGGATTAGAGGTTCCACCATCGATGTGAGCGTATGTGTAGTCAACATGATTTGCATCATAGG
>CAMOEW010000082.1 GCA_946612625.1 uncultured Prevotella sp.
AGCAGGATGGTTTGCAGGCAGAGGTCGAACTACAATTGCCTATATTCCTGAAAAAAAATTGCGGAAATGCCGTCGTTCGAAACAACGGGAATTCCAAAACAGCGGAAATGCTGTCGTTCGAAACAACGGGAATTCCAAAACAGCGGAAATGCCGTCGTTCGAGACGACGGGAATTCCATAACTGTAGGAATGCCGACGTTCGGAGCGACAGGAATTCTGTAATCGCGGGAATGCCGTCATGCGACGCTCAGAGATGTTTTCGGAAGAAGTCGAGGGTTCGCTGCTGTGCACGTTGCGGACAACTGTGGGGAATGTCCCACAACTCTGTCTCAAGCCTGTCGTCGGCCTTCTGACTCTTCCACACGTCATGCATGATGCCGAAAGCCTTCCGGACTCCGGCTACAGGAAAAAGTTTGTCCTGTCTTCCGTTGATGAAGAGCATGGCCTTCGGACAAGCCATTGATGCCACATGAGGATAGTCCATCCACCTGCGCAGACCGGGGAAGCAGTTGGCAAAGCCGCCATTCTCCGTGCGTTTGTACTTGAACGACATCTGCTCGTCGGTGGTCACCATCCAGCATATACTCACTCCGGCCTTAATCCTGTCGCTCAGTGCCGAGAGCATCCATGCCCGATAGGCACCCATCGAACATCCCATGCAACCGATGCGCTCTGCATCGACAAACGGCAGTCGGGCAAGGAACTCCGTGCCGGCAATATCGTCGTAGGTCATATATGCACTGAGGTCGATGCCATACATCATCATGTTGCCGGCAATCATGTCATAGCGGTCGCGACGCGGACCTTCCTTCTGTCCGCGCCCACCCCACATGGGAGCATCGGCAGAGAACACCACGTAGCCGTTGCGGGCCAGATAGTCGCCCACATACTGACCCTCGTAGAGCGACTCCACCCATTTGTCGGCATCATCACGAACAAGTGAATCCTCATTGGCAAGCGGACGCACCATTTTCTCCTTTCCAATGAAGAGATGTGCCCCGTGGTCGTGCAGTGCATTGACCGCCGGGAACGGTCCGCGCCCGTCGGGGATGAGCAACATGGCTGGAACACTATAGTAGCGCGACAGGCGCACCTCAATCTTCTGTGCACGATAGCCGTCGCGCTGCTCCTCGCCAAGAACTTTCAGTTCGTAGCCATTAACAGGGGGAGGAGGAGGGGTGAGCATACAGTCAAACACTTTCTGGCGGGCTGCCTGACGCCAAACGCCGAAATCGGTGATGTCGCTGTTGCCCCATGCCAAAGGATATGTCAGATCAGCAATGAGCGAGTCGGCATAAACCGGCAGGTTGCGCGCGAACTCATGACGCTGCGCCATTGCAGGGCTGACAGAAAAATGATAAAGGAAAATGGATAAACCTATAAACAGCTTTTGCATATATTTGTTATTTTATTTTCGTTCAGACCTACACGTTGTCCGCCTGCTGCGACTGTTGTTAACTCTCAGAACGGGTAGCCGATAGAGAAGTGCCACGTCTGGTGATCTTTGAACTTATCGACGTTGAAGAATCCGCTGCGAGAAGTTTCGTAGGGCACGTGCAGGCCCACGCCCCAATCAAGGCGGATTATGAGAAAGTCGAGGTCGTAGCGGATACCCACACCTGTGGCGACAGCCAACTCGCTAAACAAATCTTTGAAGTCGAAATGCATTTGGCTGTCAGCTGTTGCCAGTGCCGCAAGTTCCTCGTCGCTGGCGTTGTCGGCAGATTTCAAGTGTTCTAATGACCACACATTGCCTGCATCGAGGAATATGGCACCATATAGACTTCCGAAGAGGCGCTGGCGCCACTCCAGATTCATCACCAGCTTCAACGTGCCGTTGCGCATCAGATAGTCGTTCTTGCGCGAGCCGGTGCCGGGAAACGACCCCGGCCCGATGCCGCGCACGGTATATGCACGCACGCTGTTGGCACCGCCGACATAAAGCATCTCGCTGTAGGGTATGTCGTCGCTATTGCCGTAGTTAAACATTACTCCGGCATTGACATGTCCCACGAGATGCGACGAAGCAGACAGTCGCCACGTCTTGGTGAAGTCGGTTTCTACCTTAACGAACTGCGAATATGGGTTGTTGAATATCTTCTTGCCTTTTTCGTTCCAACGCCGACCGCCAATGAGAAATCCCAACGACGTGAAGTTGCCCGCCTCAGACACAGTCGTCTCCCAGCGTATGGGGTTTAGGAAAGACTTCGGACTGCTATACGTATAGGTGTAGCGCATCTTTGGGATGAGATAGTCGTCCATCGATGCCTTTAAATATGGGTTCTGCTGCATCAGAGAGTCGTAGGCAGCTGTATGGCTGCTCTTAAACTGGTATTTCAAAGTCAGCGGCGACAACTCATGGCGGCTGCGTTCCGATGTCTGCCATCGGTAGGTCCACTCGGCACTGGCTATATACATCCGGAAATAGCTCGGACGGTTGACAATATCTGCGGAGATAGTAGCCACCGTACTCGGTGTGGTGAAGAATCGGCGGCTATACACTCTCTTCCCTCCAACTGCGCGCACCTTGTAGCCGCGAATGTTGAATGGAGTAATCAGACGCGGAAATTCCACCGAAGCATCGGCACCCACACTATAGGAGTTGCCGCTACCCGAACCGCTGGTCTCCCACTCGTAGGAGCCGTGGAGGTTGATGTCGAGTTTCTCGCCACCTCGGAAGGCATTGCGTCGCGTGACGCCGACCTTCAGCTCCGGTCCGAGACGACCGATGGTGCGGTTCTTGAAGTTGGTTTCGACATAAAAGTCCCACGGTTTGTCGAACACACAGTTCATCGTAAGGTCGAGTGTGTCGCATGCCGCCGTAGTATCGCGAGGAGTAAACACGAAGTCGGTCTGGCTGAACAGCCCCATGGCATTGATGTTCTGCACAGTTTCCATATAGTTGTCATAGTTGAATTCCTGGCGCGGACGTATCTTCATGTCGGCAAGCAGTGCTCTCGGCGTGATGGGCGGTTTCTTGCCGTTGAAGCGAATGTTCAGCGTGCGCCTCACGAGGCTGTCGTTAAGCTGCTCGTTGAAACGATTGCGCAAGGCAATGTTCAGCTTGCCCACGTACCATCGCTTCATGGCTAATGCAGGCGTATTCTTTGCAAGCACAAACCGCATCTGTGCCTTGCCTTTGACTTGAACGGTATCTGCCAGATAACTGGTATAGGCAGGCTGATAGAAGTAGTAGCCGTTGTTGCGCATCAGTGTGGAGATACGCTGTCGCTCAGCATCAAGTGCATCGACGGCAAACGGCTGACCACGTCGTATGCAAGCCTCCGAACGTGCGCTGCCAATGATGCTGTCCATCTCGGGGGTGAAGCCCACGTATTCGATACTGTCGAAACGCATGTAGTCGCCCATCGACACGGTATAGCCTATCTTCGCCTTCTTGGGATTGCGCAAGGGAATCGTGGTATAGCTCACATCGCTATGGAAGAAGCCCTTGTTGCGGAGCACAGACTTCGCCACCGTGGCACGCAACTCGGGATTCACCCAGCTCATCAGCACCGGCGGCTTGCCGAAATGCTTGGCAATCCATTTGTCGATGGGCTGACGGCTGCCGGAAAAGAAGTTCCAAACCCACAGCCGCATAGGGAACGGCGAACGGTAGTAGCTGCTGCCGAAGAGCGCGCCGTTAGGCTGAGTGGCAAGTGCCGCCTCAACTTCTTCCTTAGCAGCATCATGGTGGGCATCACTGCTGTCGTTGACGTAAGCTATCTTCTTCAGTCCCACGAAAAGACGGTCGCCATCCGGCACGCTCTTCGTAGTGCTGCACGACATACATACGAGCAACAATATAATAGCCAATACAACATTTTTTACCCTATCGCACATAATTCAGTTCAATCTGTTTTATCTGTTGTCCTTTTTTGATCTGTTTGTCTTACTGGCATCCGTTGTTCCTTTCGGAAAATATCCCAGAAATTCTGCATAGTTCGTTTCCATATAAAACCTCCGCCATACTCCTGCGTGTAGCCTTCGAGCCAGTCGTACACATTATTCTTATAGAACACCGAGAGATATTTATTGGCGTTATCGCCAAGACGGTATTCAAGCGACACATTGTCAAAGAACGATTTGTTGTAGCCCTCCTGCATTGTGGCAGCACCCGACGACACCTTACCGCCGACAGCCACCTTGAATCGGTTGTTCCAGAAGCGCTTGGCAAACTTGAACGAATAGTCTGTATGCGTGCTACCCGTAAGGTCGGTGGTCTGATCCATTCCGAACGAGAGGTCGAGAGTGCGCAGCGCACTACCCGTAATGCTGTTGATCTGGCTGTTGAGGAACGAGCTCAAGGCGTTGTTCATCGAGAAGCTGCTGGTATTGCCGTCGGCAAGATACATGCCCGTGGTGAGCATCGACACTGCTAACTTGCTGCGCTGGTCGGCTCCCATGGTTTTCAGCTCGCCACTCAGTTCCATGTCCTCGGGGGCGTCGAGTGTGAACGCCAGTCCCATGTTGCGCACCGTCTTAGTGATAACCACTCCGCAGTCGAACACCACCGAACGGCTGATGCCGTTCTCGTCGCTCACCGTAGCCTTGGTGCGCTCGGTGGCTGTGATATTGAGCCGCGGATTGCTGACATCGCCGGTAAACTCGATATAACTTCCGTCCTGAATGGTAAAAGTCTTCAGTGGAATCGCCGGCAGTTCATACTTCATCTCGCCGTTGTTCAGTGTGTATCGACCCGTCAGCTGAAGGGCATCCATATTGTTATAGCGCAGCCGGAGCGTACCGCCACCGGTCAGGTCGGCATAGTTGCTGTGGTTGGCATTCAGATAGGCCATGATATGCGTGCCGTTGGCAACATCGACAGTGAGGTCAACCGAGAGTCCGGCAATCGCCGGACGCTCTATCTCTGCCACCTTCACAGTGTCGGCGAAGTCAACGAATCTGACGAGTTCGTCGAGATGATTATCGGTGGAGAGCGGACTGTCGCGCAGCACATAGCTCATGTCGGTCTTTCCGAGCACCGAGAGACGGCCGCGCACGCGCAGGTCGTCGCTCAGTCCGCTGACGCTTCCGAAGATGTCAACAAAGGCTTTGCCGTAGGCTATGCTCGAAGGATTCTCCTTGGCATTGATGAGCATGAAGTCACGTGCGCGAAAACGCAGGTCGCAGCGTATCTTGTCAAGGTTGGAGAAGTCGAGGCTTCCCATAATGCCCAGCGGATTGTCGTTATAGGCATAGATGTTGAAGTTCTCAAGCATCAACCGGCTGCCCACAATACGTACGGGGTCATTGTCGAGGCGCAGGCTCAAGCCATAAGGGACGCTAACGATACGGGCAGAGTCGAGGTAAATCTCACCATCCACCAGCGGCTGCCCTACCGGTCCCCTTACAGCCAGACTGCCTTCGCCATACCCTTCGAGACCAGCTACATGGTCGGTGATGAATCCATTGACCACCGACAGTGGGAAACGGTTCATCTCAAACACGGCATCAAGACTGTCGCCAGCGGCATGATATGTGCCCTTAAGAAGTCCTATCTCAGCGTCGTCTTTCATAATATGGGCTTCCACCCAGTGGGCATCGCCCTCACGTTGCATATAGATGAACTCGCTGCTGATGTTGCCAATAGGACTGTGTTCGTAGGCCATATCGGTAATCGACATGTCGGAGGCTATCGACAGACGGCCCTCGGCATTTTGCACAATGTGATAGTCGCCGTTGAGAATGCCCTCTACCTGCGGCAGCGCGTATGGAATCACCGATGTCACCTTGCCGATGTCGAACTTATACAGGCTGACAGTGATGTCTTGAAGAGCCGTACTGTCCTGATGGGCAGAGTATATCTTCACTCCCGAGCGGTCGTCGCCGATGAGGTTTACGTTGGCACTCACCTTGTTGTCGGCACCGAGGAAGATGTAGTTATCGTCGTTGAGCGTGAACCACTTGTAACCGATGAGCGGACGACGAGGCTGCAGACGGAAGTTGATGCCGTCGGAACGAAGCTCGGCAGTGGCACCCATGTCAAGTCCGCGCTTGCCTTCGCTGTCAAAATACACAATGTTCACCTCAGCATCATTCGCATAGAGATAGCCGTCAAGCTCGGAGCGGAACACGAACTGCGGATTGCGTTTGTTATTCTCTACGAGCGCATGGAAGCGCACTTTCATAGAGTCGGTGGTGTTGATGATGAAAGCTATAGTGTCGAGCTTGTTGTGCTGATAATCGACAGAGTGGATATATCCGTTGCCGTTGATACCACTCTCGGACGAGGTACGAAGCTGTAGGCTGAACTCCTTGTACTTGATGCCGTTGGCATTGAACAGAGCCGCCAGAGGATTGTCGTTGCCGCTGACGATGTCGAGTTTCATGTCGGGAAGCATACCAAACAGCTTCGGTTGGTCGATGACACGGGCCGTCAGCTGGCGGTTGGCTTCTGCTGCCAACCGCTGACAACGGCTGATGAGACGTTCGTAGTCGCCTGCTGCGGCAAGGTCGATGCTCAGATTGCC
>CAMOEW010000083.1 GCA_946612625.1 uncultured Prevotella sp.
ACGATTATTTCATTTCGTATAATCGCATACCCTGGATGCAGGATGCACCAGTCCGAAGTGTCTTGAATGTCCAAATGTCTGGCAATAGAGCCATCGAATGGCCAGATCTCGATGTTGACCTCGAAATCGAAAGCCTCCAGCACCCTGAACGTTATCCGCTCGTAATGAAACGCAACCCACTGGACTATATAAACGCTTAACCCTCTCGTCTCCACCGCTCTGATGGTGGCAGGATACACATTAATATTATTACAAACTTACAGATCAGCGTTTCTGTTCGTACTTATACATAGATATTGAGCTTTTTGCTCTTGTTCTCGTAACTCGAATACCGCCAATATTCAATCGCAGAGGACAAGCAGATAAAAGTTCACGCTTGATAGGCGTGGACTATTTGTGCTTGTTTGCGATAGGTCACTTGGCGGTAACCAGAGTTACAATAAGCATCGAATGGTTCCGCCTTTTTTTAACAAAACAATTATGAACAAGAAAAATTATTTATCGTTATTTGCTGTAATAGCAGTAGCAATGTTTAGTATTAGTTTCGCTTCATGCGGTAGTGATGATGATGATATAAGTGGAAGTAATTCATCAGCTTTAGTTGGAATTTGGACTCAATTTCATGAAGAAGAAGCGTTTGTTGGGTATTATATTGGAATAAAACTGGATGCCAATGGGGATGCTGCATATTCAGAATGGAGTTATGGTAAAACGCCTGTATGGGATGGCGGGGGTAAATGGATTGTTAAAGATAATGTCTTGACTGTGACTGTCCCTAATGGTAGCGTTGTATATTCCTCATTTTTCACTCTAAGTAGTGACGGAAAGACTATAACATTTGCTGGTGACACAACAAGGGGGCATTTTGAAACTATAAAAGGCGAGTTTATTAAACAATGAATTAATAATTCTGTATAAACAACATTGGGACAGGGCACTCAACCCTATTGAGTGGTTATGCTCCTGTTCCTTATAAAGCTGTTTTTATATCATCAACGAAGTTTACATAATAGTATCTAATTACGTTTAGGATATGCCTTTTAATATTGAATAAAAACATCATCGCACACAAAGGGTTCGCACACACAAAGGTCTGCCCCTTTTGTGTGGTTACGTAAAGTCAATACATTAATTTTCATATAAATATGAGATATTTTCATTTACTGTTGCTTTTGTTTATTGTTACAGACGTGTTTGCCGATAATATTATGATTAGGCAAAAAAATGGTAATGAAACGATTTTAGAATTAGCTACAAATCCTATTATTACTTTTGCTGACGAAAACATGGTAGTAACTAATAATTTCACCAGTATTATACTGCCTCTTGAAGATATTGATAGTTATGTAGTAAGCAATGACAACACTGGGATACTCAAGGTGACCGATGCTCCTGAACATCATAATGGACATGTTGTGTTCAAGGGCATAGTTGAAGAAACGTCGGTTTTAGTGCACTCTCTTGATGGTAATATTAGACATAAGTATACATCAGATGGTTCAGGTATTTTGGATGTTAATATTGGAATATTTCCAAAAGGAGTTTATATTATCACCACATCGAATTATCAAATTAAGGTCATCAATAAATAGTAATTAAGAATCATGGAAAGAATAGTTATATTGTTTGTATTAATATGTTTATTTCATATTGCTGGATTTGGACAAAAACAATATCAGATGGTCATAGAAAAAACAGACAAAACAAAAATTTCAATTAACACGAATGAAATAGTTAAAACATATTTTAGAGAAATTAATTATGATGAAATTACACCAACAGATCCTGTAGAAGAAAGGCTTAAGCCGTTTATCGGTTATTGGACACTTAAAGCATCTGATGTTTATCATGATGTTACTTTTCCTACTTACTCTATCTTTTTTTATCAAGAGGGCATATGTCAAATTGTTGAAATAAATAACAATGAGTACAATGAATTTTATTCTTGGGATTACGATGAGTCTTTGAAATACCTATCAATTGCAGGACTATCTAAAGGTCAATGGCAGATAACTTCAAAAGATGATAATAATTGGTCTGGTTTGGCATTATATGGTACGGGAGATAAAGCGTATTCAGCTACAAAAAAGCATGACAATATGTTTCTTATTAATAGGGAATGGTATACTGTCGATGGAATAAAGGCTGCTTTGGGTGCAGATGGTACTTTTTATATATATGTCCCTCATTCATATAATAGCAGTCCAAGCTCTGTAGTAAATGTAGACAATTATAATTATATATTAGCCAATAGTAATTACTCACCTCTTACTGTTATAGAAGATAATGCTAATGATGTGATAAGGATACAGAAAGAGTATTCACCAAGGGATGGAAAAGCAGAAGAAAAAAGACATTATATGATAATGGACATTGTACATCCATATAGTTATAAGGATGTATATCTAAATATCTTCTGCCGTCATTATAATGCAACTTTTTCTGGAAAATTTTCCCCCAAAAAGTAGTTTTTCTGAGGGGTACAAGGACTGGCATTGATCCGTTCACATTCATAGCCTGAGGGTCACGGGAACATGCTCGTGACCCACTAACAGTCAAAGCCTCAGTGGAAAGGCACAAGGTGCTTTTATACTTTTATTTTATTTGCTGTCATCAAACAAAAATGCTGGATTTTGTTTGCCGGTATCAAATAAAACGTGTTATTTATAGTGTTTTCATTCGGCGAATTCGCGTCGCTCCTGACGACGGCATTTCCGCGGTTCGGGAATTCGCGTCGCTCCTGACGACGGCATTTCCGCAGTTCAGGAATTCGCGTCGCTCCTGACGACGGCATTTCCGCGATTCAGGAATTCGCGTCGCTCCTGACGACGGCAATTCCGCGGTTCGGGAATTCGCAAAATCTCTGCTTCGTCAAATACTTACATATAAAAGTAAGACAAGCCCCAAAGTAAAAAAACACAAAGAAAATTTGTTAATAAAAGAATAAATGTTTATTTTTGCATATGAATATTCGTAATAAGATTATAACATATGCTGAGGCAATCCTATCTAAAGACATTGCTGGCAAGTGTGTTTGCGCTTGCAGCCATCGGTCTCTCTGCACGCCAGAACATTTCCGTCATTGTGTCTGACGATGACTCTAAGGCAGAGACGGTTTATTTCATCAACGAACCTTTTCGTGTGTATAACAATCTTAAGAGTACCGGGTTTGCGGCGGCCGACAAGTACATTGCGAGCCTGGTTTTCGGCGAAAATGATGCCAGTCTGGAACAGGCCTACAACAATTTCAAGAGTTTATGGAGGAAGCATGGTCTTGACGGCAACCTCAACAGCTCTTCCGTGCATGAAATCCATCTTTCGGCCAGCAGTATCTACACAAGCCACAACGGACGCTTCGTCTGTTGCCACGTGAAATGTTATCTCAAGGGAAGCGTATCACTCTTGCAAGTTCCTAAAACCGCCGACGGCGACAACATGAAGGCGCAGTATATCTGTCTGTCAAAAGGCGTGGATCGAGGTTTTATCTTCGACACGCAGAAGCAGAAGGTGATGGAAATGGACGATATATTCCAGCCCTCAGTGGCCGCGAAGCTGAAAGGGATATTCGGCAACGACGTCGGCATGTATGCCGAAGACCGCTGCCTGCAACTGTTGTCTCCTAATGGCGACGGACGTTTCATCTTCAGTTCTGTTACCGAGCAGAACTTTACCGACTACTTCAAGCAGGTTGTCGATTGGCAGCAGCTGGCCTCATCAACCATCCATACACCTAAGTTCCTGCGCGGCCAGACGGGGATAGAGGATTATCTGCAGAGAGGCGGTTTTCAGCTGGCTGGCGATAATGACACCAACTGCACCACAGTAGTAGTGTCGCTCATCGTCAACGAGGATGGCAGCGTCATGCAGCCCCACGTGGAGCAGAAGAGCTCTGACAATTTCGATGAAGCACAGCTTATCGCATTGTGTGGCAAGATGCCCAAGTGGATGCCCGCCTACGAAAATGGCAAGCCTGTTGTTCGTGAAGCCACGTTCACTGTCCGGCTGAAGGAAAAGGTGTATGATGTCGTTGAGCAGATGCCCTCCTTCCCTGGCGGCATAAATGCAATGATGAAATACTTGTCGCAAAACATCAAGTATCCCAAAACGTGTCAGGAAAATGGCATTCAGGGGCGCGTAATCGTCAGCTTCGTGGTAGAGCGCGATGGCTCCCTCAGCAACATCAATATTAAAAAGAGCGTCCATCCGTTGCTTGACAAGGAGGCTGTGCGCTTGGTTCAGTCTATGCCCAAATGGGAACCCGGAAGGCAGAACGGAAAGCTTTATCGTGTACAATATCTAATACCCGTTACATTCTGGTTGAAGTGAATCATCTACGTTTTGGAAAAACCTGTCAGTCTGTTGATTTGCCGTTCGGATGCCTGGGGCAGTATTTTGCGGAAATGTTCTTCGATGAACCGTTCCGACTCTTCGGTTGTGTGTTCGCATCGGCAGCTGTCTGTTCCGTATAGCTGTTCCGGCGTGGTCAGCAACGACCATCCCCAGCCGTATTCCCTCCCGTGTTTGTCTGTGGGATATACAAAGTCTTCGGTCACGATGCGTGTGGCCATTTGCAGTCGGGTGATATAGCCATCGAACTTACTGCGCATTTTAGGTCCTGTAAAACCGCAGGCATGGCGTAGCTCGCGTGTTATCATGCTCTCCTCCGATTGCAGCACGGCGAGTATGTTATCCTCGATGCTGCCTTCTTCGGGTTCAGGGTGCTTACTTCTGCGAAGATTGCAGAAGTCGGGCCACCAGCGTTTGGCGATGAAACCTGCTTTTCCGGCAAAGAACTTTCCATACATGCAGTTTCCATCGGCGAGTACTTGTCCTTTCCATTTCCACAGGGGCCAGTCCCATCCACCGTCGGGAAACACTACATATCGGCAGTCTTCGTCAACGATGTCTTCGGCCGAGAAACCACGTATTCCGCTATTCAACAGAGGCAGAAAGCCTATTTTCTGAATGTATTCAATGAGTTGTGCGCACGAATGTATCATTGTATGTTTTGTTTCAGATGCAAAGTTAAGTCAAATTTCCGAAAGAAGTGCATTTTTTATGACCATATTGAAAAAAAAGTGTTACTTTTGCAGTTGGAAACAAATATATTCAGAAGCCGTGAGAGCAGACAGAATAGTCAGGATTAGTTCGATAGACGAGCCGGGCGCCGATGTGTTCAGCAGCCTTACCGAGGCTCAGTTGCGCAGCAGGAAAGAGGCGGAGCAGGGCATCTTCATCGTGGAGAGTCCGAAGGTGATCCGTGTGGCTCTTGATGCCGGCTTTGAGCCGTTGTCGATACTTTGTGAGGAGAAGCATATATCGGGCGATGCGCGCGACATAGTAGAGCGATGTGCCGGTGTTCCGGTATATACCGGCAGTCGCGAGTTGCTGGCATCGCTCACTGGCTATAAGCTGACGCGGGGTGTGCTTTGCGCCATGCGCCGTAAACGGGAAAAGTCTGTTTCCGAGGTTGTAGGCGATGCCAGCCGCATAGTGGTTATCGACGGTGTGGTGGATACCACGAATATCGGGGCCATCTTCCGCTCGGCGGCAGCCCTTGGCGTAGATGCCGTCTTGCTTACCCGTAATTCTTGCGACCCCCTGAACCGTCGTGCCATCCGTGTGTCGATGGGGTCGGTGTTCCTGGTGCCGTGGACATGGATTGACGAACCGCTCAGCACACTTCACGCTTACGGTTTCAGCACTGCTGCGATGGCTCTCACCGACAACAGCATCGGCATCGACCACCCTGTCTTGCGCAGCACGGCCAAGCTGGCGGTCATCATGGGAACCGAGGGCGACGGGCTGCCGCCGGAAACTATTGCCTCAAGCGATTATGTGGTGCGCATTCCTATGTCGCATGGCGTTGATTCGCTCAATGTGGCAGCCGCCGCCGCCGTCGCTTTCTGGGAACTGCGAGCCAGGCCTTGTTGTTAGAAGAAAAAAGTGGAGAAGCATTTTTGCGCTTTCTCCACTTTGCAGTACCCAGACCCGGGGTCGAACCGGGACGCCTTGCGGCATTGGTGTTTGAGACC
>CAMOEW010000084.1 GCA_946612625.1 uncultured Prevotella sp.
CTTACACTTCTCAGATGGTTCGTACTATCAAGTACCTCGCTGAGCTGAAATAAGCTTCAAGTGACAATAAACATAAAAATAATGCCGTTTGATTTTGTCAAACGGCATTTTTTTGTTACTTTTGCAGACAAAAGATAAAGCTATGGAAGCAATACAGAGTTTCACGATAGACCACACCCGTTTGAAGCCGGGTATCTATGTGTCGCGCGACGATGAGAATTTCCGCACCTTCGACCTGCGTATCACCGAGCCAAATCGCGAGCCCGCAGTGGCCGCCGCCGCGATGCACAGCATGGAACACTTGATGGCGACATGGTTCCGCAACTCACGAGTTAAAGACGACGTGGTGTATGTTGGGCCTATGGGCTGTCTGACGGGTATGTATATCATAATGAAAGGCTGTTACGATGTGGAGCAGATGCGGCAGCTGACGATGGAATGCTTAGAGTGGATACTTGCTCAGGATGCAGTGCCAGCCACTACGCCTGAGAGCTGCGGCAACTATCTGTTGCACGACCTGCCGATGTGCAAATGGGAATGTCGTCGCTATCTGGATCGTCTGACCAACGATTTCCATTCAGAATATACCAAGCTGCATGTGACGCTCGACGACGGAAAGGTGTTTGCCGACGCATAAACAGCAAAGTGGAACAGATAATGCAAGTATATGGAGCGTAATACTCGTTGGGGCATACTCTACTGCCCGAAGAAAGGAAAGGGTCTGAAGCACTGGGCAAAGATACAGCGCGTGCTCGACGAGCGCAAGGTGGAATACGACATTGTGCAGAGCGAGTCGGTGGACAGCGTTGAGCGGCTGATGAAGATGCTGATAAGCAACGGCTACAAGACAATCATCGTGGTAGGTGGCGACACTGCACTGAACGATGCCGTCAATTGTCTGATGTCGGTAGAGAAGCTGGAGCGCGACAGCATTAGCCTGGGCGTAATTCCCAACGGAGTGATTAACGATTTCGCAAGGTTCTGGGGTTTCAGCGAGGGCGAGATAGAGCAGACTGTTGACTGGCTCATTGCCCACCGAGTGCGCAAGGTGGACCTGGGTTGCATACGTTACACCAACAAGAAAGGCGAGCGGTGCCACCGGTATTTTCTCAACTGTGTGAACATCGGACTGATTGCCGATGTGATGAACCTTCGCCGCCAGACGCGCAGTCTGCTGGGCTCACAGGCTCTTTCGTTTGTAGTGTCGCTTGTGCTCATGGTGTTCCACCGCCTGGAGTACAAGATGCACTTGAGAATCAACTCGTCCGACGTTAACCGCCGTGTGCTTACGTTGTGCGTGGGCAGCGGACCTGGCTACGGACAGACTCCGAGTGCCGTGCCATATAGTGGAATGCTCGATGTGTCGCTTATCTATAATACTAAGATTCTGCAGATATTCTCCGGTTTGTGGCTGCTGATTACCGGGCGTTTCCTTAATCACCGCAGCGTTCATCCCTATCGCACACGCGAGGTTGAGGTCGTCGAGGCTAAGCATGCCCTTGTGGGTGTGGATGGTCGTCTCATCAGCCGTCCTGTGGGCAGCTATAAGATTACCATCGAGCAGGAGGTGATTAATTTCCTCATCCCAGCCTAGAAATTTCGCACAGCTCTTCGTTGTTGATAATCTTTATCTTGCGACCGTCGATGGCGATGATGTCTTCTTGGGCGAATACCGATAGCGTTCGTATGGCGTTGCTCGTAGTCATATTCGACAGGTTTGCCAGGTCTTCACGGCTCAGATAGATGTTCAGCGTCGAGCCGTCTTCCTCAACACCGTATTTGTCTTTCAGCCAGAGTATCGATTCTGCCAGTCGTGCGCGGATATGCTTCTGCGTCAGGTTCACCGTCCGGCGGTCGGCAATGCCGAGCAGTTCCGACAGTTCTCGGATGAAGTTGACGGCGAGATAGTTGTTCTCATGTATCAGACGCATGAAGAAGTCGAAGGGAATCATTCCGATGAGCGAGTTCTCGAATGCCGAGGCAGTGGTTATGTAAGGCTCGTTACGGAAGGCGGCACGGTAGGCGAAGATACCTTTTTCGTTGATTATCCTGACAATCTGGTTGCGTCCTCCTACGCCGTCCTTGAATATTTTCACCTTACCGTGAATGAGTATCATGATGTGGGTGGGGTCGTCGCCCTCCTTGTAGATAATCTCGTTCTGCTTGAAATAGCACGTGCTGATATTGCGAATAAGCTGTTCACGCTGCTCGTTTGTCAGTGGTTTCCATATCACAGACAATGCTCGGATTATTTCATCTTTTTCAATAATTCTCCTAACCATTATTTTTTATATCCTGAAACAAATCTTTCTTTTTTCGGCTGCAAATTTACTAAAAAAAATGAAAAATGAAAAAAAGTTGCCGTATTATTTTGTCAAAACGATTAATTTCCGTACTTTTGTTTTATCATTAATTCATTAACAATATTAAAAACCGAACATAAAAGGAAACTATGAGTTATTTGCGATTAGAAAAAGCCGTAATGACTAACCTTCAGGAATCCTTACGCCGTGAGATATTGCGCACCAACCGGAGCGGAGCTTACAGCAGCTCTACCTTGGTTGACTGTAACACTCGCAAGTATCACGGACTGCTGGTCGTTCCTGTGCCGGAGCTTGACGACGAGAACCATGTGCTCTTGTCGTCGCTCGACTGTACGGTCATTCAGCACGGAGCCGAGTTCAACCTCGGACTTCACAAGTATCAGGGCAACAATTTCAGTCCTAATGGCCACAAGTATATCCGTGAGTTTACTTGTGACTTAGTTCCAACAACCCTCTATCGTGTAGGTGGTGTGCTGCTCAAGCGCGAGACTATTTTCCAGTGCTACGAGGACCGCATCCTTATTCGCTACACTCTGGTTGATGCCCATAGTGCTACAACGTTACGATTCCGTCCGTTCCTGGCGTTCAGAAGCGTGCGCCAATATACACACGAGAACTCGACGGCCAGCCGTGAGTATCAGCAGATTGACAACGGTATAAAGACGTGCATGTATGCCGGCTATCCCGATCTGTACATGCAGTTCAATAAGAAGAATGAGTTTGTGTTCCAGCCCGACTGGTATCGCGGTATTGAATATCCAAAGGAGCAGGAGCGTGGCTATGCGTCGAACGAAGACCTCTATGTGCCCGGATATTTTGAAGTATCGATAAAGAAGGGCGAGAGCATCATCTTTGCAGCCTCGACGTCGGCCATTAAGAGCTCGTCGCTGAAGAGTCTGTTTGAGAAAGAGCTCTCGGTGCGCTTCCCACGCGAGAATTTCTACCAATGCCTCGTGGCTTCAGCCCACCAGTTCCACAACCGCAACAGCAAAGACGAGCGCTACCTGCTCGCCGGCTATCCGTGGTTCAAGTGTCGTGCACGCGACCAGTTCATCGCGCTGCCGGGACTTACTCTCGCCATCGACGAGCCTGACTATTTTGAACTGGTGATGAAGTCGGCCGAGAAGGGTCTGAGGGAGTTTATGGAAAATAAACCCCTGACGGTGAAGATATACGAGATGGAGATGCCCGATGTACCGTTATGGTGTATCTGGGCTGTTCAGCAGTATTGCAAGTATATGGGCAAGGAGGAAGGATATAAGAAATACGGCAAGCTCGTGAGCGACATTGTCGGGTGGATTATCGACGGCGGACATTCCAACCTTCGTCTTGACGAGAACGGACTCCTCTACAGCAACGGACGCGAAAAGGCTGTCACATGGATGAACTCCACGGCCAACGGGCATCCCGTGGTTCCGCGCTCGGGATATATCGTTGAGTTCAACGCCCTATGGTACAACGCCCTGAAGTTTGTGTCTACCATGGCTTCCGACCTGGGCGATGGCAAGACCGCTTCCGACCTTGAGGCACGTGCCGAGCTTTGCAAGACATCCTTTGTCGATACCTTCGTCAACGAGTATGGCTATCTGCTCGACTATGTCGATGGCAACATGATGGACTGGAGCGTTCGCCCGAACATGATATTCGCCGTTGCCCTCGACTATTCTCCGCTCAGCCAGGATCAGATGAAGAGCGTGCTTGATGTATGTACGCGCGAGCTGCTCACTCCGAAAGGACTGCGCTCGCTCTCACCGAAGAGCGGTGGCTACAACCCGATGTACGTAGGTCCGCAGACACAGCGCGACTATGCCTACCATCAGGGCACAGCATGGCCTTGGCTCGGCGGCTTCTACATGGAGGCATGTCTGAAGCTCTACAAGCGCACGCGTCTGTCGTTTATTGAGCGCCAGATGGTGGGCTATGAAGACGAGATGGCCTATCATGCTCTTGGCACCATTTCAGAGCTGTTCGACGGTAATCCTCCGTTCCACGGACGCGGAGCGATGGCCTTTGCAATGAACGTGGCAGAGATTCTGCGCACGCTGAAGCTGTTAGAGAAATATACATATCAAAAATAAGGAGGGCACACTATGAAAGTATTAATGTTTGGATGGGAGTATCCTCCACATGTATTCGGCGGCCTCGCCACAGCTAATTACGGAATATCACAAGGTCTGCACGCGCAGGGCGACATCGAGACCATACTCTGTCTGCCGAAGCCCTTCGGTGACGAAGACCGTTCTGCTGCCCACATCATCGCAATGAACGCAGTGCCTATAGCCTGGCGCGATGTCAGCCGTGAATACGTTCAGAACCGTGTGGGCGACATTATGAGTCCCGACGACTATTTCCGTCTGCGCGACCATCTCTATGCCGACTTCAACTACATGCACGTCAACGACCTTGGTGCTATGGAGTTCGCAGGCGGCTATCCGGGCAACTTGCACGAGGAAATCAACAACTATTCGATTATCGCCGGAGTGGTGGCACGCAGCTTCGACTACGACATCATTCATGCCCACGACTGGCTCACCTATCCTGCCGGCATTCATGCCAAGCAGGTGAGCGGCAAGCCGCTGTGCATACATGTTCATGCCACCGACTTCGACCGCAGCCGCGGCAAAGTGAACCCCACGGTGTATAGCATCGAGAAGAACGGTATGGACTGGGCCGACTGTATCATGTGCGTGAGCGAGCTGACGCGCCAGACGGTCATCAACCAGTATCATCAGGATCCGCGCAAGTGCTTCACCGTACACAATGCCGTTTATCCGCTGAAGGACGAGTATGCCAGCATTCCGCGCCCCAACCATGAGGGTAAGGATAAAGTGGTTACATTCCTCGGACGCATCACGATGCAGAAAGGTCCCGAGTATTTCGTCGAGGCTGCCAACATGGTAATCCGTCGCACTCGCAACGTTCGCTTCTGCATGGCAGGTTCGGGCGACATGATGGACGCGATGATTTATCTGGCAGCCGAGCGCGGCATTGCCGACCGCTTCCACTTCCCGGGATTCATGCGTGGCAAGCAGGTGTATGAGTGCTTGAAAGACTCCGATGTATATGTAATGCCTTCGGTGAGCGAACCGTTCGGAATATCACCGCTTGAGGCAATGCAGTGCGGCACGCCGTCAATTATCTCGAAGCAGTCGGGATGCGCGGAAATCCTGCACAACTGTATCAAGGTTGACTATTGGGACATCCATGCGCTGGCTGATGCCATCTATAGCATCTGTGCCAACGACTCGCTGTTCCACTATCTGCAGGACGAGGGCAAGAAAGAAGTTGACCAGATTACGTGGGAGAAGGTCGGAACATGGATTCGAACCTTATATCTCCGCACTCTCGGATGGGAAAAATAAAAGTTTATAGTTTAAAGTTTATAGTTTAAAGTTTATGAAAACAATTTGTTTATATTTCGAGATACATCAGATTATTCATCTGAAGC
>CAMOEW010000085.1 GCA_946612625.1 uncultured Prevotella sp.
CGCGCGGAGTGAAGGGTGTGAAGACACTCTCCATCACCGAGAAGACCGGACGACTCGTGGCAATTAAGGTGGTGACCGACGAGAACGACCTCATGATTATCAACAAGAGCGGTGTGCTCATCCGCCTGAAAGTGGCCGAGGTGAGAGTTATGGGACGTGCCACGCAGGGCGTGCGCCTCATCAATCTTGCAAAGAAGAACGACTCGATTGCCAGTGTATGCAAGGTAATGGCATCAGAGGAAGAGGAAAAACTCGAAGATACCGCCGATGGAAGTACTCCTTCGGCCCTGACTGACGGTATCGGTGCACCGACGGTTCAGACGGAGACAGAGCAATTCACAGAGAATAATGATAACACCAATAATTAATTAAAAACAAGATTATGAAGAAATTGATGATTTCGGCCGTGATGGTAGCTATTGCTACTGCTGGCTTTGCACAGGATGCCCTGAAGCAGGCAAAGAGCCTGGTTGAGGAAGGCAAGTTAAACGAGGCTGCCGAGGCCGCCAAACCTGCATTTACTACAGGTGAGACTGCCGACCGCGCTGCTGCCTACAACGAGTTCAGCAAGATGTGCTGGGATTATTACGTGAAGAACCAGGGCATCAAGACAGAGAACGAAGTGAAGAAGACCGACACTCCATACGACCAGGACGGCATGAACCGTGCTGTTTCAATGTCATACGAGGCTGCATTGGAGTGCGACAAGATTGAGTCGCAGCCCAACGAAAAAGGAAAGGTGAAAATCAAATTCCGTGGCGACAACGCCAAGCAGTGGATGGCAGCACGCGTGAACCTGATTAACTCGGGACAGTACTGGTACAACCACAAGAACATGGAGCAGGCAGTGAAAGACTGGAAGCACTATGTTGACGGTGCCGACCAATCGCTCTTCACTGGCATGGATATGACACAGGACCCATATAAGAGCGAGATATGCTACTATATCGGACTGGCTTCCTACAACATGAAAAACTACGACGAAGCCAAGAAGTATGCCAAGTTGGCTGCCCAGGACCCGAAGAAGGTTGACGATGCCAACGAGATTATACTCTTCGCTACGAAGGATGCCTGCAAGACCAAGGAAGACTCCGTACAATATCTGGCAGTAATCAAGGACCTGCACAAGCAGAAGCCAACCGAGCAGCGCTACTTCAATCTTCTGCTCGACTACTACAGCAAGCCCGGCCGCCAGGCTGAGATGAAGACATGGGCCGAGGAAGAAGTTGCTGCCGATCCCACAAACAAGATGGCTTGGGCTATCAAGGGCGAGGTTGACATGAACAACCAGCAGTGGGACGATGCTATTGCATCGTTCAGAAAAGCTGCCGAAATCGATCCCACTTTCGTTCAGGTAATCTTCAATGCCGGTGTATGCTTCAACTCAAAGGCCATCGACCTGCAAGACAAACTCACCGACAAGTCGGGAAAAATCTCCAGCGAGAACCTTGCCAAGGTGAAAGAGGTGCTTGCAGAAGCCAGAAAAGACCTGGAGAAGGCACGCGAGCTTGACCCCAACCGCGAGAAGGTGAACTGGGCATATCCTCTCTACCGTATCTACTACAACCTCGGCGACAAGCAGAAGGCTGCCGAGATGGAGGCTCTCTTAGGCTCTAACTAATAAAGGGTAACTCTTAAAAAATGAGCCCGGTGAAAGTGCCGGGCTCGTTCTTTCAACATAAACAATGACAAGGCAGCTCTACATATTTATTATATTAATGTTTTCTTACACTGGTGTGTATGCCCAGAAGAAACAGATGGATCAGGTGCGCTCAATCATCAAGAGTGGCAAGAATTTAGACAAGGCAGAGAAAACGATGAGCGAACTGATGAAGAACTCTGCCAACAAGGATAACAAAAAGATGTACATGCTGTGGTATCAGACTGTGCAGGCTCAGTATGATGCTGCCAACGAGAAACTTTACCTTAACCAGAAACAAGACACAGCGCAGTTCTTCAAAATGACGCTGCGCATGTTTAATATCCTTGAAGCGCTCGACAGCGTAGATATGAAACCAGACAAGAAAGGGCGTGTTGCTCCCGAGTACCGCAGGAAGAATGCAGAGATACTCGACACATACCGCCGCAACCTGCTATCGGCTGGAATCTATTTTGTAAGGCACGCCGACTACAACAATGCCATGACATATCTGGACGCATATATAGACTGCACTCGACAGCCGATATTCACAGGTTACGACTACCTGAAGAATGACAGGAATCTTCCGCAAGCGGCATATTGGTATGGCTACAGTGCCATAGAGCTAAAGCAGTGGGAGAAGGTGCTCGAATACAAAGACCTTGCATTTAAGGATGCCGCAACGACAAGATTCACGCAGAAGTATGTCGCTGAGGCTTATTCTGCACTCAATGATGAAGAAAATTATCTTGCAACGCTGCTTGACGGTTTCAGGATGTTTCCCGACGACTCGTATTTCTTCACAAGGATAATCGACCTGTATGTTACGAGGCAAAAACCGCAACTTGCCCTCGAAATAGCCGACGAAGCTCTTAAGACCAATGGTGACAACACATTGTTCCTCTATGCAAAAAGCAACCAACTGCTTATGCTCGGAAGATACGACGAGGCAGTGGAAGTGTGCCGGAAGATAATCGCCATAGATGAAAATATGGCAGAGGCATATTATAATGAAGGAACAGCATACCTGAACAAAATACTTGAGTTGGACAAACAGCCGAGCACGCGTAAACTGCGTAAGCAGATGGCTGAAATATACCGTATGGCACTGCCAGTCATGGAGAAATACCGACAATTGAAACCACAGGAAAGCCGTAAGTGGGCACCGGCACTGTATCGAATATATCTCAACTTGAATATGGGAAAACAATTCGAGGAGATAGACAGAATCTTAAAAAAATAAAAAAACGCGCCTCTTTGGTGCGTTTTTTGTTTTTTTATGCTTACCTTTGGTGATTAATAGAGAAACTATAAATACATATATTAATATCTTAAGAATTATGGCTAACAACGAACAGCTAATCGCCCAGTGCGAAGAAAGGGCAAAACAGTGGCTTACTCCGGCCTTTGACGAGGAGACAAGAAAGGAAGTACAAGCAATGCTCGACAACGAGGATAAGACACCACTCGTTGACGCATTCTACCAGAACCTTGAGTTCGGAACCGGAGGTCTGCGTGGCATCATGGGCGCGGGAACAAACCGTATGAACAAGTATATCGTGGGAATGGCTACTCAGGGATTTGCAAACTACATTCTGAAGGCATTCCCAGGCAAGCAGTGCTCTGTAGTGGTGGGTCACGACTGCCGTAACAATGGGCGTATGTTCGCAGAGACTGTGGCAGACATTTTCTCGGCCAATGGCATTAAGGTGTATCTCTTCGAGAGTCTGCGACCAACACCTGAAATCTCGTTTGCCATCCGCCAACTCGGTGCTCAGGCCGGTGTAAATGTTACGGCAAGCCACAACCCACGCGAGTATAACGGATACAAGGCTTACTGGGACGACGGCGCTCAGGTGCTCTCGCCGCACGATACTGGTATCATCGACGAGGTGAACAAAGTAACCATCGATCAGGTGAAGTTTGAGGGAAACAAGGAAATGATTGAGATTATCGGAGGCGAGATGGACTGGGACTACATCCAGGCTGTTCATGAGGCACTTATCGACCAGGATGTCATCCTTCGACAGAAAGACCTCAACATCGTTTATTCTCCAATGCATGGAACAGGACGTCATATTGTGCCTATGGCTCTGCGTTCATGGGGATTCCAGAATATACATGTCGTTCCCGAGCAGATGGTTATCGACGGAAACTTCCCGACAGTGGTTTCGCCAAACCCTGAGAATGCTGAGGCCATGACTCTCGGCATGAAGCTCGGTACCCGGTTGAATGCCGACCTCGTAATTGCCAGCGACCCAGATGCCGACCGCCTCGCCATCGTGGTACGCAATCCGAAAGGCGAGTGGGAGATAATCAACGGCAACCAGACCGCAATGATGTTCTCATGGTATATCATTACTAATAAGAAAAAGCTCGGTCAGCTCAAAGGCAATGAGTTCATGGTGAAGACCATCGTAACCAGTGAGGTGATTGCCCAGATAGCAAAGAAGAACGGCATTGAGCTATTCGACGAATACACCGGATTCAAGTGGATTGCATATCGCATACGCGAGAACGAAGGTAAGAAGAAATACATCGGCGGCGGCGAGGAGAGCTTTGGATTCCTGCCATTCGACAAGGTGCGCGACAAGGATGCTCCTGCTTCTATTTGTCTCATCTGCGAGATTGCTGCATGGGCAAAGGACCAGGGCAAGACCCTCTACGACCTGCTGATGGACATCTACGTGGAGTACGGATTCTCAAAGGAGACTACTATCAATGTTGTGAAGCCGGGTAAGAGCGGTGCCGACGAAATCAAGCAGATGATGGAGAACTTCCGCAACAATCCGCCCACAGAGCTTGGTGGCTCAAAGATTTGTCTGTGGAAAGACTACAAGACACTTGAGCAGAAGACTGCCGACGGCAAGACGTCGAAGATAGACATGCCCACCACGAGCAATGTGCTGCAGTGGTTCTGTGAAGACGGAACGAAGGTGAGTGTGCGTCCGTCGGGAACCGAGCCGAAGATTAAATTCTACACCGAGGTGAAAGACTCGTCGATGGAATGTGCAAAATGCTATGAGCGTTGCACCAAGAATGCCATCGAGAAGATTGAGGCAATCAAGAAAAGCCTGAATCTCTAACGACTGATAAGGTCTTTCACGACCTCACTTCCAACAACTATTCCGCAGGCTGCCGGAACAAAGGCATTGCTCGACGGAATAGTTGTTTTTATTGCTGGTATCTCTTCGCTATATACCACCTTCAGGCGGTCAACACCCATGCTGCGAAGTTTCTTACGCATGATTTTTGCCAGCGGATCGACAGAGGTCTTGAACAGATCGCTAACGCGGAATGCAGTGGCATCCATCTTATTGGCGGCGCCCATGCTGCTGATTGACGCAATGCCCATCTCGTAGCAACGGCGGGCAAGGTCTATTTTTGCCGTTACCGTGTCGATGCAATCCACAACATAGTCATACACCGACAGGTCAACGAAGCCTGAGATGTTGGGAAGATCGCTCACGTGGGTGTCTTCCGGCAGATAGAACACAGGATGTGTGGTAACGATACAGTCGGGATTGATGTCGAGGATACGCTCACGTGCCACGTCAACCTTCAGTCGGCTGAGGGTAGAGTGGAGGGCTATTATCTGACGATTGATGTTCGTTATCGATACGCGGTCGTTGTCGAAGATGTCAATGCTGCCAACACCGCTGCGGGCAAGCACCTCGACCACATAGCCGCCTACGCCGCCAACACCGAACACCGCTACGCGGCTGGCGCGAAGCTTTGCTATTGCTTCGCCTCCGATGAGCATCTCGGTGCGCTGGAAGATTGTCTCGCTTTTGTTGTTGTCTTGCATATATGGAAATTATAAAAGCGAGACGTAATGTCTCGCCATACGCTTCAAGAGGTGATTCCGCAGGGACTCGAACCCTGGACCCACGCCTTAGAAGGGCGTTGCTCTAATCCAACTGAGCTACG
>CAMOEW010000086.1 GCA_946612625.1 uncultured Prevotella sp.
GCGAGATTGCAGGTTCGCTGGCAAGCGTCTACTTTTGTGGCGGTGACTGCGTGGAGGACGTTACGAGCCACCTGATGCCCCATCTCTCGCTGCATCCCGCACTTCGCACATGCAGCTCTGACACATGAATCATGGAAATGCTGTCGCTCGGAACGAAGGGGATTCTGAAAACGCGGAAATGGTGTCGCTCGGAGCGACGGGATTTTTGAAACTGCGGAATTGCTGTCGCTCGGAACGAAGGGGATTCTGAAAACGCGGAAATGCTGTCGCTCGGAACGACATGAATTCTGAAAATGCGGAATTGCTGTTGTCGCTATTATACGTTAATTCTTCAAAATAGATTTTGTATTTATATTTTTTTTATTATCTTTGCCGTCTAAAAACTAACAAAGAGAAAACAAACTGATATGAAACGTAGTCTTATTTTTATTGTGATGCTCACGCTCTGTATTGGCGTTGGTGCCAAGGAGAAGAAACAGAAACAGGAACTATGGCCCAATGGCGAGCCTGTGGATGCATGGTTCAGCGATACTGCAAAGGTGGACGTTGAGAAACTGGGCAGGAAGTTTATCGTAACTGACTATGGCGTGCGCCAAGGTTCGACCGACATTCAGACGAAAGCCCTCCAAGCTGTAATCGACAAGGCTGCCCAAGAGGGTGGGGGCGTGGTCGTGATTCCGCGTGGCACGTTCTTCTCGGGCAGTCTGTACTTCAAGCCGGGCACTCATCTGCTGCTTGAAGAGGGAGCGGTGTTGAAGGGTAGCGACCGCATTCGCGACTTCGACATCAAGGAGACGCGCATTGAGGGCGAGACATGCAAGTATTTCACAGCGTTGGTGAATGCCGATCAGTGCGACGGATTCACCATTGCAGGACGTGGTACAATCGACGGCAACGGACTCTTCTACTGGGAGCAGTTCTGGACGCGCCGCCAGTGGAACCGCCAGTGTACGAACAAGGACGAGCAGCGCCCGCGACTGGTGTATATATCCAACTCGAAGAACGTCACTGTGCAGGATGTGGCACTGCAGAACTCGCCGTTCTGGACTAACCATCTGTACCGCTGCGACCATGTGCGCTATCTCGACTGCTATATCTACTCTTCGACTGTAGATGTAAAGGGGCCGAGCACCGATGCCATCGACCTCGATGTGTGCCACGACGTGCTCATCAACGGGTGCTACATGAACGTGAACGACGATGCCGTGGTGCTCAAAGGCGGCAAGGGAACGTTTGCCGACAAGGCTCCGGAGAACGGACCGTGCTATAATATCATTATCCAGAACTGTCATTACGGCTCCGTACACGGATGCCTGACGCTCGGCAGCGAGAGCATCCACGACTGGAACGTCATACTGCGCAACTGCCATGCCGACAATGCCAGCCGCGTGATTTGGCTGAAGATGCGCCCCGACACTCCGCAGCACTATGAGTATGCACGGGTGGAGAACTTCACCGGCAACTGTGGCAACTGCCTTGTGGTGAAGGGTTGGAGCCAGTTCTTCAACAAGCAGGAGCGCGACGATATGCCTCGCACCAAGGGCAACAACGTTACGCTGAAGAATATACGTATGACGTGCAAGAAGTTTGCCGATGTGGATGCATCTGACAAATACGACCTTGCAGACTTTACCTTCGAGGACATCGACTGTCAGGAGACGGCTGCCAAGGAACCGTCGTTCAAGGTACGCCCATACAAGGGGCTGACGTTGAAGAACGTTAAGATTAACGGTACGGAGATAAAGTAGTGCTATTTCTCGAATCGGATACCGATTCTGGTATATCCCATTGCGCGGAACATGCGGCGGAACTGAGCGTCGGCATTGTCCTGCGCATTTTTTATGTTCTCAGGCGTCATGCCGTGGGCTATCATCTTGAGGTATGCACGGCGGTAGAGAGCTTCGCGGTCGGCGGCAGTCCAGCGGCCGCTCTCGAAGAACGACGTGGTGCGTGCTTCGTCGATGAAGTCGCGGTCGAGAAGCCCCACTTTCGGCAGTGTGACGATTACGGAGTCGCCCTTGCTCTTAATCCATCCGGGGGCTGCCTGATGCAGATTGACTCCTAAACGCAGCGTTCCGTAGTAGATGCGTGCCAGATGGTCGTCGCTGAGGATTCCTTTACGCGTGGTATCTACCATCTCCTCGCAGCTCACCGACAGAAATTCCCATTCGCCGACGGCGCGTATGCTCTGTATCTGTTCGGGGGTAATGTCGATGGTGCTGTCGCTGACAAGCTCGGCATGGGTTTCTTCAATGGCAGAGCACGTCCACGACAGTGCCGCCACCACAGTGATGGCCGCCACTGCCAGCAATGCCCAGAACCACTTGGTGCCCATCAGCGCAAATATTTTCTTATAGCTCATAAATCAGTTCAATCAGTTGTTTTGACAAGAGAATTAATGTCATGTTCTGTCCATTGGCGGCGATAGGCAATCGTGATGTTCTCCTCTTTATATCCCATCTGCGTGAGCATGGGCACCAGCACGAGCGCTGAGTTGCGGCGTGCTGTCTCGAGAATACCCATGCGGGTGATGTTGCGTATGATCGACTCCCGGCCTTGTCGCTCGTAGTTGCTCATCTCTTCATCGGTGAAGTGGGAGCGGGTCATCGACACGTATTCGCGGATGTTCTTCTGATCTACCTTCGAACTGGTGAGCACTACCTTCGGGTCGGGCAGGATTATGGTAATCTTGTCGCCGTTGCGCTCGATATTGTTTTCAGAGAATGTGCCGAAGTCGATGTATGCCTTCATTGTTGCATCCATCGGAATGGCTATCTTGCGGTCGCCGGGTACGCGGATGTTGAAGTCTCGCTTTAGGAACGACCCCTTCAGGCGCAGCACGTCGTTATGGGTCACTATCTTGTGGATTTTGTATTCGGCAGTGTAAAGCCGCGAACACTGTTGTATCTTCATCACGAGCAGCGGCACGGTGTCGATACTTTCATAATGAGGTTGCGGCCCAGCGTCGTCGCCCTCAGACGAATTGCTGCACGATGCGACGATGGCTGCCAGCATTATATATAAAAATATGTGGTGTTTCATAACGACTGCAAAAATACATAAAGTTTTTCTAAAAGTGAAATTTTTGGCCGCAGTATTTTAAACCATGCTGATTTTTCAGCGTCAGAAGAATTGAAAGTTCATTTAAGTTAATAGGCTAATAAGTAAAAAAAAGGTAAAACATTAAGGTTATGAAAAAGATTGTTTTTGCGATTGTAGCAGCGCTAATGGTTGGCGCTACGGTAAATGCACAGGAGCGTCAGGGGCGCCGTCAGCAGATGAATCCCGAGGAGATGATGAAACAGCGCACGGAGCGTGTGGTGAAGCAGTATGGACTCAACGACGAGCAGGCTGCCAAGCTGTTGGAGCTGAACAAGAAGTTTGAGGGAAAGCTGCATGGTGGAATGCGTGGCGGCCGAGGCGGACAAATGCGCGGCGGCAACGGTGGACAGCGTCCCGACGGAGCCCGCCGAGGAGAAGGCGGTCGCCCGGAGCGTCCGCAGATGACCGACGAGCAGCGCAAGGAGATGCAGGCAAACATGGAGGCGTACAACAAGGAGCTTGCCGAAATCCTAACTCCGGAGCAGTTGAAGAAGTATCAGGATGACATGAAGAACCGCAGGCCGGGCCGCAGACAATAAAATGGTCTTTCTGCCGGAGGTTATTAATCATGAAATGCAAAAGAAAGCGACTTTTCTTTTGCATTTCGCTTTTTTTTAGTACCTTTGCCAATAAATTTTAAAGAATGTTCGGAATGAAGAGGCAGATTATATTATTTTCATGTATGGCCGCGCTGCTGATGGCAGGCTGCAGCAAGAAGAAAAGCAACGACGTCATCATCACGTCGAAAGTAGAGAAACCGGCAGTGTCGAAGACTCCCGTGAGAATGTCGGCATGGAGCAACACTTGGAACGTCACATGGGGAGGCGGCAATTATAGGATTGACATTAGCCGACAGCCCGACGACAGCCTTGCCATGGTGAAGGACGAGACAGGGCAGACATTCGTGGACAACCGCATCACGCTGCGCATTTCGCGCGACGACGGGAGTGTGTTTCTCACGAAGACATTCACAAAGGCGTCGTTTTCACAGTATCTCAACAACGACTACATGGCGACGGGAATACTCGAAGGGTTGGTGTTCGACGAGGTTGACGACGGGCTGCTGGAATTTGCAGCAAGCGTGAGCCATCCGCAGACCGATGAATATATCCCGCTCGAATTGAAGATTTCGCGTATGGGCGACATCAGCATCAAGCGCGACTCACAGATGGATACCAATTCTGACACCGGCGACGATGACGACGATTGAATGCAATCGCCGCGCTACAGTCCGGAACAGCGGATAATTTCAGAAAAAGAGTCAGCAAAATCGTGCATGTTGCGGAATATGAGGTCGGCCCCTTCGTTTGCAAGAAGCTCGTCGGCGAGCGGTCCTGTGTTGACCGCAACGGTGAATATCTGTGCAGCCTTGGCACTGCGTACGCCTAAGGGAGCATTCTCTACTACGATGGCCTCGTAGGGCATTACCCCGAGTTTTTTTAGTCCTTGCAGATATGGCTCAGGACTGGGTTTGCCGTGAGTGACATCGAAGCTTGTCACTATATGGTCGGTGCTGATAAATCCGTGGAAATCATCTTCAATGCGGCGAAGCAGCGACGGTTGGCCGCTGCCGGTGACCACTCCCACCGTAAGGTCGTGGGCTCGGCATTTATCCATTACCTTCATTATGCCACTCATCATGTTGGCCGGCTGGCATGAGGCAAACAGCTCGGTCTTCTTGCGATACATCTCCTCGGCGGTGGCGGCACTGATGTCGCGTCCCCACTGCTGTTTCGCCAGCAGACGGATGGTTTCTACGCCGCGCATACCTTCGTATTCGTATGCCTGCTCGGGGCGCATAGCTATGCCGAAGAACTGCATGGCATCGTGCCACGAACGGGCATGCAGGGGCATGGAGTCGTAGAGCACGCCGTCCATATCGAACAGCACGGCTTTCGGGCAAAATGCCCGAAAGCCATGCTTGCTCAAATATTGTTTGATAATATTTTTCAATTCATCTGTTCCGACGCTGCAATTGTCGGCTCCTGTTTCTGTTATTCTTTTGCCAGACGTTCCTTGATAGCCTTTGAGTCGGCCTCATAGCCGGGTTTGTCGAGCAGTGCGAACATATTTTTCTTGTATGCCTCTACGCCTGGCTGGTTGAACGGGTTCACGCCGAGCACGTTGCCGCTGATGCCGCAGGCAATCTCGAAGAA
>CAMOEW010000087.1 GCA_946612625.1 uncultured Prevotella sp.
AGGCTGGTGACACCATCACTGTCGCTTACAAAATTATCGAGGGTTCTAAGGAGCGCATCCAGCTTTATCGTGGTGTAGTAATCAAGATTGTAGGCCACGGAGACAAGCGTCGCTTCACAGTACGCAAGATGTCGGGAACGATTGGTGTAGAACGTATCTTCCCTATCGAGTCACCGAACATCGACAGCATCGAAGTAAACAAGGTAGGTAAGGTTCGTCGTGCTAAACTCTATTATCTGCGCAAACTTACAGGTAAGAAGGCACGTATCGCAGAGAAGAAGACTGTTGCAAAAGGAGCAGAGTAAGCCCTACCCTCCCTCAAAACAAAACCTTCATCCCTTTCCGCCTTCGAGTGGAGAGGGAATTTTGTTAATTAAGAAACAAAATCTATATAGCTTATGAAAGAATTAGCACTGAAGTACGGATGCAATCCGAACCAGAAGCCTTCACGAATCTTCATGACCGAAGGCGAGTTACCCATCGAAGTGATAAACGGACGTCCCGGATACATCAATTTCCTTGATGCGTTCAACTCCTGGCAGCTTGTAAAGGAACTGAAAGCAGCCACAGGCCTGCCCTCAGCAGCCTCCTTCAAGCACGTTTCACCGGCAGGCGCAGCCGTAGGACTGCCATTAAGCGACACGCTGAAAAAAATATATTTCGTTGACGACATCAAGGGCCTCGACGACAGTGCAATAGCATGTGCATACGCCCGTGCACGCGGTGCCGACCGCATGAGCAGCTACGGCGATTTCGTTGCGCTGAGCGACACTTGTGATGCCGTTACGGCAACGCTCATCAAGCGCGAGGTAAGCGATGGTGTCATCGCCCCCGACTATACTCCCGAGGCAATCGCAATCCTCAAGGAAAAACGCAAAGGAACATACAACGTAATCAAAATCGACCCCAACTACGTCCCCGCCCCCATTGAGCGCAAACAAGTATTCGGCATCACCTTCGAGCAAGGACGCAACGAAGTTCGTCTTGACGATCCTGCACTCTTCGAGAATATCCCCACACAGAACAAGACATTCACCGATGATGCTAAACGCGACCTTATCATCGCTCTCATCACCCTGAAATACACTCAGTCGAACAGCGTCTGCTACGTGAAAGACGGTCAGGCTATCGGCATCGGTGCAGGTCAGCAGAGCCGTATCCACTGTACTCGTCTTGCCGGAAACAAAGCCGACATCTGGTGGCTCCGCCAAAGTCCAAAGGTCATGAATCTGCCGTTCAAGCCAGGCATCCGTCGTGCCGACCGCGACAACACCATCGACGTATATATCAGCGAAGACCACGACGACGTGCTTCGCGACGGTGCATGGGAGCAGTTCTTCACTGAGAAGCCTTCGGTATTCACGATTGAAGAAAAGAAAGCATGGATATCTCGCAACACGAAAGTAGCTCTTGGCAGCGATGCATTTTTCCCATTCGGCGACAATATCGAGCGTGCCCACAAGAGCGGTGTCGAGTTCATAGCCCAGGCCGGCGGCAGCGTTCGCGACGATAATGTTATCGAAACCTGCGACAAATACGGCATAGCTATGGCATTCACCGGAGTCCGTCTGTTCCATCATTAAAAAAACAAAACAATGAGTAAGGACGACGATTTCCAGAGCATTCTTGAAAACGGCATCAGTTTCGGAAGAGGAGGCGGACCGAAGTCAACTGACGACAAAGTAAAGACCAAAGCAAAGAAGAAGAAATACATCACAGGTGCTCACGGCAGTGGCTCAGCCCGCCAAAAAGCCAAATACCGCGAGCAGCGTGCCAACAGGCATAAGAAATAACGAGTTCATATACAGCGGCAGCACCGTCAAGAAATAGACGATGCTGCCGCTTCGCATTTGACGATTTCAGAGATTTCAGAATTCCTGTCGCTCCGAACGACGGCATTTCCGTGATTTCAGAATTCCTGTCGTTCCTGACAAAAGCATTTCCAGGATTTCAGGATTCACGTCGTTCCTGACAACGGCATTTCCGGGATTTCAGGATTCCCGTCGCTCCGAACAAAAGCATTTCCTCAGTTCAAGCTGATACTTTTTTCATATCATAATACCATAACTCTTAAATAGTATTAAAAAAACCGGTTTTCTTATTGAGAACCAGTTTTTTTTGCTTATTTTTGCAGTCAACAAACTACAGACATAACAAGATTACTTTCCATACGAAATAATTAACTAATTAAAACAAAATCATTATGAAGAAATTCTTTACTTTAACCATCCTCGCATTGTCTGCTGTAGTTTTCACAGCCAATGCACAGGACAAGAAACTATGGGACTTCTCCAAAGGTTTCAGCAGTGCCACGATTGCTAATCTGGCTGCCGATGCCTCAAAATGGACTGTTACCTTCAATGATGACGGCTCGTTCAAACAGGCTCAGGAAAACGGAAAGTATTCCGGCGAACTTACCGCCAACGGAGAGCCCATTAAGGAGCTTCAGGGGCTTAAGATCGGATCTGCTGGTCTGAGCAAGAGCAACAACACCATGCTGTTTGCTAAGAACATCCGTATAAACCGCAATAATATGGAGATTATTCTCCCTAACCTTGTTGGTGGCCAGACAGTTACACTGCGTGCACGCTCTGCCAATGCCACAGCCACCAACCGTGGCTTCAAGGCCGGCTACGACTACATGCAAGTGGTTCAGCAGCCCACAGGCGGCCTATGCCCCGGCGGTAACGTAGCCTCAGATGAGCGCGACGAAGACGGCAACTTCACCTTTGTATGGAAAATCAGTGAAGATCAGACAGAGCCCGTAGCCGTTAAGATTGTAGCCATCACAGGCGGTCTCGACATTCCACTGATTATGATCGACGACGGTGCACCAGCCAAGAGCACACAGCTTGGATTCATCTACAACTCAGCTGCCGACGGATATTCTCTCGAAGCCGACAACGCATACCTGGCTCTGACAGCACGTGAATACACCAATGTTGTTGCCATCGACGTTGCCAAAGACATCTCGACCGTCACTGCCGATTCACTGCGGTCGTTCAGCACCACCATCGTAAGCTATTCGGTACCTGCCAGCAGTCCTATCGTGGCAACACTGAAAGAGGCTATGCCATGGACTCCGATGCTTAACCTCAATGCCGGTCTCTATCCTGCATGGGGATATGGCGAGGCTGTTGAGGCAGCATCTGCCGACGGCAACATTGCCAAGGCTTTGACAAAGAAATCATCGATATTCGCAGGCCTCGACCCCGAAAGCGAGTTGATTGCCGATGAAGAGTTCACCGGTCTTATCCTCTCTACAGGAGCACCATTCACAGGAGTGAAGCTGGGAGAGTATTTCAGTGAAGACGAGATTAATGCCGTTGACACTTCCGACCCGAGCATCGTGGCAATCCACACTCACAATGCCGGACACAACAGCTACGTATTCCTGCCGTTCAATCAGGGCATTACAACAGAGAACTATCCCAGCATGGGCAAGATGCTCAACAACGCCGTTGACTACCTTGTTGACTCGCGCACTGACATTACAAGCGTGAACAAGCCCACTATCAACATCGAATACAAGGACATGGCAACCATCGTCACAATCGGAACAGCCAACCTGCCTAAGATCAAGGCTTACTACACCATCGACGGCAGCGACCCAACCGATGCCAGCACACTCTACACAGAGCCGTTCACTCTGACAGAGGCAAAGACCGTGAAGGTTATTGCATATGCCGAAGGCTACGACCCAAGCCCGATAGTAAGCCTCGATGTTGACATCAAGAGCCAGCCCAAAGCTCCGAAGATTGCATCAAAAGAAGGGGAAGACAATACCATCGTTACAATCACCAACGATGATCCGACGGTTACCATCTGGTATAACTTCAAGGAGTCGAAAGACACTCTTGTTTCATCGAAATACACCGAGCCTCTTACCTTCACTCAGCCGGCTACCATTACAGCATTTGCTGTTGCAGGCGGCATGGTATTCTCAGAGCCTGTCACAAAGCGTATATATGTAAAGAATCCTCACGTAGCAATCGATATCGTCAGCCACTTCGCAGCTCCTGCATGGGACGGCATCAGCAATGGCGGAGGACTGTTCGCAGGCGGCAAGAATGCAACAGAGATGTACATCTATGAAGAAAGAGACAGTATTGATGACGCTACAGGCGAAGTAATTACCATCAAAGTACCGGTTGGCGAGAAGGAATATGAGGAGAAAGACGAAGCCGGCAGCGATCCGCAGTGGACAGTCATGACCAAGGGTCAGGCAGTTCTGTGGCAGAACCTCGACAACAAAACCGACAAGATTGGCGAGAACGAAGGAGGTTATTATCCCATTTCCGCAACAGACATCGATACAATCTTCGTAGGAACAAAGAACAACATACAGTTCTCAAGCATTTATACCAACGAACATGCCAATGCAGCCATCAAGACAAAGAATAAGATTATGGGGCCATTCGATGTTGTGGTAATAGCCAACATGGAGGGTGGTCCTCTGCTCGCACAGGTATCTGCCGACGGCAATGAGTGGCAGACAATCGGTACTATCGAAAAGACCGGCTACAGTCGTATGTGGGGCAAATACACCTTCAACTACAACGGTAACGACGAAGTTTACGTACGTCTTGCACAGGAGAGTGGCAGTGCAAAAGCTAAGATTTTCGATATCTACGTTGCCAACACCGGCGAGAAGTCGCTTGCCATCATCTACGAGATGAAAAAGGAATATTCGGAGCATGCTTCTGCAATCGAAGGCGACATCAACGGCGACGGTGAGGTTAACGGTTCCGACCTGACGGCTATGGTTAATATTAT
>CAMOEW010000088.1 GCA_946612625.1 uncultured Prevotella sp.
CCAAGATTATAGCAGCATGGAAGGAAACCAATTGGGGCGAGCCACAACTGCTGAATAAACTGGATGTTGATGAGGTTGAATTGGTGCTGCCTGTGCCATCCGTTAAGTCAAGTACGACAGAGCTGTCTAATGAATTATCCATAGAGTTGCCAGAAGGGTTGTCTATAAGGTTGTCTAAAGAGTTGTCTAAAGGGTTATCTGAGACAGCAGCTACCATATTTAAACTGATATATGCTGATAATTATATCACAAGAGGCGACATAGCCAAGAAAATAGGTATCTCTGTGACAGCAGTTCAAAAGCATATTAATAAACTGAAATCTTTGAGATTCATTGACCGTGACGGTTCTGCAGGTCATGGTAATTGGAGAGTAATAGAGTGACTGGCAAACTCAGAAGAAATAGTGACGGATTGATTTGGCACTTTCAAAAAGAATGAAATCCTGCAAAATCTTCCAAAGTTACGCAAAAAGGCTGTAACAAACGAACATTTTTAAAAGATTGATGCTTACAGACAATGATGGGTTAATTGCAATTCCGAAGAGGGTGTGTCAAAATGAAGTGAACCCCAGAAGTTTTTGTCTAACTTCTGGGGTTCACTTCAAAATAGGCACATCCTTTTTCAATTTTAGGATGATTCCTATGCCTGAAGCAACGGCTCCTGCTCAATTAGAACGGCAGGTCGTCTGTACTGCCCTCAGCAGGAGCAGAGTCAGCAGGGGGGAACGGGGCAGCCTCTGCAGCAGGAGCAGCGGCAGCAGGAGCTGTTCCCGGAATTGTTGCCTGAGGAATGCCTGCCTGTGCGCGCACTACATTATATGCGCGAATATCATTAAACCAGCGTCCCTGATATTCACGGGCATCTATATCGAAAGACACCGTGATGTCCTCACCATTCTGAATGTTAAACAACTTAATTCTGTCCTCACCAAAAACATTGAATACCATTTTACGAGGATACTGTCCCGGCACTTCGATTACATACTCCTGTGTCATCCAAGAATTACCGGTACGCTGCGATACTCCACTGCGGGCCGGCAAGATTGCAATTACTTTTCCTGTTTGCTCCATTACAAATTATATTTATTATAAGTCAATTTTACTCTTTCAGATTGCGAAATTACAAAAATAGTTTTAAAAAGAGTAATTTTTCGGCAATTTTTTTGCTACTAACGCGGTAATTTTGTATTTTTGTACTCATAAAATAAAAATTTAAAAATAAAACAGAACATAAATATGAGATTTACGGTATCAAGTACAGCATTAAGCAGCAAACTTTCTGCTCTTTCGAAAGTTATCAACAGCAAAAACTCGTTGCCAATCCTTGGTGACTTTCTCTTCGAAATAAACGATAACCAGCTCATGCTGATAGCCTCCGACAGTGAGAACGTAATGAAGAGCCATGTGGAACTGACAGAATGCGACGGCAACGGACGTTTCTGCATCAACAGCCACGACCTGCTCGAAGCCATGAAGGGATTCTCCGAGCAGCCCATCACTTTCGACGTGAACTTCGACGAGAATATCACGAAAATTTCATACCAGAACGGACTCTTTTCACTGCCCATTGAAAATGCTGACGAATTCCCAATGACACAGGCAATCAACGATGCTGTAATCAACTTCACCATTTCGAGCGAAATGCTGCTTGAAAACATCAACCGCTCGATATTTGCAATGGCACAAGACGAGCTGCGGCCGGTGATGAACGGCATATACTTCGACCTCACTCCCGAATATCTCGCTATAGTGGCAAGCGACGGACACAAGCTCGTACGCAACAAGATTTACACCGTGAAGAGCGAAAACCCGGCATCGTTCATACTGCCAAAGAAACCAGCCACACTGCTTAAAGGTACACTGGGAAAGGATGCTACGGAAGTGACGATACGCTGTGATGAACGAAATGCGGAGATAGCGTTTGAAGACGGCATTCTTACTTGTCGCCTCATCGACGGGCGCTATCCTAACTACAACTCGGTTATTCCACAGCAGAATCCTAACGAACTGACCATCGACCGCACAGCACTGCTCTCCGCTCTGCGACGCGTGCAACCGTTTGCCAACGATTCGAGCAACCTGATCAGATTCAAACTCGAAGGTGGAATGCTTCAGCTCGATGCCGAAGACTTTGACTTCTCGAAGACAGCTACTGAGCGAATGGCCTGCGACTATAACGGACAGCCTATGAGCATAGGATTCAAGGGATCGTCGTTCATCGAAATTCTTGGAAACTTCGACTGCGACAACGTCATCATTCAGCTTGCCGACCCAAGCCGTGCCGGACTTGTAATCCCTTCTGAGCAGCCTACAAACCAGGACGTGCTGATGCTCATGATGCCAATGCTTATCAATGACTGAAAGGAGTAAAGGTGTAATGAAACTTAATCTGACAAAACCCCTCATCGTGTTCGACCTGGAGACAACCGGGCTGGACATGGTGAAGGACAGGATAATACAGATATCATATATTAAGGTGACGCCCGACGGCAAGGAGAAGCGTGCCAACACACTTGTGAATCCAGAAAAGCCAATACCCGAGGTAGTGCAACAGCTTACGGGCATCACCAATGAAATGGTAGAACACCAGCCAACATTCAAACAGATAGCGGCAAAACTCGCCGAGGAATTCCGTGGATGCGACTTCGCAGGATACAACTCCAATCATTTCGACATTCCGTTGTTGGCCGAAGAGTTTCTGCGTGCAGGCATCGACTTCGACTTCTCGAAAGCTTATCTTGTTGACGCCATGACCATCTTCAAAAAAATGGAAAGCCGCAATCTCGCTGCTGCATACAAATTCTTCTGCGGCAGAAAGATGGAAGACGACTTTGAAGCCCACCGTGCCGATCAAGACACCGAGGCAACCTACAAAGTGCTCATGGCTGAGCTCGACATGTATTCGCCCGAGAGACAGGAAGAGCCCGAGCGAGTACTGGCAAACGACATCAAGACACTCGCCGAATTCTCGAAGTCATCAAACAATGTTGACTTTGCAGGCCGTATCGTCTGGGACACCCTGAAGGACGCCAACGGAAAGCCAATAACCGACAAAGAAGGCAAGGAGCAGAAAGTAGAAGTGTTCAACTTTGGCAAGCATAAAGGAGAGACAGTGGCATCGGTGTTGCGCTACGATCCAGGCTACTATAGCTGGATTCTTGCCGGAGACTTCACATACAACACAAAACAGGTGCTCACACGCATACGACTGCGCGAGAGCCAGAAGTGAACCGAAAATACAAAGAACAGTGCTTAAAGATAAGAAGATTGTATTGGGAATAACAGGCTCGATTGCTGCATATAAGTCGTGCCTCATCATTCGCGAACTGGTAAAGGCAGGAGCTGATGTTCAGGTGGTAATTACTCCTGCAGGCAAGGAGTTTATCACTCCAATCACGCTATCGGCACTCACTCGCAAACCGGTAATCAGTGAATTTTTCGCACAGCGCGACGGTACATGGAATTCGCACGTTGCACTCGGACTGTGGGCCGATGCCATGCTCATTGCTCCATGCACAGCCTCGACACTTGGCAAGATGGCTAACGGCATTGCCGACAACATGCTGATAACAACCTATCTGTCGATGAAAGCACCTGTCTTCATCGCACCGGCAATGGATCTTGACATGTATGCCCATCCCACTACTCAGCAGAATATTGAGCGTCTGCGCTCGTTCGGCAACTTCATCATCGAGCCACAAAGCGGATTCCTCGCATCAGGACTGGAAGGCAAGGGCCGCATGGAGGCTCCGGAAAGAATTGTGGCATTTTTGGATGAACAATTAAGCAGCAGGAACGAAGCACCGCTGAAAGACAAGCGAATAATGATAACTGCCGGTCCGACATACGAAAAAATCGACCCAGTGCGCTTCATCGGCAACTATTCAAGCGGCAAAATGGGATTTGCACTTGCAGAGGAATGTGCTGCAAGAGGAGCTGAGGTTACTCTCATCGCCGGACCTGTGTCGATAGAGACCTCCCACCCTGCCATACGCCGTATCGACGTTGAAAGTTGTGACGAGATGTATGATGCCGCTATGAAAACGTTCTGCAATGCCGACGCTGCCATACTTTGTGCTGCAGTGGCAGACTTTAAGCCCGAAAAGGTGGCCGACAGGAAAATCAAGCGCGAGAAAGACGACCTGATGCTGCGCCTTCAGCCCACTCATGACATTGCTGCCGCTCTCGGTAACAAGAAAAGCGACAGACAGGTGCTCGCAGGCTTCGCTCTTGAAACCAACGACGAAACCGATAATGCACGGAAAAAACTGGAGAAGAAGCACTTCGACTTCATTGTGCTGAACTCGTTGCGCAACGCAGGCACATGCTTCCGCTCCGACGAGAACCAGATAACAATCATCTCAACCGACGACAAGAAAGAATACGGCAAAAAGCCCAAAACCGAAGTGGCAAAAGATATCATCGACGAACTGCAGCTTCGCCTGAACACGAAACAGTCTGCAGGGCAATAGTGTATCTGTTCTCAGACCACTTATGCTTTTTAGCGACCCATCAACCTCCGA
>CAMOEW010000089.1 GCA_946612625.1 uncultured Prevotella sp.
CGTTTCATCTGAACCTTTCAGTTGTGTCCAACTTTCTGGGTTCACTTCACTCCTGTCCCCATAGGAATACTTTCAAAACTTCCTTCATGCCTTTTTATGTCTTACACGTTGAATCTTCTTGCTCTCTTTATACAGATAAGGTGACTCCGGCTGTTCCGGCATCAGGTCGTTCAAGTCGTTGATACAACCAACTGCTTTCATCAGCAACAGAAACGTACTGAGTGATATGTTAGTCACCGTACCATTTTCAAACCGATAGACACTCAACACAGACAATCCTGCCATCTCTGCCACTTCCTTCTGAGTCATGTTGGCTCTCAACCGATAGTCCTTAAAACGACTGCCAAGCATCCGCACCAGTTCTGGTGTCGAATAATCAGAATAGTCTTCCATACAACCACCTTACATTTTTGATGTATTAAACATCGTTTTCTCTTATAACTTATCAATATTGTATATTTACGGATGCAAAAATAAGAAATATCAGGCAATCTTCCAAACTTTTTTCTAAAAAACTGTCGATTTAATGATTTTTAGGCATGATAATGACTTCCATTTATGGAATTTTCGTACCTTTGCAAGCGAGAGGTCAAGTGCAAGCTTGCATGGTTCTCGCTTACTCGCGGATTTGTACCGTTTAATGCTTATCGTGCTGACAGTGAAGATTATATAGCACTCTGCGATTTCGCGGACAATCTCCAGTATCATATCCCAGATTCTCTCAGTGAGAGTAAATTTTGCAATTTACCAAACTTTTTCGGATAAATGTGCGATTATTCTACAAAAAATATGCTTACCTTTGCACTAAAGAAAGTATAACTTCATATTTTAACTAACAAACAACATGAAAGAAAATCGATTATATTCAGCAGCCCTCATTGCAATGGGACTGACATGTCTGGGATGGTTTGTAAAGGCAGGTATCGACAATTTTGCCGAAAAAGACCGCAAAGTGACAGTAAAAGGTTTGGCTGAAAAGGAAGTGGATGCCGACAAAGTGACGTGGCCTATCGTGTCGAAAGAGGTAGGCAACGACCTGCCTGAACTTTACAACAAGATAGGTAATACACAGCAGAAGATTAAGGCCTTCCTGATGCGCAACGGCATAAAAGAATCGGAGATGTCGCAGAATGCTCCGCAAGTGATAGACTTGCAGGCTCGCGAATACAGCGATGCCAACAAGACATATCGCTATATCGTGACCTCAGTTATCACCGTGACATCGCAACAGGTGAAGCAGGTACGACGCATCATCGCCAGTCAAGGCGACCTGCTGAAAGAGGGCGTTGCCATCGTAGATGGAGGTTATGAGAATCCAGTAAAATATGAATTTGTGTCGTTCAAGGAGATGAAGCCCAAGATGATGCAGGAGGCTATCGAGAATGCAGAGAAGACTGCACAGCAGTTTGCAGAGAACTCGCATTCGGAACTGAACAAAATCGTTAGTGCCGATCAGGGACAGTTCTCTATCGACAATCGCGACGAGAATACACCGTATATCAAGAAAGTACGCGTTGTGACCACCGTCACATATTCACTGAAGGACTAACTTGAGTATTTCAGAATGTCACAGACAGTCCGCAGTTTCTTACGATTATCATCCGTCTCGCTCGTCTTTCTGATAGCGTGGACATCGTGCCAACCTCGTAAGACTGGCCTCACACAGGTTCCTAAAGAGCCCGATTATCAAGACACCGCGCAGTGGTATATCAGTGACAGACAGGCCGCAGCCGACATTTTCTATGTTCTATCGACAGAGACGGGCGACTATGTGCTGCCCGGTGGCGATACATGCCATTATGCCAACACCTATAGTGACAGCCTAAGGACACCACTATACGCAGAGATGCATGGCGTTGACTCGCTCGTGAGCGGACAGCTGAACTTTTATGCGCCCTACTACCGACAATGCTCACTGCAGAGCTTTGAGAGCGACAGTCTTACGGCAGCACGTATGCCCCTGCCACTGGGCGATGTGCGACGGGCCTTCCAACACTATCTGAAGCACCTCAACGACGGTCGTCCTTTCATCCTGGCAGGCTACAGCCAGGGTGCCTACATCATGCTGGAACTGCTGAAGGAGATGGACGAAGCGACCTATCAACGCATGATAGCGGCCTACGCCATCGGCATTCCCATCCGTGAGAGCCACCCCCACATCGTACCCGCAACACGTGCAGACGATACAGGTGTCACTATCTGTTATAACTCCGTGCGCGACACCACCTGCGCCATGCCAGGATGGGAGAAGAGCCGTGTAGCCATCAACCCCGTCAACTGGCGGACAGACAGCACTCCCGCAGTCCTAATTACCGAACCATCGCCGCTGCTGCCCGTAGTCGAACAGAAAAAAGACACGATGAAAATTCGTCTCGACATGGCTACAGGATTGCTGATAGTTGATGGCTTCACGGCGCAAGACTACATATTGCCCCTGATAGGCCGGGAGGGCAACTACCACTCGCGAGAGATATGGCTCTATCGCGACCTACTCCGTGAGAACATGGCCCTCAGAGCGGCATCCTTCTAATCAGAATTCCCGTCGTTCCAGACGACAGCATTTCCGCGATTTCAGAATTCCCGTCGTTCCAGACGACAACATTTCCGCAATTTCAGAATTCCCGTCGTTCCGAACGACAACATTTCTGTTTTCTCAGTTTCCTCAGTGTTCCGAACGATAGCATTTCCGCAATTTCAGAATTCTCATCGTTCCGAACGACAAAGCATATCACAAACAAAGTGTTAATCTATTGGAAAAAAATACGACTTGCCTATAGTCGGTTCCTCTCAGCATTGCCGGCACCCGTTCCCTTGTACTTCAACGGAGTGACGTTGAAGCGATAGCGTAGGGAGAGCGAGACGCAGCGTGTGTCGTTGTCTTCGGTCTTGCGTAATATCATGCGGTCGAAGTAGTACGTGCCACGGCTTTTGCCCTGATTGAAGAGGTCGTTGCCCGTGAGCTTGATGTTCAGGCGCCGACGGAAGAAGTCCTTGCTGACGCCGAGCGAGAGCATCGGGTTGGTGGACTCTATCTTGAAGTTGGAACCCATATAGCCGTGGGTGTGCATCATGAAGTCGGCCTGCAACAGCCAGTCGTGCGGCAGGGTGACGATGTTGCCCAGCTGGAGCGACAGCATGGGCTGGTCGAGCTGTTTGTCCTGGCCGTTGAAGGTTGTCGTGAGCCATTGCTTCATGAGTGTGACGTTGTACTGCGGTGTCCACGTGACGCTGCTGCCCAAGCGGACGTCGCGCTGCACACCCAGCGTGACGATGAGCCAGTTGGTATGGTCGTAGTTCCTGATGGTGGCCATGTTCACCTTGCTGTCTTGCTCGGTGCTCTCCATCACGGTCATGAAGGGATTGACGCAGTGAGCGAGGTTGGTGGTCAGGTAGATGCCCTTCCACATCGCCATGATGTTGAAGTTGTGGTACTTGACGGGCCGCAGATAAGGATTGCCACGCTGCATGTTCAAGCGATTCTCATAGACTACATCGTTGCTTAACAGCCAGTAGGCCGGCCGGTTGGTGCGCTTGGCATAGCTGAGGGAAAGCTGCACGACATTGCCCGGTTTGTCCTTAGAGAGCGGTACGGCTGTCGAAAGGGCGACGGAGGGGAAGAGGTCGTCGTAGGTACTGCTCTGGTCGCTGCGGTGTTGGCCGCCGGCAAAATAGTCGGACGCAACATGCTCATAGCGCAGACCGGCCTGCAGCTGGAAGCGGCCAAACCGCTGATGCAATTCCACAAAGGGTGCCATGTTGCTCTCGTGCTGTTCGTTGTTGCTGCCCTGTATGTAGCCCTCGGTGTTCTCAAAGCTGCTGCGCCAGCGGGTGTTGGTATATTCCTCGCCTACGGAGAGCTGCCCCTTCCACAGCGGCATGCTCACGATGAGTTTCTCAGCCACCATGCGGCCGTGCGTCCGTGTCTCAGTGTGTACGTCGCGGTTCTCGTAGTTGCGGCTCAACTCCTGCTGCTCGTTGCGGCTGCGGTTCTGATAGTCCGTGTAGTCAGCATTGAAGTCGATGGAGAGGCAGCCCAACTTCCCCGTGTAGTAGAGGTTGGCCTGGTGCTTGGGTGCATTCTTGTCACGGCGCGTGCCGACGTTGTGCAGATGGTCATAGGGCGTGCCGTTGGCGGTCAAGTCGTCGGCATTGTCGTAGGCGGTCTTCACGTAGTCGTAGACGTGCTGGTAGAAGCCGCCAAACGAGTTGCTGTCGTTCAGTTGGTAGTTGAAGCCCACGCGCCCCTCGGCGTATGGATTGCGTGCCGTGGATTGTT
>CAMOEW010000090.1 GCA_946612625.1 uncultured Prevotella sp.
GAGAAGTGAAATACGCTTATGCCGATGGTACTGCAAATGCGGGAGAGTAGGTAGATGCCAGCCCGGAAGCAAACAGGGATGATAACTTGTGAAGCATGAACCATTCAAAATGTATAAAACTATGTTCGATAAAAATTATTTTATTAACATCGGTGGCATATAGATTGAGCAGTCCCAAAACAAAGGGGCTGGTTCAAAAAAGCCATCCCCGTTTAAGGAAGAGTTTTAGAGACAGATGGGTAAGCATTTAGCTAATTTCGTCTGGTGGTCAATAATTGGTCTACTAATAATCCTTCTTTAAAAGGGACCTCCTGAGCATGAGGGTAAAAGGCTCTTTTAAGTATACTTATGTTCTAGGCAAGGCGAAGGCATACTCTAAGCAGATTATAGGCTTACTTATGATTATGCTAAGAGTATGGAGTGAAGTAGGAAGGAGCTTGAAAGCAGACTAAAAGCATACTGAAGCGGATGAAACAGAATACAGCAACGGATAAAAACGTTATAAGAATACATAGTACGAGATATGACGAAAGAAGATATACTGAGGCTAAGAGACACGGCAGAACAGACGCGAGTGCAGTTCAAGGAGCGGGTGACTCGTGACAACAAGTATGACGTGAGTTGCGAGATGGTGGCACAGAGCAATTCTCGTGGCGGAATGATAGTGGTGGGCATTGATGACAAGACTGGGCGCATCAATCCTCTCTCCTTTGTGGAGGTGCAAGAGACGACGAACTTGTTGGGAAGTCTGGCATCGGAAGGTGTCGTTCCACAGATTCTGCTTGACATCGAGAATGTTCAGCCAGAAGGGGTCAGCATGGAAAGTATCAAACATGGTGCATCGGTGCCAAGGAATAAGTTGCTATTCAATCATGGCATCAATCTGCTGCCCTACACTGGTGCTGGAAGTGGTATAACCAGAGCCTTGAAGCTTACGCCTGACATCAAGTTTGTCAATGATGATACACTTAATGAGTTTATTGTGACTGTTGAGCGCAGAGATGTAGGAGAAACTGATATTAAAAATAATAGAGTTAGTGATAGAGATAGGAAAGACAGAGAAGATATAGATAAAGCTTTGAAGAACAACAATTTAGAAAATATCCGTAGTTCTAAAACAGACAGAGAAGACAGAGATGACTTGATAGAGATGCATCAGGTTTCTTACAAGTCACTCAGTGGGGTTCAAAAGAATGTTATTCAATTCTGCAGTGTTCCCGTTAGAAAGAAATAAATGGAAGCGTATGATATTCGGTAAGAAGATAAAAGAACTCAGAGAAGAACATGGGATGGTGCAGCGGAAACTGGCGGCTGCACTGGATATAGACACGCCTATGTATAGCAAGATAGAGCGTGGAGAAAGGAAAGCCAAACGATGCCATATTCCTATTATGGCTAAACTCCTTGAAATCGAAGAGAAAGAACTGCTGACCATCTGGTTGGCAGACAAGGTGCTGGATACAATTGAAGGTGAAGACGATGTGAAACATGATGCTCTGATCTATGCTCAGAAAGAGATAGAAGCTGGAGTTAGATGATTTATGCCCGCAATACTTATGTTAGAAATTATGAATAGTATTTGGTCATTTCAACTTTTTGTTGTACCTTTGCACTTGATGATGAGCCACGAAACAGACGATGACTCTGAGTCGGGTGCTCTTTTAGGCAATTTATAGCAGAACAATGAATTGAGAACAATCTCTATACCGTAACCCCGACTATTCTCAATCCTCTGCATCGTCTTTATACAAGCAATCCTGCAATTTCTTTCATAATTACGAAAAAAGGAGAAAAGATGACATACAAACAATGGCTGGAAGTCGTTGACTTCATCGTTGAACCGAAGGACAAGACGCCACGGACACAGATATACGACCGCATCATGCTGGTGGCTATCATCATCGGCATCATACCACTCATGTTCCGCGAACAGACGCCACTGTTCCGCGCGTTCGACATCGCGTCGTGTGCCTGCTTCATCGTCGACTACTTGCTGCGGTGGATGGCCTACGGTGCCAAACATCCTACGCAGAAACTGTGGGTGTCGTACATGAAATACCCCTTCACGCCGATGGCCATTGTCGACCTGCTGAGCATCCTGCCCACGTTCTCCATCGTTACGCCTACGCTGAAGATTGCTCGTGTGTCGCGGCTGCTCAAGCTGCTGCGCGTCATCAAGTTCGTACGCTATTTCGAGCCGTTGGGCATCATCCTAAGCGTCATACGCAAGCAGCGCTCCGTACTGGGCACGGTGTTCACGCTGGCCATCTTCTACATCTTCATTACGGCCATGATTATGTTTAACGCCGAACAGGAAATCAACCCCAACACAGGCAAGCCGCTGTTCGCCGACTTCTTCGATGCCTTCTATTGGGCAGCATGCACGCTGACCACCGTAGGCTACGGCGACCTCTACCCCATCTCGAACGTGGGACGCGTCATCAGCATCATCTCGGCCATGGTGGGCATTGCCATCATCGCACTGCCGTCGGGCATCATCACCGCCGGCTACTTGGACGAGCTGAAGGAACGGAAGGAAAAGAAAGGGAAAAATGAAGAATGAAGAATTTCCTACCGGTCTCATCATGGCGGCAGCAAATTCTTCATTCTTCGTTCTTCATTCTTCATTTAAAGCACGGTAAGTCTTTCTGCTCTACCAGATACTCGCCAATCTGCACAGCGTTCAGGGCAGCACCCTTACGTATCTGGTCGCCACTGAGCCAGAAGGTCAGCCCGTTCTCGTCGGCCAGGTCCTTACGCACACGGCCCACATAGACATCGTCCTTGCCGGCAGTCTCAAGCGGCATGGGGTAAGTCAGCGTAGCAGGGTCGTCGACCAGCGTACAGCCGGGAGCTGCGGCAATGGCCTGCTGAGCCTCCTCGACACTGAGGGGACGCTCGGTCTCAATCCAGACGCTCTCGGAATGGCTGCGCAGCGAGCTGACACGCACACACATAGCCGAGCACTTGGCGTCGGTATGCATGATCTTCTGCGTCTCGTTGTACATCTTCATCTCCTCCTTGGTGTAGCCGTTGGGCTGGAAGACGTCTATCTGTGGAATCACGTTGTAGGCCAGCTGGTGGGGGAACTTCTTGATGGTTTTCACCTCGCCCGTCTCCACCATCTCCTTGTACTGCTGCTGCAGTTCGGCCATGGCAGCGGCACCGGCGCCCGACGCACTCTGGTAGGACGAGACGTGGATGCGCTTGATGTGGCTGAGCTGCTCCAGCGGCTGCAGCACGACGACCATCATGATGGTCGTGCAGTTGGGGTTAGCAATGATGCCACGCGGACGCTGCATGGCGTCGGCGGCATTGCACTCGGGCACCACCAAGGGCACGTCGTCGTCCATGCGGAAAGCCGACGAGTTGTCAATCATCACGCAGCCATACTTCGTTATCGTCTCGGCAAACTCCTTCGACGTGCCGGCACCGGCACTGGTGAAGGCGATGTCGATGTCGCGGAAGTCATCGTTGTGCTGGAGCAGTTTCACGGTCAGCTCCTTGCCACGGAAGGTGTATGTCGTACCTGCCGAGCGTTCAGAGCCAAACAGCACCAGTTCGTCCATCGGGAAATTTCTCTGGTCAAGAATACGCAGAAACTCCTGACCCACGGCACCAGAGGCACCTACAATTGCTACTTTCATAAGTCTAATTACCTTTTTTGTTAGAATTTTGGCTGCAAAGGTACAAATTATATTTGATATTTGAAGTTAGAAGTTTGAAATTTTACGGTAGCGGCAGCAAATTTTTCACTTTTCACTTATCACTTTTCAGTTTTACCTTTTCTTCGTCACCTTTGACTTACGCCGAAGGTACTTACGCCCGACAAACAAAACAAAAAAGCTTTTTTGTTTTGTTTTGTGCGCGCTTATTCGTACCTTTGCACGCAATTATGAGCGAAGAACTGATACTGATAGCCGACAGCGGCAGCACGAAGACCGACTGGGCAATGCTGCGCGCCACGGACGGAAGCCGCGTGGTCGAAGCCCACACACAGGGCATCAACCCCGTACACCAGTCGACCGACGACATCAGCCACATACTACATAGCGAAC
>CAMOEW010000091.1 GCA_946612625.1 uncultured Prevotella sp.
GCTTTGTTATCAAACTCGCTCACTTTGGCGTACCACTTCTTGATGCTCTTACGCCCGGCTGCCTTGTCGCACTTTACGAACTTTCCTATTTCTCCCGTTTCTTCCGCCGTATGGAGGGAGTGTCGCCCGCCGAGTTCCGCGAGCGTATCACTTTTTCCGGCCAATCGCAATGAGTTTGCGAAAAAAGTTGTATCTTTGCACCATATTTCCTAAATGCGACGAATATGAGTTACACAGAAATGGCACAACTGGAACTGATGAACGCGGCGGCCAACGTCACCTCGATTCTTCTCCGACCTGTTCTACAAGATGCACCTCAGCCTTTCCTACTCCCAATCCATCCGTCTGCGAATTTCTGCGCACACAGCCGTAAACCGCTCTTGCGCTTCCACCCATTCGGGCAGGTCGCGATTCATCCAGCCAATCACTTTCAGCATCTCGGCATGAATTTCTTCAACCCTCACAAGATTCCAGCAGATAGATTCGTTGTGGAAGATACGGTTGCGTAAACGGCGAAACGTGTTGAGCGGTGCCGACACATTCCTGCGCTGCCGTTCGCGGCGGGGCATATAGGGGGAGGCCCGCCGCAGCGCCTGCCACAATGTCCTTTCATACTCCGTGTTCAGCAGCGACACCCAAAAGCCAAGCGTCAGTTCTGCCACGATTTTCGATGGCGTAATCTGCTCATGTCGAGCCGTGATGTGTTGTCCCGCCTCCGTGATGTAGCGGTTCAGACTGCGTAGTCCTGGCGTTGATGGGAAAAATGCATACCAATCCTCACGCCCCGTCATGGTTTCCAACTCACGGCAAAGTGCATTACGCAGCGTCACCTCCAGCACCGACAGGCTCACGTAGAGCGACTCTGCCAGCATCAGGTTGCACTCATAATGGCGTATCGCCCGCGCCTCATCATCAGGGTAAAGCGCAAAATACCGATCCATCCGCTTCGTAGAGAACACTTTTTCCAGAAATTGTTTGGTCACTTCCATAAATTTTCGTATCTTTGCACCGCAGTCCCGGTAGTTCCTCTCCCAGACATTCAGGTGCTGGTGATGAATCCGGGTTTTTTCATGCCTTTTTGTTTGATGGTTGCAAAGGTACGAAACATTCTTCATATTACATCTTTTTGGAGTGAGTTTCTTTGGACGGACACAAACGAACTGCGTTAATCATCCAAAATCGCTTTCGTGTGTCAGCATTATTTCGTAACTTTGCCGAGAAATCACAATACAACACATTAATATGAACATATTAAAACTTATCGCACTCACCGTCGCAGCAGCATTTGCAGTACTAAACGGCAGTGCTCAGACTCGCAGTAAATACGACACCGGACAGCCTTTCGGATGGGCAGTATGCAACTCGCTCGACGGCACACAGACCTTCAACGTCAACGGAGGCTCTGTCGGCGGACGCACAGTCACCATCAGCAGCAACGGCAGGCCAATGGGTGACGACATTCTTCAGGCTCTCGACAACTACGACATCATCATCATCGACGGCAGCAACGGACCTGTAGAGATAGCCTCTACAATGATTATCAACGGTATCAAGAACAAAACCATCACGGGCATCAACGGCGCAACGCTTACTACAACGTTCAAGCTTACCGACAATCTGAAGGCACGCCTGAACGCACTGAACATACGTCAATACAGCTCATCCGGCAACGGCGGCACACTATCCAACGGACAGCGAGTGCACGAAGAGCAAGAACTACATGTGCGACAGTTTCTAATCGACCATCTCGGCGACCCCGACGAGAAATGCCGTGAAAGCGGTATCATGGCTCTGCGCGGATGCGACAATATAATAATAAGGAATATACGGTTCGAAGGTACAGGTTCGTTCGACGTGGGCGGTGCCGACTGCCTCACAGCATCGATGACCACTCATCTGTGGGTTGACCACTGCGACTTTGTTGACGGTACCGACGGAAACCTTGACATCAACACGCGCTCAGACTTCATCACCATTTCATGGTGTACGTTCAGCTATACCGACCGTTCGTTCATACACATGAACTCCAACCTCATCGGTGCAAACGACAATCCCAGCCAGGGCATAGACAACCTCAACGTGACCTACGCGAACTGCATCTGGGGCTACAAATGCGACCAAAGAATGCCGATGGTGAGATTCGGAAATATCCACGTGCTCAACTGCTACTACAACTGTCCGGGCAATTCTGCCGCCGTCAATCCACGACGCGACAGCGAGGTGTTGCTTGAAGGATGCTACTTCGAGAAGGGAGTGAAGAACATCTTCCATGAGCGCGACTCAAGGGCCTACCAGATGATGGACAACATCTTCAGGGAAACTTTCAAACCGAAGAATAAAGGCACAGTAACAATGCCATACAAGTATGAAGTAATACCTCCGAAGATACTACCCTCTGTCCTCACTGGCACGGGGGGAGCAGGAAGGATAGAAACCGCACAACCACTGCCATGACAAGAAAACGGGTGTGCCATGTTTTCTGGCACACCCTTCACCTTATTTATTCTCTGCCTTAGCGGCTGACTTCTTTTTCGGTGCAGCCTTCTTCTTCGGCTTCTCTTCCTTGTCAAAATCAGGCTGAAGTTTTTCGAGCCTTGTCTTCAGACGGATGATTTCCTTGTCTTTCATCTCAATCTCGTCGCCCTGGTTCTTGATGGTGGTGAGCAGCGCGTTAAGCTCCTCGTTGTCTATTTCAGGCGGATAGAGAGCATTCACCCTGTTGATGAAGTCGCCCAGAATGTTCATGTAGTTTGTGAACGCATCGAACGGTCCGCTGTAGATACCGCGGTCGAGCCCTACATTGCTTGGCTTAGTTGTCATGAAACGGAAGTTATTGCTTGCCTGCAGATAGTCCCAGTCCTGATTGATACGCGGGTCGTTGGCAATGCGCACGCGGTCGGCCACGCTGTATAGCTTCTGGAATGCCTCCCACTGCATTGCATTTCCGAGCCAGCACGACGTGTCGCGCTCTTCGTCAACCCATGAGAGGGTGTCGGGCACGTCAAGGTTGCCGACGCTCTTGGTCATCTTGCAAATCTCGGTAGGAGTGGCGAAGGTGATACCTTTCTCCTTGGCACATGCAGGAAGTGCCTTGAGGAATTCGAGAATGTTAGAGCTCAACGGCTGGGCTATGCCGAGAGCCGACAACTCCATGAAGATGTTTATTATCTGCTCCTCTTCGGGCAGCTTTGCAATGCGGTCGATATACGTGTCGGCAAAGAGAGGATAGCCGTCCCAGTTGGCATTGTTGAATCGCAACGAAATATCGTCGGAAAGCTCAACATCGCGCAGCAGCAGCTTCAGGCCCGGAGCCATGTTGCAATTATACACATAGTGCGGCGACTTCCAACCCAGCACGTGCTTTGCGCCCTCGGTAAGCATTCCCTTGAATCCCATGGCGGCAACCTGAGAGCCGATGTCGTCGCTGTAAATCAGCGATGAGTTGCGGGCCACAGTAGGACGCTTGCCGAAATACTCCACCATCTTCTGGCACTGCTTCTCAACGTCGGCGGCGAAGCTCTCCTCGTTGGCAAGCGACGACAGACCGTGGCTGTAAGGCTCGGCAAGAAACTCCACACACCCTGTGTTGTTGAGCTCCTGAAGTTTTGCCAGAACCTGCGGAGCGTGCATCTCAAGCTGCTCGATGCCCACGCCCGAGAGCGAGAATGCCACCTTGAAATACTTACCGTTGTCGCGTATCATGTCGCCGATGGCGTTGAGAGCCGGCATATATGAACGTTCAGCGATGTCGCTGATGCTACGCTCGTTCTCGTAGTCATCGTAGTAGTAGTGGTCGGTACCGATGTCGAAGAAACGATAGCGCTTCAGATGAATAATCTGATGTATCTCAAAATATAAACAAATTGTTTTCATAAGAAACCTCCCCCGACCCCTCCGAAGGA